>ONNK01000081.1 GCA_900319185.1 uncultured Bacteroidales bacterium
CATGCCCAGTATATCGCAGTTACTTGTTTCGAACAGAACAAATATAGGAATTCTATCCGACAATCGGCATAACCTGCGGGCGTTTCCCGCACGTTGCGCTGAAAACGACCTTTGACCTGCAGGCTATCAGATGCCGGAGGAGGCGGTGATGGGGTCGGAGGTGTCGCCGGGCTTTTCCTCCTCCTTGTCGTTGAGGAAGGGGAAAGCCCCGCCCTTGACCAGCCAGGCGAAGCCGAAAAGGTGCAGTAAGATGATCTCAAGGATCATGGCGATATAGCCCGGTGCCTTTGTAACGTAGGCGTAGAGGAATATAGCTTCGACGACTATCATGCCGTAGCCGCAGATGCGGTAGATACGGTTGCGGATGACCTTGCGGTTTGTCATGGTCGATCCGGACTTTGTGAACTGGAAGATGCTGTTGAGGGCTATGGCCAGGAAGAATATGCCGGCGCTGCCGACATGGACCATGTGGGAAAGCTCGACGGGCATCTGGAAGAATCCTACAGGTGTTCCGTCCGGGATCCAGCTGACCTTGCAGGGGAACAGGACGATGCCCAGTCCGAAGATGCCTGCCAGGGAAGTGAGGAAATTGTCGCTGTTGTCATAGCCTATATAGGAGATCAGCACAAGGGCTGCGGGGACCAGCACGCCGACAAGCGCGGGGCTCTGGTAATACGTTGCGGAAATGCTCCACCACCAGTCGTCGCCGGGATGCTCGGCGATTCCCGCCGAGAACAGGGCCAGCCATGGGAGGCTGATTCCGAGAAAGCCGCATAAATTCCTGATTCGGAGATACATCCTCCCTTCCTTAGTGCTGTATTTCGCCATGACTTTTGGTTTCTTTCTTCCTCAAAGGTAGTCATTTTATCCGTAAAGACCTCGGCCGTCCCAGTTGGATATGTGCTTCAGAAACACTAACTTTGTAAAGATTGACTGCCACATATTTGCGACATTATCGCTATTAACCATAATTATCAAACACTTATCATGAAAAGGTTTTTCTATATCCTTGCGGCTGCGCTGTGCATCGCGGCCATACCTGCCAACGGACAGGTCAAGGAAGATTTCAAGCCGGCTCCTAACGTACAGCCGGGCAAGCAGTATCCCCAGGTCAATTCCGAGCGCTGCGTCCGCGTCCGTGTCGTAGCCCCGGACGCCAAGTCCGTCAAGCTGGATATCGGCGGCGTCAAATATGAGCTCAAGAAGGACGACCAGGGCGTCTGGATCGGTGAGTCCGCTCCTCAGGACGAGGGTTTCCACTATTATCAGCTGAACATCGACGGAGCTGATGTCCCGGATCCGTCCAGCCTCTACTACTACGGCTCGAGCCGTTGGGGCAGCGGTGTGGATGTTCCCGCCGCGGATGAGGATTTCTACGCGGTCAAGAATGTCCCGCAGGGAGAGATCCGTGAGATCTACTATTGGTCTGAGGTCAACAATGCAATGCGTCACTGCTTCGTCTATGTCCCCGCCGAATATGACCTGAATCCCACCAAGCGTTATCCGGTGCTCTATCTGCAGCACGGCGGCGGCGAGGATGAGCACGGTTGGCCCCAGCAGGGCCACACCGCCCAGATTATGGACAATCTCCTCGCAGCCGGCAAGGCCGTCCCATTCCTCATCGTGATGGATAACGGCTCGTGGACGATGCCGCGCCCGGCAGCCCCGGCGGCGGCTCCTACTCCGCAGGGCCAGCGCCCGCCCCAGGCCCCCCAGGGCCAGCGTCCGCAGGGCGGACAGCGCCCTCAGGGCGGCGGTGGCTTCGCCATGCCCGCCAACTGGGCTGACGGCATTGCCGACACCTTCATCAAGGATCTTATCCCTATGATCGACAGTCGTTTTCGTACCATTCCTGATGCTGCACACCGTGCAATGGCAGGTCTTTCGATGGGAGGCATGCAGACCAAGACCATCACCGTGGCCCATCCTGAGGTCTTCTCCAACCTCGGCATCTTCAGTGGCGGCACTATCACCGTCGCCGACTGCAAGAACAACCCCGAGTTCGCCAAGACCCTCAAGCTCGTCTTCGTGAGCTTCGGCAGCCGTGAGCTTGAGAACCGCGTCGCGGGCTTCGGCGACGGCACCGATCCCCGTCAGGAGACCGAGGAGCTGAAGGCTTCGGGCGTCGACGCCCACTTCTATGTGTCGCCCGGTACGGCACACGAGTGGCTGAGCTGGCGCCGTGCCCTCTATCAGTTCGCCCAGCTGCTTTTCAAGTAGCAGAACTTGTTGGAATACAATAGATATCACACATGAACAAGCTTCTCATTTCTCTCGCGACAGTCGCCTGTATCATCTCGGCCGTATCCTGCGGAAGCGGATCGGGCAAGGTGAGGGAAGACTTCGTCATCGCTTCCAACGCCCAGCGCGGCCAGGAATCCCCTCAGTACAATTCCGAACGCCGGGTGAGGGTACGCCTGTACGCTCCGGATGCTAACGTCAAGTCCATAAAGCTCGATATCGATGCCAAGCTTTATGACCTGAAGAGGAACAGGTACGGTTTCTGGGCAGGGGAGTCCGATCCCTTGGACGAGGGCTTCCATTATTATCAGCTGGTCGTTGACGGAGTGAACGTCCCCGATCCCGGCAGCGAGTATTATTATGGCTCGGCACGCTGGGGCAGCGGAGTTGATATCCCGTCTCCGGATTCCGAGTTGTTCGAGGTGCAAAAGGTCCCTCAGGGACAGCTCAGGGGGACATATTACTGGTCGGAGGAAAAGCAGGCGATGCGCCATTGCTTCGTCTATACTCCGGCAGAGTATGACCGCAATCCTGACAAGCACTATCCTGTGCTGTATCTGTTGCCGGGAGGAGCGGAGAATGAGTACAGTTGGGCAAGGCAGGGCCGTATCGCCCAGATCATGGACAACCTCCTTGCCGCGGGCAAATGCGAGCCTTTCCTCATCGTGATGGACAACTGCCAGTTGGAGGATCCCTGGGGATGGGAGGAGGATTATACCAGCATCATGGCCAATGACCTTATCCCTATGGTAGACACTACTTTCCGGACGATATCCGACAGGGATCACCGTGCCATGGCAGGTCTTTCCTACGGTGGCCTCCAGGTCAAGTGGTCTGCTTTCGCCCGCCCTGACATCATTTCTTACGTGGGTCTGTTCAGCGGAGGAACCATCACCGCGGAAGAGGCTGCGGAGAATCCCGCGTTCAAGGACGGGATGAAGCTTGTTTTCATCAGTTTCGGCGAGACCGAGCTCGTCTGGCCTACCTTCGGCATAGAGGAGGGCACCGATCCGGTCCAGCAGACCGAGGATCTGAAGGCCTCAGGCATGAACGCACACTTCTACCTTTCGCCGCGGACCCATCACGAGTGGTTGAGCTGGCGGCGGTCCATGTATGAGTTCGCCCAGATGCTGTTCAGGTAGTTGCCTGATAATGAGAAAGTCCCGGCACCACAAGGTCCGGGACTTTTTTGTCAGAGGGTCGGCTTGACGGGAACGATGGTCCCGTCGGGATTGAAGTACATCGGGTCGATGCAGACCTCCCGGTTGTAGCCGCCTGAGAGGCCCATCTTGATGCCTTCGGGGCGGGTGAAACGGTGATATACCATGTACCAGTCATCCGTTCCGGGTATGTTGATGACGGAATTGTGCCCGGTGCCGAAAATTTGGAGGGAAGGGTCCTGCTGCAGGATAACGGACTCCTCCACTTTGGCGGGCTCTCCGTTGCGGATAAACTCGGTGGGGGAGTCTGAGATCAGGTACCGTATGCAGTAGCGGGCCGAACGGGTGATGTTCTCGGACCACATGAAGTAGTAGAGCCCGTTGCGCTCGAAAACGTAAGTGCCTTCAAGATAATGATATTCGCCTATGCGTGAGCGGGGGATGAGCTCGTGCATCGTGCCGGGCACGAGAGATACCATGTCATCCGCCAGCTCCGCCATCCATAAATAGGAATTGCCCCAGTACAGATAGTATTTCCCTGTCTTGGGGTCGCGGAAGACGTCCGGGTCGATGACTTGGTTCGGAGTGTTCAGCTCCTCCTGGCTGAGCATCGGCTTGCCCAATGCATCCTTGTACGGGCCTTCAGGCTTGTCCGCCACGGCCACGCCAACCGCCTTGTTGGCTACGAAATAATAGTAGTACTTGTAAGCTCTTCCGACTTTCTTTTCAATAATGCAGGGAGCCCATGCATACTCCTTTCCCCAGTCGAGGTCCTGAAGGTCCAGTATGACGCCCTCATCCTTCCAGTTGACAAGGTCCTCCGATGAGAAGCATTTGAAATCGTGGTTGTGCCATGCATAGGCGCCGTCAGTCGTTGGATAAATGTAGTATTTGCCGGTCTGTTCGCTGTAAAGGACTTCCGGGTCGGCATGCAGCCCGGGGAATACGGGATTGTGTACGTCCGGTGCCAGATGGTCCGGTTCAGCCTTGTCGCTCCATGCCTGGAGACGCTTGTACTCATCTTCGCTTACGCGGATGAAGGAGCCCTGCTCCGGGCCGAAAACGCCCTCAAGGTATTGCGGACGCCTCATTTCGGAGAAATCGTCGTCCGCAGTGCAGACGCGGTAGCCGCCCGTCGGGCCGCCGGCAGGGTCGACGTAGCCGACCTGCCAGCCCTGCGCCCCGACAAGGCGGAAGGTCGAAGGCCCTTCGACCGCCTTCCCGCCTTCGGGCTCAAGATAGGCCGGCTCCGACCACGGGCCGGCAAGCGACTGCGCAGTGGCTGCAAGCAGTCCCGGCCGCCCGTCCTCTTCCTTGAAGAGTACGCCATACCCGCCTCCGGGCAGCGGACTGATGTCGGCATCCTTGATGCCGAAGCCCCAGTCCGCAAGCAGCTCAGGGCGGGTCCAGCCCGACAGGTTCACGTCGGAGTGTACCCCGAACAGGCTCATGTGAGTCACTTTGGTGGGTTCGAGCATGGGGAAATACACCAGATACCCTCCTTCGCCGCCGTATGTGTCATCCCATATAATCTGCGGATCCCCTACCTGGCAATAGTCCGGAAGGTCCAACGTAGTCGTCCGTACCCACCGCATCAGATTGTCACTGCGGAGGATGTCTATGCTCGAAGTGCCTGATGCAGCGACCATTATGTAACCCCAGTCTTTTGCACGGCACAGATATGGGATTTCCCCGTCGATCACGTCCTCGGCATCTTCTGCAAAGATGGAGTCCCCGCACAGCAGGTCATGGAAATGTATGCCGTCCTGGGACATGGCATATGCCGGCCAGCCGCCGTGGGCGGAAATGTGGCAGTAAAGATATCCGAAAGTGTCGGTGTCGGAGAGCTCGGGATTGCCCTGGGCCGTTGCGGACAGGCATGCCGCAAAAAGCAATGGCAGTAAAAGGAGTCGTTTCATAGCGGAGGGTGTCTGTTTCTTTCCAAATATACGTATATTTGTAGAAACAGAGTCCATTCATCCCATGAAAAGAAGAGAGTTTCTCCGCATCGCGGCAGTTGCATCGGTAGCAGCCGCTGCAGCCAATCCGTTGAACAGGGCCAATGCCCAGATTCCCCCGCAGGGGCGTCCGCCGCAGGGCCCGCCTCCGGGAGGCTTCCGGCCTGGCGGCAGCCGCGGCCCCATCGTGTATGAGCCGACCGGCCCCGGCATACACGTGCGTTTCCTCGGCACCGGAGGAGCCGACTGGAACGGACCGTCCGACAGCGGCGAGCTGAGGCGCCACGCCAGTATCCTGGCCGACGGCAAGGTCCTCTTCGACTATACTCCTTCCGCAGCGGACATGGTTCCGGAGAAGCGTCCGGAAGTGGTATTCTACACCCATTCCCACAATGACCATTACGACGCCAAGGCCGCGCTGGAGCTCGGTATCAAGCGCGTTTACCTCGGTGAGACCTGGCTCGAAAGGGCCAAAGGCGATTTCCAGAAAGCCTCTGAATCAACGGGTAAACCCGTCCCCGAGATCATCCCGCTCTCCTTGGGACAGGTCATCGAGCAGGACGGCCTGAAGGTGACTGCCCTTCCCGCCAACCATACTTCCAACTATGCGGACGAGCAGGCGCTTATCTATCTCATCGAGAAGGACTCCACCCGCCTGCTGTATGCCACCGACACCGCTGGGCTCATGGCTTACGCGCTGGCGATCGCCGGTGTCGGGCAGTTCTCGCGCGAGCGCAAGTATCTCACCGGCATCATCATGGAGGCTACGATGGGCCTCGACTACAAGGATGACGACATGCGGATGTTCTCGCACTCAAGCGTCGACCAGGTGGCCAAGACTGTGAAGATCCTTGCGGACAACCGCAAATACGCCACGGTCGAAGGCCAGAAGGTGTACATCACCCACATGTCCAAGACCCAGCAGCCGCCTCAGGAAGAGCTGGACAGGACTCTGCCCGATCCTCTCAAGGCCGCCTACGACGGTCTGGAAGTCGTTTTCCGTTAGGATTTCGTCAAATAGAGTTAGACTCCGCTCAGGCATTTCCATGCTTGAGCGGTTCCATATGCAGCGTGACTATCGTCCCGTTGCCGAAACGCTCTTTCAGCGTGCTTTCAATGCTTGAGGTGATGTCGTGAGCCTGCTGCAGGGTCATGTCGCCGTCCATCCTGATATGGGCCTCGATGGCGACACGGTTTCCGATGCGTCGTGTACGAAGGTTGTGCGGTTCGGAAATGTCCGGGAACGAGTGGAAGACTTCAAGTATTTCGCTTTCAGTCTTTTCCGGAAGAGATTCGTCTGTCAGTTCGCCGAGGCTCGGACGCATGATCTCCCATGCGACTTTGATCAGCATGCCTCCCACCACGATGGAGGCGAGGGGGTCCAGGACGGTCCACCGCCCGCCGAGGAGGACGGCTCCGCCGATGCCGACCGCAGCGCCTATCGACGACAGGGCGTCGCTGCGGTGATGCCAGGCATTGGCCGTCAGGGCCGGCGACTCCAGCTCGCGCCCCTTCCTGGCGGTGAATCGGAACATCCATTCTTTCAGGAGTATGGAGATGACCGCAGCCCACAGGGCCAGGCTTCCGGGCGCTTCGAGATCGGCGCCGTTCAGCCATGCGACCAGTTTCTGCGCCCCGGATACAATGATGCCTATGGCTGCAGCGATGAGCGCCAGGCTGATGAAGAGCGTGGCCAGGGTCTCGAACTTGCCGTGACCATAGTCGTGGGACGTGTCCTGCGGCTTCGCGCTGATGCCCACGAATACAAGCACGATGATGTCGGTGATGAAGTCGGAAAGGGAGTGTACGGCATCCGCGATCATCGCGGCACTGTGTCCCACTATGCCGGCGATGAACTTGAAAACGACCAGCAGCGCATTTCCGGCGCTGCCGACTAGGGTTACCCTGAATATCTGTTTTTCCCTTTCCATTTACTCAGAACTGCAAAGCGAGCCCGAAGCCATTGGCAGTAGGCCCCATGGTCAGTTGCGCTGCGGGCCTGCCGGAGTTGCAGTCATTGACTATTACGTTGAGTTTCCTGTTGTTGACGACAAGCATGGGAATGCCGGCCCCCATGGCGGCTACGCCGAGTCCGGCGGCCACCAGGCCGGCCGTGATGTAAGGCTTGCCGGCGTAGGCCCCTTTCTGTGCGGTTTGCTGCGCGCTCTCCTGGCCTCCGATACTGCCTACCGTCGCGCCGATAGCCGCTCCGAAAACACTGGTCGTAAGCCCAAGCAAGAGGACTGTACTACCACCCAATGCCGCGACGCCGCCTCCAAGAGTGAGGGCCATACCGGTAGTGCGACCGGCTTTAGCCTTGTCCCATGCGGGGTTGTAGTCAGTGCCGTTGATGTCCGCCAGCATCGCTGCCTGATCCTCGGGTGAGAGCTTCACCCCGTCGACCTTGATACGGGTACCGGTCCTGGTGACCGTACCTGTATCGGCATACTGCGCCCATGCCCCCAGCGACAGGAGCATCAATATGAGCGCAATGAGAATTCTTTTCATCTTTTAACGAATGGATAGAGTTCTATCCTCAAGCCAATGCCGGATCAAGCATAAGAGTAATGGTTTTCACGCACAAGGCGGACCAAAGCTTTTATTTGCATA
>ONNK01000009.1 GCA_900319185.1 uncultured Bacteroidales bacterium
AAAAGGAAAAGCTTGATTTTTAATAATCATAATTCCAATTTTTGTTGATTTATTTAACAGCTTATGATAGTATGATGATTAATCTCTTCATGGTTCAGTCATTTACAGGACATAATACTCTTCCCAGCCCTTGCGCGGCGGAGTGCCGGCGAGCATGGCGTTGGCGAAAGGATTGTCGGTGATCTCCTTGGTGGCGCGGTCGAAGTGGAACGTAGTGTTCAGGCGCTGGGCGATGCAGCCTAGGTTGATCATCTGGCAGAGGACGCCGGCCTTCTCGAAGGGGGAGTGGGCCTTCTCCGTACCGCGTATGGCGTTGAGGAAATTCTTGTAATGGTTGAAATGGTAGTCCGGAAGCTCGGGCAGAAGGCCCTTGGCGGCCATCTCGTCGTTCTTCGCCTTGGGGACGACCTCGAGGGTGGCGGAGTGGGAGCCGCCCTTGAAGATCAGGTCGTTGGTATAGATCTCCTTGCCGGGATTGAGCTCGATGGGGACATACGCCTGCCCGGCGACGAGAGGAACGTCCGATACGATGCTGTCTCCGAAACCGGCCGGGAGTTCAGGAAGGTTCTTGATGCCGTCATACCAAGTGAGGTCGCAAGCGGGCATGCTGCCCCTGCGGGGGAACTTGAAGTGGATGGTTGAGGACATCGGGAAGAAGAAGTCGTTGTGGCCTTCGGCCAGCTGCATGCCCACCTCGTACGGGAGTCCCAGGTCGAGGAACTCGTGTGCCGTGTCGAAGATGTGCGCGCCCCAGTCGCCGAGGGCGCCGTTGCCGAAGTCGTACCAGCTGCGCCAGTTGCCTTCGTCGAACTGCTTGCTGTAGTCGTGGTGTGCGGACTGCATCAGCCAGACATCCCAGTCCATGGTAGCGGGCATGGGATCGGCGGCAGGGAATGTCTTCATGTTGACATCGTAGCCGTGCCAGCGGCGCGAGTTGTTCATGTGGGCGGTGATGTGGGTGACATCATGCATCACGCCGGACTCCACGAGGGCCTTGAACTGGAAGTAGTTCTCTCCGGAATGGCCCTGGTTGCCCATCTGTGTGACCACGTGGGGGTTCTTGAGCGCTACGTCGATGAGGAGCTGGTTCTCGAGGAACGTACGGCACATTGGCTTTTCGCAATAGACGTGGATGCCTTCCTTGACGGCACGCATGGAGATGGGGAAATGGGAGAAGTCGGGCGTGGATACGAACACCGCTTCGATCTTGGAGGCCATCTCGTCGAACATCTTGCGGAAGTCCTTGTATTGGGGAACGCCCGGGAACTGGGCGATGGCCCACTGGGTATGAGGCGCTCCCATGTTGACGTCGCAAAGTGCGACGACGTCGACCATTTCGGTCCTCATGACCTCCGTGATGTTGTCCTTGCCCCTGTTGCCGATGCCGATGAATGCGACCTTGACCTTTTCGGTGGGGGAAAGTGGAGCGGCGGCGCTCCGCCGGCCCTGCGCTGAGGCGGTGAAACCGCCGAAGGGGCCGGCGGCCCCGGCCGCCAGCGCGGCAGCGCCTGCGCCCGCCATCTTGATGAAATCTCTTCTGGATACCATGGTAAAGTATTAGGTTTGTGTCAATGATTATTCCGGTTTGAGCCTGAGGATACCGATGGAGTTCTCAGGCATCATGAATTCGAAGGATCCCCTGACGGTTCCAAGCTCCTTGGTGTGCGGAACGACGGCTTCAGTATATTTCACCCTGCGGCCGAAGCGGAAAGCCATGCCGACCATGCCCGGCCGTTCCCCAGCCCTTGGCCCGGCGGCCGGAGTTGCATAGTCGGGATGACTGGAGTAGTAGTTCTGGTCGCCTTGGTTCTTTACGGAAGTGTCATGCGACGAGACGAACTCGAGGGTGGCGTTATATGTGACTCCCGTACCTGTATTGACGGTGAGCATCTTGTCCAATGCTTCGGCATTGACGAACTTGATGAATATCTCGCCCGTCGCGGAGTCGATGGTGGGAGAAGTATATACCTTATCGTCCTCGGTCCCTCCGTTCATTACGGCAGAGGTCTCGAAGGCGCGGTCTCCCGCAACGGAGAACAGTTTCTGGTAGTAGTAGTTGCAGGAACGCCACATTCCGCGGTTGTCGAACCAGATGAGGTTGGAGTTCCATTTGTTGAAGCCCTTCTTGCAGAAGAGAGGGGCGTAGGCGGCCATCACCACCATGTCGGAGTTGCGCTCCAGGCTGGTCCAGTAGGCTGCCTCCGCCATTGCGGAGGAATAGGCGTTGTTGGCGCGGTTGTTGGCGAATTCGCCTACGAATACGCGCGTAGGCTTGCTCCTGTCGTAGGTATTTCCGTCGGCGCCGCGTACCTGTCCGGGCTCATAGCGGTCGCCGCGGGAATAGAACCAGTCGTCTCCCTTGTAGTAGTGCTCGTCCACGATGGTATCGGGGTACTTGGCGTCTATCTGCGACATGTTGGCGTTGAATTCCGGGCCGGAATCGGCCGATCCGGCGGTGGAGACTATGGTGATCTCGGGATACTTCTCCTTCACCGCCTTGTAGATGATGTCGAAACGCTCCCAGAATTCGTCACCACGGTTTTCGTTTCCGATGCCCAGATACTTGAGGTTGAAAGGCTTGGGATGTCCCATGGCAGCGCGCTTCGCTCCCCACTCCGTGTCGGTCCCGCCGTTGCAGAACTCGATGAAGTCAAGGGCGTCCTTGACAAAGATATTGTAGAATCGGTCGCGGTCGGCCTGGGTTTCCAAGGGCGCGATGTACTTGTGTCCGGCGAACTGGCAGGTGACACCGTTGTTGAGGACCGGCAGGGGAGTGGCGCCGAGACCTTCAGCCATGAGCAGGTACTCGTAGAAGCCGATATACTGCGAGGTCCAGTAGCCCCAGTGGTTGCGGAAGCCGACTCGCTCCTCGCGCGGGCCGATTGAGTTCTTCCAGAACACCTGGCCGAAATAGTTGGTACCCTCGGAGGCGCATCCTCCGGGGAAACGCATGAAGGTAGGATGAAGGTCCGCGAGGGCCTCCAGGAGGTCCTTGCGGAAAGGACCGTACTTGCCGCCCTCCCAGAGCTGCGAGGCTTCCGGCACGAGGGTGACGAAATCAAGCCAGAACGTGCCGGGGGCATCCGCTACGATGGCTAGGCGGCTGTCCACCGAACGCTCTGCGGTGAGGGAGCCGGTGTACTGCTTCCATGTTCCTTCCAGTCCTGATATGGTCATGACGTTGGAGTTGCGGTTGCCGGAAGCATCTTCCAGATAGACGGAGACTGTGCCCTTGTAGCCGGCACCTTGCAGATACAGGCCGAGGTCATAGCTGACTCCCTGGACCGCAGGTATGGATGCGGTCTGGGTATTGTTGGAGTAGATGAGGCCGGGGCCGCGCTTGTATTCGGCTATGCCGTAGCCGTTGGCGGCGATGCCGAATCCCGCGCCGGCCTTCTCGATGTCGAAACGCACGCTGTACTGCGCGTAACGCAGCTCGTCGTCGTACCCGTCATTCGGGTCGAAGTCATACCAGCGCTTGAGGCCGGGCACGAGCGGCTTGTCCGCCACTGCCCGGGCGGCGCCCTGCGAGCCTTCCCCCCTCACGACGGTCCATCCGAAGAATACGGTGTCGCAGGTGGAGAACTCGTTCTGGTCGGGGGCCTCAGGGACGTTGTAAGCCTGGAAGGAGTTGTTCTGGATCAGCTGGGCGCAGATGCCTCCGTCCACGGACTGGTTGATGTCCTCGAAGAAGATACCGGCCAGGGTGGGACTGATGGCGATGCCGAGCTTGTCCGGCTTGAGGTCGAGGGTGCGGCGTTCGACCTCCTTGAGTCCTTGGAGCTGGAGCATCTTGTCCGCCATCCTGTAGCCCATGAGGCGCATGCCCTCCGTGCTGAAATGGAACTGGTCACCGGTACTCTCGCAACCAAGGGCGGAGATGATGTATGCATTGGGCATCACCTTTGGCAGGTTGGGCAACACCACGTCATTGAAAGCGGCACATACACCGTCCTGTTCGGCATATTTCAACTCTCCTGCCAGAAGAGGGATGGTGTCAGGGTCCAGCCCGAGGTCGGCGCAGAGGTCATCGTGGATCTTCTTCACCCTGCCGGGCCATTCCGGATCATCGGGATTGGACTCTCCCTGGTGCATCAGCATTCCCTTGATGACGCCGTATTTCTGCGCTTCGCGTGCGGTCTCCATCAGCCTTTGATACGGACTCATCCCATATAGTTTGGCCATGTCCACAAGCCAGCCGCGCGAAGGGTCGGCGGCTTCCATGGCCAGATACTCTTCACATGCGTCCTTGTCCCAGAGCTCCAATTTGGCGCCGGCGACGGAGACGTTGATCACACCTACCTTGTACTTCTCGGGAAGGACCTCGATCATCTTGCGGCCGAAGAAATCGACGGGACCCATATTGTTGGTCTCCCTGCAGATGGGCGGGACGGCCGTGTACCAGTGGTTGCGCTCGCGCTGGAAGCGCGGCATGTCCACGGCTGCCATGAACTGGAAACGCGGGTCGTTGAAGCCTTCGTCCTGTTCGGCAGGACGCGCTCCGGCCTCCATGTTGGACTGGCCGAAACATAGATAGATGAAAAAGTCGGGATCCGGTTTCTGCGCATTCAGGGTCAGGCACGCAGAAAGCATTGCAAGCAGTAAAAAGAGTTTCCTGTTCATGAGTTGGTTATTATTTTCAATTATACTGGTGTTTCATCCTTTCGTAGAGTTCGGGGTCCAGGTCTTCCAGGCCGGTGATGCCATGGATATGATTGATCGAAATCCATGGCAGCCATGTACGGTGCGCACCCGTGCCGCGTCCCAATGCCATCCTCCAATGCTCCTGCTGCCATCCGGGACCTGCCATGTCGTATGTCCTGCCAGGCAGGGCAAGCATGGCTTTGGTCCCATGGAGAAGTATGTAGGCTACATCAAGGTAATGGTCGTCTCCTGTGAGTTTGTACAACTGTGCATAGAGGGGTACTGCCCAATCAAGATACTGGTCCACCCCACCCACATCGTTTGAGCCGATGCTGTTCACGCCGATAGTCGGCACGCCCGGCTTCCAGCCAAGCCCGGCCGGGTCGGCTCCTTCAGGCATCGGCACGTTCCAGATCCAAATCCAGCTTTCGGTATAGTCTGCGGCGGCTATTGCGCGGTCCAGCCATTTGGAGTCTTTCGTTGCATCATACAATGACAGGAAAGCGTTGAGGCTCAGCATTCCGGACTCTTTGTCGGCCACTTGCGAATTGCCGGTGGCTCCGTTGTAGTAACCCATGCTTCCGCTGATCTTCCACAGGGCCTCTCCTGCCTTGAGAGCGGAATCCAGCCATTGGCTTTCGCCGGTAAAGGCGGACAGGCGTACAAAGAAGGGAATGGGAGCGTAGGTCTTCTCACCGCTTGGGTCGGAAATATTGCCGTTGGTATCCCAGTCTGCCGGGAATGAACCGTCCTCACGCTGCTGCGAAAGCAGCCATTCGGCGTGTGACTTTCCCCAGGCGAGCCAGTCGTCGTGGGTGCGGCCGTGCTCTTTCTCGGCGACCAGCAGTTCCATGAGCATGCTCATGTCCTCGGGAATTGGGCGGAGTGCAAAGGAATTCCCGCCGTGAATGTTGCCGGCCTTACCGGTCCTGAGGTCGAAGCCTTCACCTATCGGAGGATTGACAGGAAAACCTTTGACAAGCGTATTCATTATCGCCTCCGCATCCTTGCGGAATTCAAGCCCTCGGTCGGAGGCATCCCTATAGCTCTCCCGGAGGAATTGACCGGCGAGCTCAACGTGCTTGCCGCAGAAGCCTATGACAGCCCATGGCCAGATGTCAAGTTCGGCAGCGGAGGCATCGATGTCGATGCCCAGTTCATGGGCCCATCCAACTATGCCTTCGAGATCCGGAACCACTGTCGCGCGGCGGAAACCGGAGGCATTCGGCCTGAACGACCCCGGCTTTCCAGAAACGGCATCTATTACGAAAGGAATACCGGTCCTGCCCTCATATGTCACGAGTCTTTCATCAAGATGGTCCAGTAGGGTATTCTTGACCATTTCCACGTCCACGGGCTCGACTTTGGGATCGAGATGGCTCCAAGTCCACCTCCATACTTCACGCTCGACCTGAGGGAATGAAGGGCTGAGGCCGGTTTTGAAAGCAACGGTATAATCTTGGGTGAAACCGTCCTGAACAGGATGGAACCGTCCACGGATCATGGACTCCGGCGTGGTGGAAGATATGGAGAACGCCCCCCTTCCGGAGAATTCTTCATCGGAACCGGGGAAGCGATAAACGAGATCGACTCCTTGCTCTCCCTTGCGTATGTCAAGAGCACCGAAGGCGAGCTTACCGTCCACTATTCGGTCTGCTGCGCCCGCCGATGTTTCCTGCTGTGTCGTATAACCATTGGGACATGTGTTGAGGATAGCGGCCCATTTCCCTTCAGGTTCGGCGACCGCCGCAAGGGGAGCAGGAAGATAATCTTCCCGCAACGAAAAGAATCCGGCATTGTAATAGTTCGTCCCGCCTTTACTATATGCGGTGGTGTGAGGTTTGCCGTAAATGGTGCCCGGGATCATGAATAACGACTCTTCCCATGATGAGGCTACTGCACCGTGAAATACCTCTTCTGAATAGAAACCTGCTCCCTGGTAGTCCCCCTCTACTTCCAGATGTCTGTTCAGGGTGATCTCCCCGTTGGATCCGGTCCATTTGTCAATTATGTGGAAAACGGCCCCTTCTGCCCGGAAATCGATCTTGCGTACCGTCATCCGCCCCTTGTTCAGCGTCTTTTCATAAACCGGTTCCAAAGCCGTGAGTTCCCCGTCCGGGGAGGACACGACAATGGCGGCCTGTCCGTTCGGGTAATCCAATCCTACTCTCTGGCATGAAATGCAAGCAAATGAAAAGACAACGGATATGAGGGCAAATAAAGGAAAGGGTGTCCTCCGGATTGAGATTAGGCGTATCATATGGGTTAGTTTGAACAAAAATAACAAATAATTGGTAACTTTACACATACACTTTGACTATGGCCTTATGAAAACAGTACTTACCCATCTTCTTCTGTTCTTGTCCATCGTGCTTTCGGCGCAGACTCCGTATCCCCAGATCACCAATATTCCGGGTCGCAATGCGACTTGCCTGGACGGCAATTGGAAATACATCGTCGATGTCTACAACACCGGCGCGATGGATTACCGCGCCAATCCTATCCCGGACAGGTCTTCTTTCTTCGCCGACAGGAGTTTCTACTCCAACCAGAAAGTGCTGGTGGAGTATGATTTCGACTATGCGAAGGAGATCGCGGTTCCAGGCGACTGGAATACCCAGCGGCCGGAACTGTACTATTATGAGGGAGCGGTCTGGTACAGGACGAAGTTTGACGCTGAGCCGAAGCAGGGGAGCAGGTACTTCCTGTATTTCGGCGCGGCCAACTACGAGACTGTCGTCGGACTGAACGGCAGGAGACTCGGCAGCCATGAAGGGGGATTCACCCCTTTCAACTTCGAGGTGACGGACCGCCTGAAGGAAGGTGACAACTCGCTGGTAGTCAATGTGGACAACACCCGCCGCATGGACGGAGTGCCGACTGTCAACTCCGACTGGTGGAACTATGGCGGCATCACCCGCAGCGTGTATCTCGTCGAGACTCCCGAGACTTTCATCAGGGAGTATTCAGTCCAGTTGAAGAAAGGCTCACAGGGCGTTATCGAGGGATGGGTCCGGCTGGACGGTCCCGATGCGGCGGCAAGTGTGAACGTATCGATCCCAGAGTTGAAGGTCAGCAAGACAGTTACTGCCGACGCTTCGGGCCTTGCCTGCTTCGAGATTGATGCGAAGCCGGTGCTCTGGTGCCCGGAGAATCCGAAGCTCTATGAAGTGACGTTGTCTTCAGGTGCCGACAAGGTGTCGGACAGGATAGGTTTCAGGACCATCGAGACGCGTGGCGACAAGATCCTCCTCAATGGAAAGGAGATATTCTGCAAGGGCATAAGCATACACGAGGAGATGATCGGCGGTGCCGGCGGGCGCGCCAACAGCATGGAGCATGCCCGCGCGCTCCTCGCCGAAGTCAAGGCCATGAACTGCAATTTCGTCCGTCTGGCACATTACCCGCACAACGAGAACATGATCCGCGCTGCGGAGGAGATGGGCATAATGGTCTGGTCGGAGATACCCGTGTATTGGACCATTTCATTTGACAATCCCGATACCTATGCCAACGCCGAGTGCCAGCTCACCGACATGATCACCCGCGACCGCAACCGCGCCAACGTGATCATCTGGTCCGTCGCCAACGAGACTCCGCTTGGCGAAAGCCGCCTGAGATTCCTCGGCAACCTCATCTCCAAGGCGCGTGAGCTCGATCCTACCCGTCTGGTCAGCGCTGCCATGGAGAAGGTCGAGAAGCCGGGAAGGATGCTGACGGTGAACGATCCTCTGACAGAGATCGCCGACCTGATCAGTTTCAACCAGTATGTCGGCTGGTATGACGGTACGCCTGAGAAGTGCGACGACGTGACCTGGACGTTCGACATCAAGAAGCCTGTCATTGTCACCGAGTTCGGCGGCGGCGCGTTGTACGGCCGCCATGGTGATGTGGACCAGCGCTTCACGGAGGAGAACCAGGAGTATCTGTATCAGAAGAATATCTCCATGCTGGACCGCATGCCCGGGCTTGCCGGCACTTCTCCCTGGATCCTCAAGGACTTCCGGAGCCCCAAGCGCATGCTCGGCGGCATCCAGGACGACTACAACAGAAAAGGCCTTCTCTCCGAGAAAGGTGAACGGAAGAAGGCCTTTTATGTGATGCAGTCCTGGTACGGCACTAAGTAGTCTCAGGGGGATCCGGAGCGTACTCCAGCAGGTCCCCTGGCTGACAGTCCAAGGCGTTGCACAACGCGTTCAGCGTAGTGAAGCGTATGGCCTTGGCCTTGCCTGTCTTCAGGATGGAGAGGTTGGCGGCCGAAATGCCCACCTTTTCGGCGAGTTCCCCGGAGGACATCTTCCTGCGTGCGAGCATTACGTCCACGTTTACGATAATAGCCATTATTCAGCTACCTCCTTTTGCTCTTCGGGCTTGGCCTCTTCCTTTCCCTTGAGGTAGGAAGGAAGGCTCATTCCAGCCATCTTGAAAATCTCGTCGAGCGGGGGGACCGACTGCATCATCCCGGAGATGAAGTTGGCAGTGGCGGTCTTGCCTCCCTCTTTGTTGCCGGCGCCGTCCCAGACGGTGACCTTGTCGATCTTGATGCCCTTGACGGCCTCGACCTGGGTCTTGACCAACTCGGGCAGCTTGTCGGAGATGAGCATCGTGATAGCGTCCTTGGCGTCTCCGCCGGCAGCCTCCACCAGCTTGCCGAAACCGGAAGCCTGCTTGGAGAGGATCTCCAGGGCACCGCGGGCCTGGGCGTCCATCTTGGCGAAGATGGCGTCTGCCTGGCCCTGTGCCTCTCGGCGGAGCTTCTCGGCCTGGGCTTCGGCCTCGATGATCATCTTCTCCTTCTCGATCTGGGCGGCGACGACGATGTTGGCCTCCTGCGTAGCCTTCTCGCGCTCGGCGCGGGCAAGCTCGGCGTCGCGCTCGCTCTTGTATGCCTCCTCGAGGGCCTTTGCGGCCTGAACCTTCTCGGCTGCTACGGCGATGCGCTCGGCTTCGGCCTGCTTCTCGCGGCGCATTGCATCGGAGTTGGCGATGGCGATCTTGGAATTGTTCTCACCCTCGACGGCCTTGGCGTTGGCGTCAGCGGTGTAGATACGGGTGTCTCGGCTGGTCTCGGCGATACGGATGTCCTTGTCCCTGTCGGCCTCGGCCTTACCGATCTCACCGAAGCGGTTCTGCTCGGCAACGCTCTTCTTGGCGTCGTTGATGGCCTTGGCGGCGGCTTCCTTACCGAGAGCCTCGATATAGCCGGACTCGTCGCGGATATCGGTGACGTTGACGTTGATGAGCTTCAGACCGATCTTGCGGAGCTCGGCCTCAACGTTCTGGCTGACGGCGGCGAGGAACTTGTCACGGTCGGCGTTGATCTCCTCGATATCCATCGTGGCGATGACCAGACGGAGCTGACCGAAGAGGATATCGGTGGCGATGTTCTGGATGTCGGAGGGATGCAGCCCGAGCAGACGCTCGGCGGCGTTGGTCATCACTTCAGGCTCGGTGGAGATACCGACGGTGAAGCGGCAGGGCACGTCGACGCGGATATTCTGCTTGGACAGTGCGTTGGTGAGGTTGCACTCGATGCTGATAGGGGTCAGGTCGAGCATCTTCCAGTCCTGGAAAACGGGCCAGATAAAGGATGCACCGCCGTGGATGCATCGGGCGGAGGAGATGGAACCTTCCTTGTTCTTGCCGGTCTTTCCGTAGATGACGAGGATCTTGTCGGACGGACACCTCTTGTAACGCCTGAGGATGGCGGCGAAGGTCACGAAGACGACGAATACGATGATGATGATCAGTTCAATTCCCATAATATAAGTCTGTTTAATATGTTAGACGATAAGCGAATTCAGTTCTTCGACGAGGAGCGTGCTGGGGCTCAGGACCTCCACCACCTTGATCGGGGTGCCGGTCTTGAGGGTGTCGGAGTCGGTGAGGGCGGCATACTCCCTGACGGCATTGTTGATGGTGATCTGCACCTTGCCTTCGCCGGAGCGCTCGCCCGGGATGGTCAGGTAGACCTTGCCCTGGCAGCCGACGGCGGCCTTGTACACGTCGATCGTGCCCGACTGCTGCATGCCGCTGAGCCACTTGAACATGTACATGACGATGGCGACAAGCGCCAGGCCGACCAGCACGGAGATGACCAGGAGGACTCCAGTCGAGGAGATGCTCTTCTGAAGGAGGATGAAGGTCCATCCGAATCCGAGCAGGAAGTTGATCAGGTTGCGGAAGGTAAGGAGGTTCATACCCGTGCCCATCGCTGAGGCTGCGTCGTCCATGTTGACGTCCAGGCCGCCTCCTGCATCTGCGTCGAAATCGCCTCCGGCGTCAGCCCCGATGAAGGTCATGACCGTCTGGATGACGAAAATCAGCGATGCTGCGAGGGTGATGCCCCACAATACTTTCATGATCACGCTGAGTGATGTCCACCATTCTGCTATCATATCAAATAAGTTTTAAGAGGTTTCTGCTGCGAATATAGGCAATTATTTATTGAAAAACAACAATTATTCAAGAAAAATAATAAAAATATCGCCGCGGTGGAAACCCTCCCCGCGGCGATACGGTCATTATGCGTCCGTTGCTATCTGGACGAGAAGGCCAGGATGTTGTCGATGGCCTCCTCCTTGTCGTCGGTGATGGACAGGATAAGCCCTTTGTATTTACCACGCGCGAGAAGGTCCTCGAGCAGGGGATAGAGCGGAACCTCGCGGGTGTAGTAGTCCACTCCCAGGAATACCATCGGGCTGGCGTAGCCGAAGGTCTCGTAATGGTTCTGGGCCGCATCCTGGAAGATCTCCTGGAAAGTGCCGGCCGAACCGGGGGAGTAGATGATCCCACCCTTGGCGATGGAGAGCAGGGTATCCTCGCGGACGCTGTTAAAGAAGAATTTGGCGATGTCGGTCGCGAACGGGGTGGACGGCTCATGCCCGTAGAACCACGTGGGAATGCCGAGGCTGCGGTAATTCTTCTGCGGGAATCTCTTCCTGACCTCGAAGGCCGTGCGGAGCCATCCCGCATCGCGGAATGAAGGCGCGACCTTGATCATCTCCAGCGCCTCCTCGAACTCATCCATGTCGCGTCCGGCCATCCATGCGCCGAAATGCGTGGCCTCCATGGCTCCCGGGCCTCCGCCCGATGCCATTATCTTGCCTTTCTCCGTGAGGGACTTGCTGATGATGGCTACGTCCTTGTAGGCATCATCGGTGCGGAGCAGGGCATGGCCGCCCATGACCGCGCACACCTGCTTCTCGTCAAACCTGCTCAGGAAATCGTACATGGCGTCACTGATCGCATGGTCGTGAAGGGAGCGGCCGAGCGTCTCGCGGATATCGTCGCAGTGCTTGCCCTGCTCCGTATAGTTCATGTACACCCGCGAGTCGAAGCAGGTCGCGAAACTCTGCTCGTCCTCGGGGTCGTATCCGTCGTAAAGTGACTCACCCGTATAAAGCTTGCCCCTGAAAGCGTTGTAGACCCTCCCCATGCGCGGGAACACTATGCAGGTCTTGCCGATCTCGTCTTCCATCTCGGCCGGGATCTCGCAGCCGAGGAAGCAGCAGTCGGTAAAGCGGTGTCCTGCCGCAACGTACTGCGGAACCAGATTGAAATCTATGTACTGGAATACGTATCGGGTGATGAATCCGGTGCTGTCCGGTGCCGGGAGTTCGGCTATGTTCTCGACTTCCTTGTAGGGGTTGGCCATGTCGGTTTCAGTGTTTGCAGTTTCAGTATCAGCAAAGATAGCAATTTCGGATGATTTATTCTATATTTGTATATCAGACTAAAACCAGTTTTATGAAATCCTCCAGATACCTTCTTTTGCTGCCCGCAGTCCTTTCGGCAGTTTTTTCCTGCACCCGTGAGCCCGCCCATGCTCCATCCATCCCGAAGGATGCCGCCATCGAAAAACAGATCGACCGCATCCTTTCCAAGATGACCCTTGACGACAAGGTCGGCCAGATGCTTCAGATCAATATCGACGTCCTCGGAGGATACACGCTCAAGGACGGCCGCCCGGTCTGGGCGCTGGATGCGTCCAAGGTCGACACCATGATCGCCAACTACCGCGTGGGCTCGTTCCTCAACGCTCCTGGAATGGCCGGGACGCCCGAACAGTGGTACGAGTGGATAGGTACCTTCAACAAGTACTCGATAGAGCATATCGGTGTACCTACCCTTTATGGCCTGGACCACAACCATGGTGTGACTTATTCGCAGGGCGGTACCCTCTTCCCCCAGCCGATCAACGTCGGCGCCTCCTTCAATACCGAGGTCGTGAAGACCATGGCGGAAGTGACGGCTTACGAGAGCCGCGCCACTGACTGCCCGTGGGTGTTCAATCCCGTCGTCGACCTCGGCCGGGACCCGCGCTGGCCGCGCATCTATGAGAGTTTCGGAGAGAGCCCGCTGGTCAATGCCAGGATGGTAGAGACCGAGGTCAAGGCCTACCAGGGCGACGACCCCAACCATATCGACAAGTATCATGTTGCGACTTCCGTCAAGCACTATTTCGCCTATGGAGCGCCTTTCACGGGCAAGGACCGCACGCCGGCCTACCTGTCGCCGCAGATGATACGCGAAAAGTATTTCACGCCCTTCAAGGCTGCGGCCGAGGCCGGCGCACTGACCTTCATGGTCAACTCCTCCAGCATCAACGGCATGCCGGTGCATGCCAGTTACGAGTATCTCACCAGGTGGCTCAAGGAAGACCTCAACTGGGACGGCATGATCCTTACCGACTGGGCTGACATCAACAATCTCTACACCCGCGAGAAGGTGGCCAAGGACAAGAAAGACGCCATCCGCATCGCCATCAACGCCGGCATCGACATGAGCATGGATCCGTACAGCGTGGATTTCTGCGGTATGCTCAAGGAACTTGTCGAGGAGGGCGCTGTCAAGATGTCGCGCATCGACGATGCCGTGCGCCGCATCCTTCGCGTCAAGATCCGTCTCGGACTCATGGACGCTCCGGATATGGATCCCGCCGATTATCCTCTCTACGGCAGCGATGCGTTCGCCGTCAAGGCCCTGAGTGCTGCCGAGGAGGGCGAAGTACTCCTCAAGAATGACGGTATCCTTCCGCTTGCCAAGGGCACACGTATCCTCCTGACCGGCCCCAATGCCAACCAGATGCGCTGCCTCAACGGCGGCTGGAGCTATACCTGGCAGGGATCCGGCATCGAGCAGGTGGCGGAGAAGTACAATACCATCTACGAGGCCTTCTGTGCCAAGTTCGGCGCGGCCAACGTCACCCTTGAGCAGGGAGTGCGCTACAACGAGCAGGGCAATTATTACGACGAGATCGTCGACGGGTTCGACAAGGCTCTCGCCGCAGCACGCAGGGCCGACGTCATCGTCGCCTGTATCGGCGAGAACTCCTACTGCGAGACTCCCGGCAATCTCACCGACCTGACCCTTTCGGCGAACCAGCGCGAGCTGGTCAAGGCCCTTGCTAAGACCGGCAAGCCCGTCATCCTCGTCCTCAACGAGGGGCGTCCGCGCCTTGTCGCCGACATCGAGCCCCTGGCTTCTGCGGTCGTCGATATCCTGCTGCCCGGCAATTATGGTGCTGACGCCCTCGCCAACCTTCTGGCCGGCGATGCCAATTTCTCCGCCAAGCTGCCTTATACCTATCCGCGCGAGATCAACTCCCTGGCCAACTACGACTACAAGGTCAGCGAGGAGGTCAGCACGATGGAGGGGGCTTACGACTACGATGCCAAGGTCTCACTGCAGTGGCCTTTCGGCTACGGCTTGAGCTACACCACTTTCGAGTATTCCAACCTCAAGGTTGACAAGGCTTCCTTCAACGCCTCCGACGTGTTGAACGTCAGCGTGGACGTGAAGAATACAGGTGCCGTGAAAGGCAAGGAGGCGGTCCTGCTGTACTCCAGCGACCTCGTCGCTTCGCTCGTCCCGGACAACCGCGTCCTCCGCGCCTTCGACAAGGTCGAGCTCGCTCCGGGTGAGACCAAGACGGTCACTTTCGCCCTTCCGGCCAGTGACCTGGCATTTGTAGGCGAGGATGGCAAATGGATCCTTGAGGAGGGTGATTTCATCCTCAAGGCCGGCCAGCTCACGCAGCAGGTCACTTGCACCGCTACCAAGAAATGGGAAACACCGAACATTTTGAAATAACATTATGAAACTGAACCGGTTCGCAGCAGCACTCGCCTTGTTGCTGATGACTCTTTCGCTTCAGGCCGGCAACCTGAAATTCTCGTCCCTGCTGGGCGACAATATGGTCCTCCAGCAAAATACCGAGGCGCGCATCTGGGGCTCCGCCTCTCCGCGCGCGTCGGTCACCGTCTCCGCCTCGTGGCTCAAGTCTTCCGTCAGCACCCGCGCCGATGCCGAAGGGCATTGGGAGGTGATGCTCAAGACTCCCGCCGCAACGTTCGAGCCCCAGACCGTCCGGGCCTCCAGCGGAGGCGAGACGGTCCGCGCTTCGAACGTCCTGATAGGCGAAGTCTGGTTCTGCTCCGGCCAGAGCAACATGGAGATGGCCCTTTCAGGCGGCGTGGAAGGATCCCTGGAGGAGATCGCCATGGCGCGCCAGTACAAGGGCGTGCGCTTCATGACTGTGAACAAGGCCCGTGCTACTGAGCCGCAGTATGACGCCACGGGTGTGTGGCAGGAGTGCAACCCCGCCACCGCACCGCGCTTCTCCGCAGTCGGATTCTTCTTCGGCACCCGTCTTTCCAAGGCCCTGGATGTGCCCGTGGGCATCATCAATGCCAGCTGGGGCGGCTCGGTGATCGAGGCATGGATGAGCCGCGAATTGCTCGAGGACTGCCCGGACGTGGACCTAGCAAACGCTTCGGACCCCAAGGTGAACGACATGTACAAGCCGATGATCATGTACAACGCCATGTTCCGCCCGGCTTCCAAGTACACCATGAGCGGCATCCTGTGGTTCCAGGGCGAGTCCAACATCAGCATAGCCAACGAGGTCTATGCCGACCGCCTCACCGCGATGGTGGATACCTGGCGCAAGGATATCGGCAGGGGAGACATCCCCTTCCTCATCGTCGAGCTCCAGCCTTATGACTATTATGACGGCCAGTACGGCCTTCAGGACGAGCATGGCCCGCTGCTCAGGGAGCAGCAGTTCAAGGCATCGAAGATGATCCCGAACGCCGGCCTTGTGGGTACCAACGACCTGGCTTACGAGTTCGAGCGCACCCAGATACACGCTTCGCAGAAGCGCCAGATCGGAGAGCGCCTGTGCTACATGGCCCTCAACATGGCCTATGGCTATACCGGAGTGCAGGCGTTCAATCCCTGCTTCCGCTCAGTCAGGCTCGAGGAGGGCGGCAAGGTCGTCGTGACTTTCGACAACGCCCGTGGCGGATTCGCCGGCATGGACGGCGAGATCGTCGGATTTGAGATCGCGGGTGGCGGCGGATACTTCCAGCCGGCTCATGCCGAGATACGCTCCTCTTTCCGCGAGACCGCGGTGGTACTCTCCACCCCCGGCGTTCCCGAGCCGAAGGCGGTGCGCTACTGCTTCCGTGACTATCAGGTCGGCAACCTGAAGGGTGCCAACGGCCTGCCTGTCATCCCGTTCAGGGCAGACATCCCCGAACCGGAGCCTGAAGGGGAGTAGCCCTTATACCGGGTCGCTCTTGTCCTCGGAGATACGGACGAGATGGGCCTTGAGGTCCTCCCAACGGTAATAAGGACCTGAGAATGCGGGGACGGCCGGAATGGCCGTCTCCTTTTCGTTGTACAGTACCTTCACGAGGACTTCTCCCTTCTTGTTGCGGTAGAATACCATCTGCAGGTTGGTCCCCATGGGGACTCTCTCCCAGATGTAGAATCCGTTCTTGTAGGCCTGTCCCATGGGGTAACGGGCGGAGATTCCTTCCAATCCGAGCAGTCCTGCGAGCGGGAGTATGCCGCTGTCGTGTCCGAAGCGCAGGTCGGCGGCGACATTGCTGCCGTCCTCGATCGCGGCGTCAGCCCTGGCGATGAAATCCTCGACCAGCCATTTCGCGGCCCAGGTGATGCGGTCGCCGAAGTCCAGGGAGTTGCCGTACGAGCCGTATGTCCGCTCGTTGTAAGTCTTGGCAAGCCCCATCAGTTCCTCTTCGGTAAGGTAATGTTTCAGGTCCAGTCCGCCAAGTTCATACTCGAGGTCCTGGCATATGGCAGCATACAGGAACAGGTAGCGCATGAAGGACCATGGGTTGGAGATGACGTCGTTCACTTTAGGGTCGTCCTTGAAGTAGGTCTTCATGACCCTCGAAGGATCGACGTTGGCCTTTACTATCGAATCGTTGAGGTGGCTTCTCTGATCCGAGATATCGTCTATCTGGAAATAATCGTGAGCCAGGAGGTCGAGGTATTTGTCTCCGGTGATGAAGTCGAACAGGAGATTCGGGGCGTTGTTCTTGAGACTGCCTGTGAAATTGGCCATGCTGAGCAGGCAGCGCGGTACCGTGCTGGTCTGACAGTGCACGCGGGTGCGCGTCTTAGACTTGAAGATATCCGGGAAACGCGCCTGCATCCTGGCCGCGATGGCGGCATGCTCCCTGCCTCCGCGGACAGACAGCTCGCCGTCCATGCCCGCATGCTCGGTATAGATACGGAGCATGTCCGCGGCAAGTTTCTTTCCTTCATCGGTCAGCAGTCCGGCCTCTTCAGCCTTCTGTATGGTCTCGTAAGGCCTTGTGCCGCTGCTGCCGATCTGGTGACGGGATCCGTGCCTGCCGTAGTGGCTGACATAGAAAGGCTTGAAGCCTTTCGGCGCGGGTGTGTCGGCGGTAGGGATATACTCGTACGAGTGGTAGACGCCCGCGAAGCGGTCGATGTTCTCACGGATCGAGGCTTCGAAATCCTGCGCGCCGGCAAAAGGCGCGACTATGATCGCGATGGAAAGGAGGGTGGTGATGCGTTTGTTCATGTGGAGGATTCGTGGTGATTATACGCAAATATAAAAATAATCCGCTGCGATGATACATTTCTTGGATGATAATGGTTATCTTTATACTCAGAAAAATACCACCACATGAATTACAAGGATGCATTGAAATTCTATCCCGATTTCCCTATCGAGGGAGTCAATTTCGTTGATGTCATACCGTTCCTTCAGGACAAGGACCTGCTTCGCGGCGCTGCCCGCGATCTCGGCGTGCTGTGCTCTTCTCCCAACGTTGCTGCGCCCGAGGCCAGGGGCTTCCTCTTCGCCACGCCTATGATGGCCCTGTGCCCCAGCATCGCCAACATCATCCCCATACGCAAGAAAGGCAAGCTTCCTTTCGCCGGTGATGATCTTGTCAAGGTGGAGATAGTGAAGGAGTATGGCAAGGACGAGGTGTTCTTCCGTCAGTCAGACGTCGCGGCGGGCCAGCTGAACGGTGACACGTTCGAGGTCACTTTCTTTGATGACATTCTCGCTACCGGAGGCACGGCGAAAGGCCTTGCCGAAGCATTCGAGCGTCAGAAGATCGTTGTCGCTGGCAAGGAGTACAAGGTCAAGATCACCGATTTCGTGTTCCTCGTAGAGATAACCGACCTTCCCGGCCGTGAACTGCTGGAGCCGATAGCTCCCGTCAAGGCCTTGATAAAGGTCCAGGAGCATTGATCCATGCTCCCGGACGGTATTCGGGCTATTATCAGAATACTATAGTGCTCACACTGTTGGCCGGGATGTTGACCTTTATGGTCCTCTTTCCGGCCGTAATGGTGAGATTGCGTGCCTCTCCGGTCTTCTCGGCCGCCAGCACTACTATGCTTCCGTCAGGATTGCGGAAGGCCATGGCCTCCTCCATGCTGCCGGCCGTTCCGAGATAGACGGCTCCGGGACGGACATATCTGCTGATATGCTTCATCTCGTAGAACTCGTAGTTGTACTTGAAGGCTCCGGTCTCATAGTCGACACTTATCAGTGAGTTCTGCTGCCACCCCCAGGTACTGACCTCTCCGTCGAACAGGGCGAGGTTCCAGTAGTCATAGATGCTCACGCCGTTGTCCATGTTGAATTTCAGCAGGTCCCATGCAGAGATGAAGTCGTTCCAGCTGTTGGCCCCGTTGAAGCACTGCTGCTCGCTCATTACCATGGTAAGCTCGGGATAGCTCTCGTGGATGAGGGGCAGTGCGTCCTTGCCCGCCCACTGGAAGGCTACACCCTTGATCTTCTTGCCGATCTGCGGATCGGTGAGGACCGTATCCACCAAGGCCCTGTTGGCGCGTTCCATCGTTCCGAAATACACCTCGACGCCTTCCTCGTCCATGGCCGGAACAAGATGGTGGAGGAAATTGGTGATACCCTGCGCGGTCCAGGTGCATGAAGGGAAGTTCTGGGCAGAGTTGAACTCGTTCTGGGGCATGACCATGAAGATATCTATGCCCTGCTCGCGGTAGGCCTGTACGTATTTCTTGAAATACAGGGCGTATGCTTCGAAGTAAAGGTCGTCCTGGATGAACGAATCCTGGCCTTCGCGCATCATGTGTTCCATGTCGAGCCCGTTGTCCTTGACGAGGTTGTCCAGTTCGAGACGCTTCTTGCTGGAGGGGGCGAAACTCGCGCGGAATGAAGGCTCGGCGGCCGTTGTGGCGGGAATCGGAGGTGTCCCGGCCTGGGGACCGGGACCGCCTGCCAGCGGACGCTGCCCCTGCGGCCTGGGAGCGCCCGGAGGCGGCATCATCCGGCCGTTCATCGGACGGCTGGCGTAGTTCTGGTTGACCTTCATCCAGTAGGGAGGGCTCCATGGCGATCCCCAGACCTTGAGTTCGGGGTTCCTGGCCAGTGCATCCTTGATCAGCGGGATCAGGGTCTCCTTGTCGTTGTCGATGGAGAAATGCTCCATGGCGAGGTCTCCGGGCGTATCGTTGAAGGAGTAGTATTTCAAAGCGAAATCGCTGGAGCCTATCGGCATGCGGCAGATGGTGAAGTTCGCGCCTTCGTCGCCGGGGGTGAAAAGCTCGGTCATGACCGCATTGTAGTCATCTTTGGAAAGCTTCGACAATGCTCGGTGGGAAAGCTCGCTGAAGCAGGTTCCGAAGCCCTGGACTGTCTGGCCCACGACATCGAGATTGACGACGATGTCGGCTTCAGTGCCTTCGGCCGTGTCGTCATAGGCGGAGGTTTCGACCCAGGGGTTGTCCTCTGTGGTGGTGACCATGGTGAATCTGTTGCTCGAACAGGCTGTCGCCAGGATCGCAATGGAACAGAGTAGGAGAGTGTGTCGCATTTCTTGAAAAGAGTTTCTATTATACGACAAATATAGCAATTTGTTCGGGATTTGCCGCCTGCGGCGACACATCCCTTGCCGCTTGCGGCACCACATCCCTTGCCCTGCGGCCATTTCAGAGTCGCCCTTCAGGCTTACCGCAGGCTTCCAAGCTTCCACAACGATTCTTACTTGTCCCCGTGCTCAAAACAGTCTTTTTTGAGCACGGAACGCTCCTTTGACCTGTTCCCGTGCTCAGATTCAGTATTTCTGAGCACGCAGTTCCGCGTTTCCTGCGCAGTTCTGCGTTTCCCGCGCAGTTCCGCGTTTCCCGCGCAGGAGGAATGGTGAGGGTCTTATGTTCCTCCTGCGGGAACGGAAATGCGCTCTGAAGGGGGTCGGAGCTGCGCACGAGGAATCTGTGAGGGCTGGCGTTCCTCCTGCGGGAACGGAAATGCGCTCTGAAGGGGTTTGGATCTGCGCACGAGGAATCTGTGAGGGCTGGCGTTCCTCCTGTGCATCAGGGAGCGGTGCGGGAAGGGATTTGGCCCTGGCGGCCACATCCCTTGCCCTGCGGGGGCGCATCCACGAGCATAGAATGGACGCTCGTCCGGCGGAGCCGGGCTTGTCGTTCCCATAAAAAGGCCGCATTCAAGCTGGCTTGATGCGGCCGTTTTACAGAAACGACACGGCCAAGACGAATTCGTCTTGGCCGCAGCGTCCATTCCTTTCGTGATTCCGCGGGGATTCGAACCCCGGACCCACAGCTTAGAAGGCTGTTGCTCTATCCAGCTGAGCTACGGAACCGTCCCTCATTGCAGCATGACGCTGAATGGACTGCAAATATAAGAATTTATCCCGAAACCGTCGGAAAGTGACTTGTTTTATTTGAGAATTGTTATATTTGTAACGTTTTAAACGATTAACTGACTTAAAAACCGACAGTATGGATACCCTGTTCTATGCCGTTCCTGCGGCATCTGTAATAGCCCTCGCTTTTGCTTTCGCCTTTTACAAGCAGATGAGGAAGGAGGATGAAGGAACGCCTGCGATGCGACGCATCGCGCAGTTCGTGAGGGAGGGGGCTATGGCCTATCTCAAGCAACAATACAAAGTAGTCATCATCGTTTTCGCAATACTGGTAGTGTTCTTCGCCATCCTTGCCTATGGATTCGGGGTGCAGAACCCCTGGGTCCCGTTCGCCTTCCTGACGGGAGGTTTCTTCTCGGGCCTTGCGGGCTTCATAGGCATGAAGACCGCCACCCATGCCTCCGGTCGTACTGCCAATGCCGCGCGGCGCTCGCTGAACGCCGGCCTGAAGGTGGCGTTCCGCTCCGGCGCGGTCATGGGCCTGACGGTAGTCGGCCTGGGCCTTCTGGACATCGCCATCTGGTTCATTATCCTGAACGCATGCGTGCGTGACGCGTCGATGGCCCAGAAGCTTGTCGTCATCACGACCACTATGCTGACCTTCGGCATGGGTGCGTCCACGCAGGCGCTTTTCGCCCGCGTAGGCGGCGGTATCTATACCAAGGCTGCCGATGTGGGCGCAGACATCGTGGGCAAGGTCGAGTCCGACCTGCCCGAGGACGATCCGCGCAACCCGGCGACCATCGCCGACAATGTCGGAGACAACGTCGGCGACGTGGCCGGCATGGGCGCGGACCTCTACGAGTCCTATTGCGGATCCATCCTTTCAACGATGGCCCTTGGCGCTTCTGCATTCTTCCTTGCCGGGCCTGAAATGCAGATGAAGGCTATCCTTGCCCCCATGCTCATCGCGGCCGTAGGTGTCGTGCTGTCGGTCGTTTCCATATTTACCGTCCGTACCAAGGAGGGAGCATCCATGAGCCAGCTCCTCAAGAGCATGAGTTTCGGCACCAATCTCGCCGCGGCCCTCAGTGCCATCGCTTCCTTCGGCATATTGGCACTGGTATTCGGTACAGGCAGCAACCTTTGGTGGCACCTGGCCTGCTCTGTCCTCTCCGGCCTTGCAGCCGGTGTGGTCATCGGCAAGGCTACCGAGTATTATACCTCGCACTCGTACCGTCCTACGCAGAAGCTTGCGGAGTCAGCCGCGACCGGTCCTGCTACCGTCATCATCAGCGGAGTCGGCCTTGGAATGGTCTCTACGGCCATTCCGGTCATCGCCATCGTCTGCGCCATCGTCTTGGCATACCTGTTCGCCACAGGCTTTGACGTTCATAACATGATGTCAGCGGCCAACCTGTCGCAGGGTCTTTACGGAGTGGCCATCGCCGCCGTGGGCATGCTCAGCACCCTCGGCATCACACTTGCAACCGACGCTTACGGCCCGATCGCAGACAATGCCGGCGGCAACGCCCAGATGTCCGAGCTTGAGCCGGAGGTACGCCAGCGTACCGATGTGCTCGACGCTCTTGGCAACACCACCGCCGCCACCGGCAAGGGCTTCGCCATCGGCTCGGCGGCCCTTACCGCCCTTGCCCTGCTCGCCTCGTACATCGAGGAGATCAAGATCGCCGTCGGTCGCACTGCCGGCGCGCTCATCAACGGCGTCGATGCGGCCTCCGCCTCCATCCTCGATGTCCTCAGCGAGTTCAACGTCAGCATCATGAATCCTACGCTGCTGGCAGGAGTATTCATTGGCGCCATGATGGCGTTCCTCTTCTGCGGCCTCACTATGAACGCGGTGGGTCGCGCAGCATCCAAGATGGTGTTGGAGGTCCGCCGACAGTTCCATGAGATCAAGGGCATCCTGACGGGGGAGGGCACGCCCGACTACCGTCGCTGCGTGGAGATCTCCACCAAGGCCGCCCAGCACGAGATGCTCGTCCCTTCGCTCATTGCGATCATAGTGCCTGTCCTGACCGGCGTCGTGCTGGGCGTCTCCGGCGTCCTCGGCCTGCTCTTCGGCGGCCTCGGCGCCGGCTTCGTCCTGGCCGTCTTCATGGCCAACTCCGGCGGAGCATGGGACAATGCCAAGAAATATGTTGAGGAAGGCCACCTCGGCGGCAAGAACTCCGACGCGCATCACGCGACTGTCGTCGGTGACACCGTCGGAGATCCTTTCAAGGACACGTCTGGCCCGTCGCTGAACATCCTCATCAAGTTGATGAGCATGGTTTCGATAGTCATGGCCGGCCTTACGGTCGGAGCCCACTTGCTGTAAGATCAGTTTTTCTTTCTGCTTAGAAGCTGGATCGAAACGATCACGGCTATGCCGATGACGCACCAGATGATGGCGCCGGGGACCTGACGGTCGAGGGTCTCGCCTAGTCCGGTCAGGACGTTGTATGCGCCGGCGCTGCTGCCGGACTCGAGCATCTCGGCCGGCATGAAGCCGGTTCGGAGGAGCTGGGCGTGGGCGCAGGAGTCAAGGTCGTTCCAGGGCCAGACCTTGACGAGTGAGCCAAGGACGAAGCCCAGCAGCACGAGCATGGTCTGGCGCTCCCAGTGCGCCAGGAGCCAGTTCAGGAATTTCGCGAACGCGAGGATGCCCACTGCGCAGCCCAATGCGAATACGATCAATACGGGCACGTCCATGTTGCTGACCGCGCTCATGATGTAGTCGTATTTGCCCAGTATGACGAGGATGAAGCTTCCGGAGATGCCCGGAAGGATCATCGTGCAGATGGCGAGTGCTCCGCAGAGGAAGATGAACCACTTCGAATCGGGCGTCGTGGTGGGGGAGAGGGTGCACACCACCAGCCCTATCAGGGCGCCTGCGACTGCGAACAGCACGTCGCGGACCTTCCAGCCCTTGATGTCCCGGAACATGTAGAATGCCGAGGCGAGGATGAGACCGAAGAAGAATGCCCAGACAAGGATGGGATGATATGCAAGTTCATGCTCTATGAGCTTCGCCAGCGTAAAGATACTGAGTACTGCACCGATCACCAGCCAGAGCAGGAAACGGCCGTGCACGCCTTTCCAGAACTCCTTGAACTGTCCGTGTAGGAGGGCCTTCCACGGGGCCGGGCTCATGACTGCATTAAGTGCGCCGACTACCTCTTCGTATATGCCGGAGACAAGCGCGATGGTGCCGCCGGACACGCCGGGCACGACGTTGGCCGCGCCCATGCAGTAGCCCTTGACGGCCACGATGATGTCCTTGACAAGGCTCATTGCTATTTGACTTTTGCGAGAAGCTGCTTGAAGGACTTGAAGATCTCGTCCTCCGGCATGGATGTCCCGTCAGGAGTGGTCTGGTCGGTGATGACCAGGTCGAAGATGTTGCCGGGGAGCTGCTTGCGGCCAATCTTGAACTTGGCTTCGCAGCATGTGGCCATGTATTGGATCGGATAGTCGTCCTTGTTGATCAACGAAATGAAGAGGTCAGGCTTGACCGCGAGCATCAGGTCGAGTTTCTCGCGTGAGGGCTTGCCGTAGAAATTCAGGTCCTTCTTCAGCACGGTGTTGGTGATGCTGGTGATGAGGCGTTCGGCATTGCCTATCTTGCGGAAGTCGAAGAAGAATATCTCACCCTTGATGCCGTTTTCGCGATAGAAGGCCATGATGTCCTTCTTGCAGGCATCGAACGTCGTGTCCTCAACGTCGATGAAGGCCACCGCCGTATGGATGTCCTTGAGGGGAGTTATATTAGTGCGGACCTGGCTGTGGTGTTTCTTAAGCGCGCGGTTCCGGAGTATGCTTGTGATGAACATGTCTAAATCGTCTCGATTTGGCCGCCGTTGGCGGTAATGAGTTCGCGGATCTCTTTCTTGGCATCCCTCCAGCGGGGGATGTCGATCTTGGTGCCGATGACTTCGACGACCTTGGCCGCGATGATCGAACCGACCTCGCCGCAGACCTTGAGCGGCATGCCGAGGGCATGCGCGTAGAGGAATCCTGCGGCGTAGGTGTCGCCGGCGCCGGTGGCGTCGAGGGGGTTGGCCGGCCACGGCGCGATAAAATGCTCCTCGTCACCGCTGCGCACCCACGATCCGTCCTTCCCGACCTTGACGACCGCGATGCGGCAATGCCTGGAAATCTCCAGAAGGGCGTCGCGGGGGTCTGCCAGCTTGGTGAAGGCCTTGGACTCGGTCTCGTTGGCAAATACGATGTCGACGTACTTGTCCACGATGTCGTGCAGGAACGCTTCGTTGGACTCCACGACATTGTAGGAGGCCATGTCGAGCGATATGATGCAGCCGGCTTCGCGGGCCATCTCTACCGCCCTGCGGATAAGTGCCTGGTTCTGAACGAGGTATCCTTCGATATGGAAATAGTCATAGCCCTGGAAATACTCGGGCTTGAGATCCTCGGGGACGAAGTCGAGCGCGGCGCCGAGATAGACGGCGAAGGTCCGCTCGGCATTGCCGCCGCTCACGAACACCATGGAGCGTCCCGAGGGATTGGGACTCTTGAGCAGCAGGGTGTTGACGCCGTACTGCTCCTGGTCGCTCTTGAACAGAAGGCCGAGCTCGTCGTCACCGATCTTGCCTATGAAACCTGAAGGCATTCCGAATACGGCCGTACAGGCTATGGTGTTGGCGGCGGAACCGCCGGCCACATAGTGGATATCCAGCGTCTTGAGCTTGTTCCATATCATGTCCCCGGTCTCCCTGTCCACATGCTGCATGCTCCCCAGAGGGAGATGGAAGGTCTTGAGGAGGGTGTCGTCGGGCAGGACGGCCAGGATGTCCGTCAGTGCGTTGCCGATGCCGAGGATGGATTTCATGCCTTTGAGTTTTTAGTTTTGCTTATCACGCAAAGTTACTCAAAAATATCTATATTTGCGAGGTATGAACGATTCTGGGCGCTCCTGGCCGTCGCGCTGCTGTGGTTTTCCTTCCGCGGCGTGGACTGGGCGGAGTTCAAGCATGTCCTCCTCGCTTCACGCTGGGGCTATGTTCTCCTGGCAATGGTGGCCGGGATTGTTGCTTTCGTCATCAGGTCGCTCCGCTGGAGGCTGCTCATGCTTCCGGTCGATCCCGATATCAAGAGGATTGACTGCTACGACGGCTTTACCATCGGAAGGCTTTGTGACCTTGTCGTCCCGCATGTCGGCGAGTTCGTGCGTTGCGGCTATGTCCTCAGCCCGCGCATGACGTACGACAAAGCGCTCGGCACCGTCGTGCTCGAGCGTGCATGGGATATCATCATGCTGGCCTTGCTGATCCTTGTCCTGCTGCTTTTCCGCGGTGACCAGTACGGGGCGTTTTTCGCTGAGAAGATTTTCAACCCTGTGGCTGACAAGCTGGGTATCAGCCCTTTGAAGCTGCTGTTTGTCTTTTTGTTCCTGGCATTGGTGGTATGCCTGGCTTTCTATGTCTGGCATCGTATCCGTGCGCGCAGGCCCCAGCCAGTTACTGATGCCTCTCCTGAATCACAGAAGACCTCGTTGTCCGGCCGCATCGCAGGATTCTTGCGCGGCATAGGCCAGGGATTTACCTCATTCCTAAAGATGAAGGGGAAGGGCTGGTTCCTGCTGCTGACCCTGTCGCTCTGGTTCATGTACCTGATGATGAGTTGGTTCATCATCAAGGCACTGCCTGAAGACCTTGGGCTCAATCTTTTCGATGCCCTCTTCATCATGCTGGTCGGCAGTGTCGCCGGCATAGTTCCGGTTCCCGGCGGCTTCGGCGCTTTCCACTATATCGTCGCCCTTGCGCTGCAGACCCTCTATGCCATCCCCTTCGAGACCGGCATCATCTTCGCCACCCTCTCGCACGAGTCCCAGACCATCGCGTTGATCGTCTGCGGTCTCATCTCCTACGCCCACCAGACACTCAGGCGTCGCCGCCGTTAGCCTCTTCTTTTCCTGCTCTCTCTTTCATCTTTCATCTTTTTTCCGAAGGATGTCCCGCTTCCGTGCCGCGGGTGGCACGTCCCTGCAGGCCAATGGTCCTCCGGTATAGAGTTGATACTCTCAATCTGGAAAAGAACAAAACGACGGTTTTGGTTCTTATCTCTGCTTTCAATGGTCTTTTTGAGCACAAAATGGCCAGTTTTGTGCTTTTTCTCCCGTTCAAGTCATCCAGGAAGAACAAATACTCCATTTTTGTTCTTCCTGCCCCAGTATCCTTCTACCTCCGGTCGAGGGATATCTACTTTTCCCCTACATCCTTCGCCAATTTGCCGAGGGATGATTTGCCGTGTTTTGTATTCTTTTAATATTTAGGAGGTTAAACAAAAGCCCTCCCTGAGAAATGAGGGAGGGCAGGAGCGTAAATCGCATAACTCCAATTATTTGTAAAACACGCTGAGAAGTCCTTATGTCCTAAGGACCAGCTCCACAGGGCAGTGGTCGGAGCCAAAGATGTCGTTGAGGATATCCGTCGAGACGATATGGTCTTTGAAGCCTTCTGAAACAAGGAAATAATCGATGCGCCAGCCGACGTTCCGTTCGCGGGCGCGCATCCGGTAAGACCACCAGGAATACTTCGCCTCGCCAGGGTGCTGGGCGCGCCAGCTGTCCACGAAACCGGCTCCGAGGAGCTCGGTCATCTTGGCGCGCTCCTCGTCGGAGAATCCGGCGTTGAAGTGGTTTGTGGCGGGATTCTTGAGGTCGATCTCCTCGTGCGCCACGTTCATGTCGCCGCAGATCACGACCCCCTTGCGGGCGGCCAGTCCGGACACGTAGGCGCGGAAGTCGTCCTCCCAGCGCATGCGGTAGTCCAGCCTTCTCAGCCCGTCCTGGGAGTTCGGGACATAGACACAGACCAGATAGAATTCCTCCATCTCCAGCGTCAGCACGCGGCCCTCATGGTCGTGTTCATCCACGCCTATGCCGCGGGTGACAGATATAGGTAAGTGCTTGGTATAGATGGCGGTACCGGAATAACCGGCCTTGTCGGCATAGTTCCAATAGGAGGTATATCCCAGGAACTCCAGGTCTATCTGACCCTCCTGCAACTTGGTCTCCTGCAGGCATACGAAATCGGCGTCCAGCTCCGTGAAGATATCCGCGAAGCCTTTGCCGGCGACAGCGCGCAGGCCGTTGACGTTCCAGCTTATGAGTTTCATTCCAGTGTCCATTCTGCCCCGTCCTGGGTGTCCTTAACCTTGATCCCGAGCGTAGCGAGGGCATCACGGATATGGTCGCTCGTAGTCCAGTCCTTGGCGGCCTTGGCCGCGGCCCTGGACTCCAGGACCATGTCCATCAGGCCCGCGATGGTCTTCATGGCCTTGCCGCTCTCCTCCTCGTCCTGGAGGCCGAGCACTCCGAACACTATGTCGTCGAAAATCTGTGCGAGCGTGTCGATGTCACCCTTGGAAAGCTTGAGCTTCTTGTCCTTGGCGGTGTTGATGATGCGGATGGCATCGAAAATGTGCGAAAGGGCGGTCGGAGTGTTCAAGTCGTCGCAGAGCGCGTCGTAGACGCCCTCGAAGACGGCCTTCACCTCCGGGTTGGTGGCCGGGCAGCTGTCCGGCGCTACGCCCTGCGTGTACTCGCCGTAGGCGTAGCGCGGCGCGGGCCGCCCGGCCATGGCGTAGAGGTCCTTCGCTCCCTGCAGGATGCGCTTGAGACCCTTCTCGGAGGCCTGCAGGGCCTCGTTGGAGAAGTCCAGCGTCCCGCGGTAATGGGCCTGCAGTATGAAGAAACGCACGGTCATAGGCCCGTAGGCCTGCTCCAGCTTCGGATGGTTGCCGGCGAAAAGCTCCGGCAGTGTGATGAAGTTGCCGAGCGACTTGCCCATCTTCTGGCCGTTGATGGTGATCATGTTGTTGTGTACCCAGTAATGCACGCCCTGAGTGCCTCTGGAAGCGACGTTCTGGGCGATCTCGCACTCGTGGTGGGGGAACATCAGGTCCATCCCGCCTCCGTGGATGTCGAACTCGTATCCGAGATACTTTTCTCCCATCACGGAGCACTCCAGATGCCATCCCGGGAATCCTTCGCCCCACGGCGAAGGCCATTTCATGATATGCTGCGGCTCGGCCTTTTTCCAGAGGGCGAAGTCATACGGCGCGTGCTTGTCGCTCTGGCCGTCAAGCGCCCTTGTCCCCTCGAGCGTAGCGTCGAGGTTACGCCCAGACAGGATGCCGTAATGATGATGTTCGTTGTATTTCTGCACGTCGAAATACACCGAACCGTTGCTGATGTATGCATACCCTGCATCCAGGATCTTCTTGACCGCTTCGATCTGCTCC
>ONNK01000156.1 GCA_900319185.1 uncultured Bacteroidales bacterium
AACGAAGATCAGTACCCTGTATATCACTACTGATTTCCGACCGGGAGGGGCGGTCAAAATCTCTGCGAGGCGACTTCCCACAGACCGCCGCCCCCTCTTCTGTGCAAAAAAACCGGTTCAAACAGGGTATTAACCCAAAGCCCATCGAAAGGACGGTGAAAACGTGGCAAAAGACGGTACAAACAGAGGCGGCAGGCGCGTCCGTGCAGGCGATAAACCGGATGCACTTGCCGATAAAATCGCTCGTGGCAAAGCCGCGCAGGTCATGGACCTTCCGATCACCGACCTTGACGGTACGGATGACCTCGGCCCGGTGGCGGACCTGTCCGGTGTGGACATGCCGCATCCCAGCGACTACCTGTCCGCCAAGCAGCGCGACGGTGAGCCGCTCGGCGCGGACATCATATTTAATGAAACCATCCGCTGGCTGAAGGAGCGCGGGTGCGACCGGCTGGTGAATCCCCGGCTGGTGGAAAGCTACTCCGAGGCCTTCGCCCGGTATATCCAGTGCTCGGAGGCGGTCAGTAACTTCGGCCTGCTCGGCAAGCACCCCACCACGAAGGCACCCATCGCCAGCCCCTTCGTACAGATGATGCTCAGTTTCCAGAAGCAGGCCAACCTGCTCTGGTACGAGATATTCGACATCGTGAAGCAGAACTGCACGACGGCCTACGAGGGCTCCCCGCAGGATGACGCGATGGAAAAACTGCTGAGATCAAGGAGCAAGAAAAGATGATAGAAAAAGTCAATCCGAGCCACCCAGACAAGGTGGCAGACCGAATCGCGGGAGCTATCGTGGATCTCGCATACCAGACGGAACAAGACCCCAAGATCGCTGTGGAGGTCCTGATCGGCCACGGCAAGTGCCATGTGATCATCGAGACCACGGCATTACTCGATGAAGGCGCGATCACCGCAGCCATCCATCGCATCGCCGGTGATGTCGAACCGGATATCGTGATCGTCCCGCAGGATAAGCACCTCTCCGAGAACCAGGCGTCCGGACTGCGCTGCGGCGACAACGGTATCTTCAAGGGTTGCCCGCTCACCTTCGAGCAGCGGTTCCTCTCGAACATCGCCCACGACATTTATGTGAAATACACATCTGACGGCAAGTACATCCTTGACGGCGTCCGGCTGATCATCTGCCAGAGCAACGCCTCCGCCGAGGAACTCGCCCAAAAGTATCCCGGCGCGGAGATCAACCCGCTCGGCGACTGGACTGGCGGCACGGACGTGGATACAGGCGCTACCAATCGGAAGCTCGGTAGCGACATGGCCGATTCCGTGACAGGTGGCGGCCTGCATGGCAAGGACCTGTCCAAGGCCGACGTCTCCGTCAACATCCACGCCTTCCTGAAGGCCCAGCGCCTCGGTCAGCCTCTGGAACTTAGCTGCGCCATCGGCGACGACACCGTGGACGGCATCCCGTTCCGGGAGATCGTGGAGGAGGCACGGGACTATATCCGCTCCGTTGGCGGCTTCGAGAAGTTCGCTGAATGGGGCCTGTATTGAGGTGACCGCTATGGCAAAGACGACAACCGAGATGAAGCTGGTCTCCATTGACAAGCTCATCCCTTATGTGAATAACGCACGAACCCACTCGCCGGAGCAGATCAACAAGCTCCGGTCTTCTTTACGCGAGTTTGGCTTCGTCAACCCCATCATCATCGACCAGAACTACAACGTGGTCGCCGGTCATGGCCGTTTGACGGCTGCGCGGGAGGAAGGCTTCACCGAAGTGCCCTGTGTGCTGGTGGATTACCTTACTGATGCCCAGCGCAAGGCCTACATCCTCGCGGACAACCGATATGCCGAGGATGCTGGCTGGGATGAAGAGATGCTGCGCGTCGAGATCGAGGCTTTGCAGGAGCAGGCATTCGACCTGTCGCTGACCGGCTTTGATGCCGACGAGCTGGCTGACCTGTTCGCGGATGATCCGGAGGAAACCAAAGACGATGACTTTGACCTCTCCGCTGCGCTGGAGAAGGCCGCCTTCGTGGAACCCGGCGAACTCTGGACCGTGGGCAAGCACCGCCTGCTCTGCGGCGACGCCACCAAGGCCGAGGATGTCCAGAAACTGATGGACGGCAAACGCGCCAACCTGATCGTGACGGACCCGCCCTACGGTGTTTCCTTCAAGAGCTCCAGCGGGCTGACGATCCAGAACGACTCCATCAAGGATGAGGAGTTCTACAACTTCCTCCTCGCCGCCTTTCAGGGCATGGCGGGTGTGCTGGAAAAAGGCGGTGCGGCATACATCTTCCATGCCGACACCGAGGGCCTCAACTTCCGCAGGGCTTTCATCGACGCCGGATTCCATCTGGCTGGTGTCTGCATCTGGGTGAAGAACTCACTGGTGCTGGGACGTTCGGATTATCAGTGGCAGCATGAGCCCGTGCTCTACGGCTTCCTCCAGAACGGAAAGCACCCCTGGTACGCCGACCGGAAGCAAACCACCATCTGGAACTACGACAAACCCAAGCGCAACGAGAACCATCCGACCAGCAAGCCGCTGGATCTGCTGGCTTACCCGATTACCAACTCCTCGCAGGTCAACAGCATCGTGATCGACACCTTCGGCGGCAGCGGCTCCACCATGATGGCCTGCGAACAGACCGGACGTATCTGCTACATGATGGAGCTCGATCCGAAGTACGCCTCCGTCATCCTCCGCCGCTACGTCGAGGACTTCGGTGGTGCGGATCAGGTCTATGTGGAACGCGACGGGAAGAAGCTCATGTACGCCGATCTGGTCAAGGAAGTCGAGACTAAATCGTAAGATGCACAATGCCTCCGGTTGGTGTTTGTGTAATAGGTAGAATGTCCCGGAAAGCCTGAAAATAGGCGGTTTTTTCGAGATAAATGACTTGCTATTTCAGGCCTTTAGAGTGATTAATACACTACCCGAAGGGAACAGGCCCACGGGAACACAAACACCGAAATGGAGGTACATACCATGATGAACATCAGACTCGCAACCGAGAACAGGAAGGCCGCCGCTACAAGGCTGGCCGAGATCATCGGCGGGACTTCCCGCTACACCAAGGTCCCCAGATGCGCCTACGAGGTCGGCCCCTACTTCCTTGAGAAGGACGGCACGGTCACGGTTCCGGAGGACGCGGACCTTGGGCCGCTGCGCACGCTGGCCGAGGAAGGCCTGCTGGAGCCCTTCGAAGCGGAAACCGAACCGCAGGCGCAGGAAGCCGACACGGCGGCCATAGAGCCCGACGACGCGGACGAGGTTGCCACCGAGGCTGACGGCCTGACGATTTCCCTCCCGCTGGACGGCTTCAACCCGGATTCCCTTGACCGCCTCATCAAGCTGATCGACAGCAAGGCCACCCTGATCAAGAAGGCCCTGAACGCACAGTGCCTGACGATCCGCACGGACGGCGACCGGGTATCCTTCCCTTGGTGGGATGAGATGCCGGAGCCGGACGAGACGCAGACCTACATGAGCTTCATCGCCGCCCTCTGCAAGATGGCGAAGGAAGCCAAGCGGGTCACCGCCAAGGAGGCCGAGGTGGAAAGCGAGAAATACGCCTTCCGGTGCTTCCTCCTCCGGCTGGGCTTCATCGGCAGCGAGAGCAAGGCCCAGCGCAAGACCCTGATGC
>ONNK01000018.1 GCA_900319185.1 uncultured Bacteroidales bacterium
CGCAACACGCTTCCTGTCAACGCCACCATACTCGAGTTCAAGGATAGCGGCATCAGCATCCTGAACGGACGGTTCGGCCCGTACATCAAGAAGGACGGGGTCAATTTCCGCATACCCAGAGGCACCGACGTGTCCAAGCTCACAGAGGAGGATTGCCTGAACATCGTTAACAATTCGAAACCGGGTGGAAAGACCTATAAAAGAAAACGGTAAGTGCAGCTAAAGACTGACTTATAACGATTTAAATAGAACAGGCGTTGCGGTATAAAAATTTTTTTGCTTATATTCGCAACGCTTTGCTTTTAAATTGTAAGTAACATGGCTACCACCTACCACATCGACGAGATTGACCAGAAGATCCTCTCATTCCTCGTAAACAACGCCAGGATGCCTTTCCTGGAGATAGCCCGCGAATGCGGCGTCTCCGGCGCGGCTATCCATCAGAGGATCAAGAAGTTGGAGTCCAACGGCGTCATCACCGGATCGCGCCTGCTGGTCAAGCCCCAGGCCCTCGGCCTGAACGTCTGCGCCTTCATCAGCGTAGTGCTTTCAGAGGCCAACAAATACCCCGAGGTGGTCAACTCCCTGAGACATATCCCGGAGATAGTGGAGTGTCATTTCGTAACCGGCCGTGCGGCACTGTTCGTCAAGGTGTTCTGCTTTGACAACGACCACCTGATGGAGGTGCTGCTCAATACCATCCAGAAGATTCCCTACATCCAGTCCACCGACACCATGATCTCCCTGGACGAGGCGTTCGAGCGCCAGGTCTGGGTCAAGGACTATTCAAGCGTCAGCTTCACTGCCAATTCCTTATCGACAGAATAGCATTCGCGAAGTCCAGGTCGTCCTGGGTGGTGATCTTGATATTGTACCTCTCTCCTTCGATATAGGAGAGGGGTATGTTTTTTCTCTGGGCGACGGAAGCGTCGTCGGTGAATGCGGTATCGAAAGCCTGGCCGTACGCGGCCTTGATGTCCTCGGAGAGGAACATCTGGGGGGTCTGGGCGCGGAACACCGTCTCGCGGTCAAGGACGGCGTCGGGGATGGTCTCGAGAGTCTCCTCCCCCGCCGCGTCGCGCACCCGTCTGAGAACCTTGAGCGTATCGATGGATGGAAGGACGGGGATCAGCGCGCGGCAGGACTCCATGCGCTCGAACATCCTGGCGACGAGTTCCGGAGTCAGCAGTGGACGGACGCCATCCTGGATGGCCACGACGGCCCCGTCCGGAACCTTCTTCAAGGCGTTCCGGACCGAGTGGAAGCGCGTTATTCCGCCCTCCACGAGGATCTGGGGATAATAGAAATTGTTCCTCGTGCAGAGGTCTTTCCACCCCTGCATGTACTCCTTCGGAAGTACCGTCACGACCTTGATGTCCGGCACGGCCCGGACGAAGCATTCTATCGTCCGCTGGAGTATGGGCTTGCCCCCCAGTTCGATGAACTGCTTGGGCAGGGCGGACCCCATCCGGACCCCGTGGCCGGCCGCCATGACGACCAAATATTTTTTTCTCTCCATAAGTACAGAAAACTCTCCACAAATTTAAGTATTTTTCGTACCTTTACATTTCCATTCAGCAAACATTTTTTTGAGTTTTCATATGGCACTTTCTTTTTGGACACAAGAGCTGGCAATGGACCTTGGCACGGCCAACACCATCATTTTCCAGAACGATCAGATCGTTCTCGACGAGCCCAGCATTGTCGCCATCGACAATAATTCCGGCAAGTGCATCGCCATCGGCCAGAAGGCCAAGCTCATGCACGAGCGCTCCAACCCCGGCATCAAGACCGTGCGTCCCCTCAGGGACGGCGTGATCGCAGACTTCAACGCCGCCGAGATGATGATCCGCGGCTTCATCAAGCAGGTCAACTCCAAGCACAAGTCACTGTTCACCCCCAACATCAAGATCGTGGTCGGCATCCCTTCGGGCAGTACCGAAGTCGAGATCAGGGCCGTCCGTGACTCCTCCGAGCATGCCGGAGCGCGCGACGTGTATCTGATCTTCGAGCCTATGGCCGCCGCCCTCGGTATCGGTCTCGACGTCGAGGCCCCTAAGGGCAACATGGTCGTCGACATAGGCGGCGGCACCACCGAGATCGCCGTCATCTCCCTCGGCGGCCTGGTGGTCCAGGACAGCATCCGTACCGCAGGCGACGTATTCACCAGCGACATCCAGTACTACCTGCGCCAGCAGCACAACATCAAGGTCGGAGAAATCACCGCCGAGAAGATCAAGATCGCCGTCGGCGCCGTGATCCAGAACCTCGACGAGGAGCCGGAGCCGTTCGTGGCCCGCGGCCCGAACCTCATGACCGCGCATCCGGTCGAGGCCACCATCACATACCAGGAGATCGCCCATTGCCTCGACAAGTCCATCGCCAAGATCGAGACCTCCATCCTCCACGTGCTCGAGCAGACTCCTCCGGAGCTCTATTCCGACATCGTCGAGAACGGTATCTTCCTCTCCGGCGGCGGCGCCCTCCTCAGGGGCTTGGCCAAGCGTTTCTCCGAAAAGGTCAACATCCCGTTCCACGTCGCCGAGGATCCCCTCCACTCCGTGGCCCGGGGCACCTGCATCGCACTCAAGAACACCGAAAACTACTCCTTCCTCATGAGGTAGAATGGTCGACGAGAGGAAGATATGGGCCAAAGTCATTGGCGTGGTGACCTTCGTACTCCTGGAGATCGCAGCGCTGAGCATGCTCAAGCATGCCGGCAGCCTCCAGGACATATGGGTCACCAAGGCCTCGCACCGCGTCATGGCCTGGGCCTGGGGCGGCTTTGACAGCATCGGCCATTACTTTTCCCTCAAGACCGAGAATGAGAACCTCGCGGAAGAGAACGCCATGCTGGCTGAAGCGCTCAGGCGCAGCCAGGACCGCGTCCGGACCGCGATGGAGAACGGCATGCTCACCGACTCCACCCTCGTGTTCTCCGGCTTCGACCATATCCCCGCCAGCATCGTGAAGATAAGCCGCAACAAGCAGCACAACTACTTCATACTCAACAAGGGATATGAGGACGGGGTGCAGCCTCAGTCGGGTGTCATCACCTCCTCCGGCATCGTCGGCATCATCGACGCGGTGGACAAGCATTACGCCTACGGCCTGTCCTTCATGAACACCGGCATCAGTATTAGCGCCCGCCTCGGCAACGAGGGCGCTGTGGGTCCCCTCACATGGGACGGGGTGTCGATGGACGGTGCGGTGCTCAGCGAGATCCCCCTCCAGTACAAGTACGCCCCGGGAGACACCGTGTGGACCAGTGGATACTCGTCGCTCTTCCCGCCGGACATCCCGCTCGGCATCGCCGGCTCTTCCCGCGTGGTCAACGGAGCCGTGAACGAGATCGAGGTCGACCTGTTCCAGAACTTCACCGCGCTCCGTTATGTCACGGTAGTGTCCAACTCCGGACGCGAGGAGATCCTGTATCTCGAGAACCTTGAAAACCAGAACGAGGAGGACTAGCCATGAACAAGACAAGATTCTTCACGACCTTCCTCCTGCTGCTGCTCGTCCAGATCTGCATAGCCAATTTCTTCAGGCTTTCGCAGTACGTCACGCTGTCGATCCTGCCTGCGATGATACTCCTCATTCCCATCAAGCACGGCAACGTCACGGCGCTGCTCATCGCGTTCGTCACCGGCCTGGCGGTGGACCTGCTGTCCGACGGACTGCTGGGACTCAACGCACTTGCGCTCGTCCCGGTGGCCTTCTGCCGGCTGGGCATCATACGCCTGATCTTCGGAGACGAGGTCTTCGCGCGCAAGGAGGACATTTCCATACCCAGGCAGGGTGTCTGGAAGATGTCGGTAGCCATCTTCATGGCGCTGGCCATCTTCCTGTTCATCTACATCTGGGCCGACGGTGCGGGCACGAGGCCGCTGTGGTTCAACGGTATACGCTTTGCCGCCTCCCTGGCCGGCAGCTACATCCTCTCTATCTTCGTCGCGAACATACTGGCCCCCGAAAGGACCAGCGGAGCCAGGAGATAAGCCATGGACCTCAGCAGGAAAAACAAGCTTCTGATAGGGCTGGGGGCTGTCGCCACCGTCCTTCTGGTCAAGCTTTTCTCCATCCAGATCGTCCATGACGAGTACAAGAAGAGTTCCGACAATAACTCCATGGTCTACGAGACCATCTACCCCACGCGCGGCATCATCTACGACCGCAACGGGGAGATCCTCGTCGGCAACAAGACCGCATACGACATCATCGTGACGCCGCGCGAGGTCAAGGCCTTCGACACTCTCGCCCTCGCGGCGGCACTGGACGTGGACGTCCAGTTCATCCGCGACAGGATGGCCTATTACCGCAAGTACCGCTCGAGCATTGGCTACCAGTCGCAGACCATGATCAAGCAGATCCCGCCCCAGACTTACATGAGGTTCGCCGAGATCCAGTACAAGTTCCCGGGGTTCAAGGGACAGCTTCGAAGCATACGCGACTACCCTGTCGACGCCGGAGGCAATCTCCTGGGCTACGTCTCCGAGGTGGATGCGGACTACATGAAGCAGCATCCGGGCGAGTACCGCTCTGGAGACTACATAGGCAGGACAGGTATCGAGGCAGCCAGGGAAAGGGAACTCCGCGGCACCAAGGGATACCATGTCTACCTCCGCGACTCCCACAACCAGATACAGACCGCCTACAACAACGGCGAGATGGACGTGGAAGCCATACCTGGAGACGACATCGTGACTACCATCGACGCCCAGTTGCAGAACTACGGACAGATGCTCATGCAGAACAAGGTCGGCAGCGTCGTCGCCATCGAGCCGCATACGGGCGAGATCCTCGCCATGGTCTCCAGCCCGGGTATCAGCGTGGACCAGCTCGCCGACATAGGCCAGCACTACAACGACCTGATCAACGACCCTTACCGTCCTATGTTCAACCGCACGGTCATGGCTTCCTATCCCCCGGGCTCTGTATTCAAGCTCGTCAACGGCCTGATCGGCCTCGAGGAGGGCGTCCTGCAGCCGTCCGACAAGTACCCGTGCAGCCACGGGTTCCCGTACGGCAACGGAAGGAGGCTCGGCTGCCACGGGCACGCCTCGCCGCTCGCCCTGCTCGACGCCATAGCCACTTCGTGCAACGGCTATTTCTGCTACGTATTCCGCAATATTCTGGAAAACCGCAAGTACGATTCCATCCAGGATGCTTTCGACAAGTGGAGGGAATACGTGACGAGTTTCGGCTTCGGGCGCAAGCTCGGCAGCGACTTCCCATCAGAGCTTGGCGGCAACATCCCCACTTCTGCTTACTACAACAGGGCCTACGGTCGCAAGGGATGGCGTTTCCAGACCATCATCTCGCTGTCCATCGGACAGGGCGAGATAGGCGTGACGCCGCTTCAGATCGCCAACCTCTGCGCCACCGTTGCCAACCGCGGCTGGTACATCATCCCCCACATCATCAAGGACTCCAAGAACGTCACCATTGACGACAAGTACAAGGAGCGCCAGTACACGATGGTCGACACGATGAACTTCAAGAAAGTCATCAACGGCATGTACATGGCCGTGAACGGCGGCGGCGCGGCGGGCGGCACGGCATACGCCGCCGCCGTACCCGGGCTTGACATCTGCGGCAAGACCGGCACCGCCCAGAACCCCCGCGGCGCCGACAACTCCGTCTTCATCTGCTTCGCGCCCAAGGAAGACCCGAAGATCGCGATAGCAGCCTATATAGAGAATGCCGGATTCGGTGCGACCTGGGCGTGCCCTATCGCTTCGCTGATGGTGGAGAAATACCTGACCGGAGACATCAGGCCTGAAAGGAAATACGTGGAGGACCGCATCCTTCAGGCAGACCTCATGTCACGGGTAAAGACCGACTGAAATGCTTGAGCCCAGCAGCCAATACAAGAGGGGCCTCAAGCAGGCCGTTGACTGGAGGATAGTCATCTACTATCTGATACTCGTCTTCATCGGATGGATCAACATCTATGCGTCGATACATTCGTCCGAGCCTGCCAGCATCTTTGACTGGACGGCCCGCAGCGGCAAGCAGTTCATCTGGATCCTCACTTCGCTCGGCTTGGCAGCTCTAATACTGTTCGTCCTCAACCCACGATTGTGGGAGGTCATTTCGATACCGTCTTACGTGTTTGTGGTGGCGCTGCTGGTACTGGTGATATTCGTGTCAAGGGACGTCAAGGGTTCGCATTCGTGGTTCGAGTTCGGCCCCATCAAGTTCCAGCCTGCCGAGATATCCAAGATCACCACCTCGCTGCTCCTGGCCGCCACGATGAGCAAGCCCAATTTCAAGATAGGCAAGGCCAAGGATTTCCTTACAGTCGCGCTCATCATCGGCCTGCCCATGCTGACCATCGTAGCGGAGAGCGAGACCGGATCCGCCCTTGTATATGTCGGATTCCTGTTCGTGCTCTACCGCGAGGGACTCACGGGATGGCTCATCGCCATCGCCGGCATGTGCATCCTCCTGTTCATACTGACCCTTACGGCCTCCTCGTATACGTCGATACTAGTCCTTGCGGGCATAGTCACGCTAGCATATTTCCTGCAGACGAGCCGTTTCGGCACATGGATCAAGCGCTGCGGGCTGCCGCTGCTCTTCTTCGCCTTCCTGCCCAGGATATGGACCTGGCTGTGCGAATGGCTGGTCCCCGGCGGCGCTGCGCTCGGGTCCGTGGACCCTTCCGTAGCCGAAGCCATCACCCTCGCCGCCGGCAAATGGACCATGCTGCTGAAGTTCAAGCCCATCTACCTGATGCTGGCCGTCTGCGCCTGCGCCATCCCCATCTGCATGGTCCGGGCTTACCGCGACAAGCACATCTACCTCTGGGCCGCCATCGGCGCGTTCCTGCTCGGAACCTTGCTGACGTTCTCGACGGAGTTCCTGTTCAACGACGTGCTACAGGACCACCAGAGAGCCCGTATCGAGGTCCTTCTGGGCATGAAGGAAGACCTGGCCGGCGTAGGCTACAACGTCAACCAGTCCAAGATCGCCATCGGTTCCGGCGGATTGTTCGGCAAGGGGTTCCTCCAGGGGACGCAGACCACCTACGGCTTCGTGCCGGAGCAGAGCACCGACTTCATCTTCTGCACGGTGGGAGAGGAATGGGGATTCGTCGGCTGCGCAGTCGTCATCCTGCTGTATGTTCTTTTGATCTCCCGTATAATAGCGGATGCAGAAAAAAGCCGTGAATCCTTCACGAGGATCTACGGCTATTGTGTGGCGAGCTGCATCTTCATGCACCTTTTCATCAATGTCGGCATGACCATAGGGCTGATGCCGGTCATCGGCATACCCCTGCCCCTGCTGTCATACGGAGGATCCTCCCTCTGGGCCTTCACCATCCTGATATTCATCTTCGTGGCCCTGGACCGTCAGGAGAAGAAATACTTCTAGAGCACTGTAGAGAACTCTTCGAGAGACTTGCGCTGATAATGGCGGGCGGTAGGCTCGGCATCATCGGCCGGATGGCCTATGGCCAGCAGGAAGCAGATCTCGTATCCGGCAGTCTCAGGGAACAGTTCGGAGATCTTGGCGGGATCGAAGGAGGCTATCCAGGCTCCGCCGAGGCCCATGTCGAACGCCACGAGCATGAGATGGGTGGCGACGATGGCGGCATCGCAGTCGGCGGCGTTCTTTCCGTCGGAGCTGCGCACCCAGGCCTCTTCGGGCCTGGCGCCTACCAGGAAGACTACAGGGGCGCCGAATGCGTCGTGCACCTGGTGGATGCGGCCGAGAGCCTCATGGCTGGTGAGCGCCCAAACGTGCACCGGCTGCTTGTTGGCAGCGGTCGGTGCAAGCCTAGCCACATCAAGTATCTTGTTCACCTTGGCCAGCTGAACGGGCCTGCCGGTGTATGAACGACAGGTGTAACGGGCGGCGGCAAGGTCTTCGAAATGGGTCTCGAAATTGAGGTTGGAGATATGCTTGTCAACTTTGGAGAAGTTGGCACGCTGATGTATCTTCGTGATGTCGCTTATCCTCTCAAGGAATGATTTCTTTGCCATCTCTGTTCGTTTAATTATTTGCGGTTATCGATATTGTGTTGAAAGATAGGAATTATCTTCCTTTTTACAAAAAAATAACGCAACAAACCACACCCAGTGCTGTTGAGGGTCCAGCCTTTGGATCTTCGACAGCATTTGGGGGCGTTTTTGCTGTTGACGGTTCAATCTGTGGACCCTCAACAGCACTTGAGATGTTTTTTCAGGATTCTACTTTATGTTTGTTTGAAGTGAAAAAAACTATCCCTATCTTGTTCCCACCAAACTATTGAACTATGAAACTCTTTTATCTTGTAACGACCGAGCATTTGGAGGACCGTTTGTGGTTCAGGGATGAGGAAGACTTCCGGGTGGCGATGAACTATGTAGCCGTTGTTGCCTTTATCCCCGGAGTATCTGTCCTTTCTTTCATCCTCATGTCAAATCATGTTCACTTTGTCCTGTGCTGCAGCCACGAACGTGCCGAACTGTTTATCAACAAGTTCAAGCGTCTATATGCTGCCTATTACAGGCGGAAGTATGGGGTCTGTGAACTCCTCCGTCGAAATGGCGTGGATATCCGTGAAGTAAGGGAACACGATGAGTCTCTCGAGAAGGCTATAGCCTACGTCATGATGAACAGCGTCGCCGCCAACATCTACATGGAACCTTCAGGATATCCGTGGGGAACCGGAAATATCTTTTTCAACAGCAATCCTTTTCCCGGTCAGGCTTTAAGTGAGCTTTCATGGCGGGCTCAGATCAAGTTGCTGAAGAGTAACGTCAGGTTACCGCAGAAATATATGGTTGCTCCTGGAGGTTATATCCTCCCGGAATCATATGTTCCTGTGAAGGGTGTTGAGTCCTTGTTCCGGACGCCCAAAAGGTTAGGGTATTTCTTGAGGACTTCATCCAAGGCGCGGCTCCGGCTTGAGGGCAACGCCGTTCCGTCCTTCAGGGACCAGAACATTTTGTCTGCCTGTGAAGACTTATGCCATTCCCTATTCAGGGTAGAAAGGATAGAGGATTTAAATGAGGAACAGGAAGCTGAGTTACTCAGGCAACTCGGGAGACGTTTCAGCGCAGATCTGAATCAACTCTGCCGTGTTACGGGCATTTCATATGCCGAAGCCGCCCGTATGCTGGACAGCTATTAGGAGCGGCTTAGCATCCAAACGCAGGGAAATTGCTGTCGACGGTCCAGACGCCGGACCTTCGACAGCATTTGGGGGCGTTTTTGCTGTTGACGGTCCATTCTGTGGATCCTCAACAGCACTTGAGAGGAAAGCGCAAGCAAAATGCGTAGGAACAAGAAATGAACAGATTTCTTCGCGAACGTCGGGGCAGACGCGATTCTTTCAGTCACACAGTTCAATGTGAACGTCCTTGGCGGGGGCGGTGCGGCAAGTGACGGTCTTCGACTGGCCGGGGAGGAGGGGGAAGAAATTGTCGCTCCAGAAGGCGGGGACGACGAGGTTGCCGTCGGCGTCCTTGGCCTTGAGGATGTTCATGTATGAAATGACCGGAGAATTGTTGGTGAGCGTCACGGAGAAGGTTCCGCCGTCGCCTGACACGGCGAGATCCACGTCGGCCGTGCCCTGCGCGAAAGCGAAACCGAGATCGCCGTATGACGTGATGGGCGTGACATACCAATCGGAATTATCCCAATCATAATCATTGTCCTTGGCCGGAAGGCAATAGAAATTGTCCGCTACGGAACCGTTCTCGTCCGTCAGTTCAAGGGCGACGAAATGCGGTTTTCCGTCGTACCGCTTAAGGTCGAATACCGGGACAACGCCCCTGTAACCGACGTTGACGGACTTTGTCTCTTCCCCAATGAGGCGTGAGGACGCGTCGAAAACTTTCAGGGTAGCCTGCAACTTAAGCGGTGCTGCACCGGCGCTCTCGTTCACGGCATAGACCTTCCTGTCGGCATAGTCGAAAAGCAGCTGGACGGGTTCGCAGGCCTTCTTGGTGCCGTAGTAACCGGCGGTAGGGACTCCGTACCAGTCATAGAGCTGCCAGTACAATGAAGGCCAGGCTGAGTTCAGCATCCACTGGACTATGCCGGTGGTCCGAGGGACCCTGATGCGGAAAGCCTCGAACATGGCACGGGTCCCGTCGTAGTCTACGGCGTGGGCCTTGCGGACGAAGTCCTCCAGGCCGTCAAAGCCGCCGTACAGACCGTTCACGGTCTGCTGCAGCACTCTGGTGGAGTTCATCGCGGAGCCGGAGGCCGTGCAGTGGTAGTCCCAGGCATCGGAGAGCGGCCACAGGGACTCCTCCGGAATCATTTTCCGGAGGGATTCGAGCTGCGGCAGGTTCGCGCCGATGCCGGTCTCGGTATTCCAGCCGAAGGCGCATCCGGCCCTGGTATCCTTGTACCAATAGTCAGGGCCGACATACTCGTAAGGCCCTTCCATCTTGGTACCGGACCAGCCGGCAAGGCTCTTGAGATTCTTGGCGGAGCAGATATAAGGACGATAATCCTCCGCTTCGTATATGGCAAGGTAACGCTCCTCAAGGCGTGGATTCGGAATGCGGTCGCTGCCTGTCAGCCAGGCAATCACCGAAGGATGGTTGTGCAGACGCACCACCTGGTCATGGAAATAGCGGACAGCAAGTTCCTCAGATTCAGGAGTATTGATGCAGCCGTAACCATTCACTTCCGGAAGGCCGCAGTAGTCCTCCCACTCCCACTGGCAACTGAAACCCACGAGGGCAAGCACGCCCAAGCTGTCGCAGAGGTCGTACACCGTATCGTCCTTGCCCCATACGTTCTCGAAGCGTATGAGGTTCAAGTTCATATCCTTCACGTAGCTGACCTGGCGGGAGATGGATTCGGGAGTATCCAGAAGGAAGATGTCATCAGTCCAGCCAGCGCCTTTCAACAGGATGTCCTTCCCATTGAGGGTAAACTGGCGGTAACCATCCTCAGTGAGCCGGCTCTCGATCTTGCGTATGCCGAAGGTGGCTTCGCCAGTGTCCGACAGCGATCCTCCTTCTTCTACCTTCACTGAGAGTCTATACAACTCAGGACTTCCAAGGTCATAGGTCCACCAAACCCGGGGATTGTCGATGTGCAGGATGGAGGCATCCGCAGACGTTAGCGGGATGCTCCGCGTCTCCCCGGCGCCGAGGACCACGGGGACGGAAGCCGTACCACCGGCTCCGAGGCCAAGCACCAAGGTGACCTCAACCGGCCGATCCTCCTTGTTGCAAAGGGTCACGCGTACCGTAAGATCCGCCGTTGCGAAACTCTCAGTGTCCAGGTCCGGAACGACATATACATCCTCTACGGACACTGCACCCGTAGTGTGCAGGGTGACCGGTCTGACTATGCCCATGCTCTCGTCCAGGGGACGGGGATTCCAGTCCACGAAACCGATGTTGAGGTCCCCTTTCTGCGCCCTGCGCAGCCTGACTTCCAATTTGTTATCGGCCTTCAGGAGATCCGTGACATCGTACTTGCGCTGGATGAACACGCCGAAGGTCGTATCGGACGAAGCTATCTGCCTGCCGTTCAGGAAGACATCCGCATAGTAGTTCAGACCGTCGAAGACAAGCTCCGCATGCTGTCCCTTCGCCGGCTTACCCGCAAAGGCGGTGGTATAGCTCCAGACTCCGTCGAATATCGACTTGTCGACTTTTTCATAGTTGCGGCCAACGAGGAGGTCTTCCCCGAAGAAGCCCGCCTCGTACAGGCTGCCGGCCACGGTGGAAGGAACCGTCGCCTCGACGGAAACACCGTCGCAGGCGACAGTCCAGCCCGTATCAAGCGGAGTCCTGTCACCAGAAATCCTGACGCTCCGCTGCCCGCAGGCGCAGAGCGTCAGAATGATCACCAAGCAGCTGAGCTTCCTCACCTGGCAGGTCACGGAAGCTACAGCAGCTTCTCAGCGGCCTCGACGGCCTTGAAATAGCGATAGCTGTTCACCTTGACCTCGCCGATGGCGGCCTCGTCGCAGACGATGATGCCGGCGGGGTGCTTCTGCAGAGCACTGACTGTATTGTAGTGCGACATGGGGCCCTCGATGGCGCTGGCAAGTGCCCGGGCCTTCTTGGAACCATAGGCAAGGATCATCACTTCCTTGGAGTCCATGACAGTGCCGACACCGACGGACAATGCCTGTGCAGGGACGGCCTCGGGGTCGCCTCCGAAGAAGCGTGAATTGACTTCGCGCGTGTCCTGGGTGAGGGTGACCACCCTGGTGCGGGACTCCAGCGGGGAGAACGGCTCGTTGAAAGCAATGTGGCCGTCCTCACCGATACCGCCCATGAAGAGGTCGATGCCTCCTGCCTTGACGATGGCCTCCTCATAAGCTGCGCACTCGGCGGCAAGGTCGGGAGCGTTTCCGTTGAGGATATGGATATTCTCCAGAGGTTCGTCTATATGGTTGAACAGGTTGGTGAACATGAAGGAGTGGTAGCTCTCAGGATGCTCCACTGGCAGGCCGACATACTCGTCCATATTGAACGATATGACATTCTTGAAAGAGAGCTCGCCCGCCTTGACCATGCGGACCAGTTCGGCATAAGTGCTGAGCGGAGTGGAACCGGTGGGGAGGCCAAGGACGAAAGGTTCGGATGTACGCGCAGCCTTCTCCTTGATCTTGGCGGCGATGTAACGGGCAGCCCACAAGCCGCCTTCCTTTGCGTTGTCGCGGATGATGATTCTCATATTGTTAAAGCTGTTTTATAGATTTGTCTTTGCTCGAATGCAAATCTACATAAAACGCTCGAAAAATCGAACAGCTTTTTTTCATCTATTTTCTTCCACCCTTTCAGTGGTCCTTGCAGTCCAAAAGGATCAGCGACGGAAGGGACGGGTATCCGCCGGCAGGTTGGAGTAGTCCGGCAGGACGTATGAGGCGTTGCGGAGGTAGAGGGCGCTTTCGCGCAGGCCGCGGAGGATGTTGGGAGTGCTGGCGTACTCCATTTCCACCACATAGCCCTTCATGCCGGCACGGGCGGCGTTCTTGAAGATCGCCTCGAAGCCGACCATCCCGCTCTGTCCGATCTCATACTTGTCCTTGATGTGCAGGAGTTCGAAACGGCCGGGGTATTTGGTGAAATACTCTACCGGGCTGGCCTTGCCGATGACTGCCCAGTACACGTCCATCTGGAAGAAGACATTCTCCGGGGAGGTGTGGCTGATGAAGTAATCAAGCACGGTGTTTCCGGCGACGACATTGTACTCATGCGAATGGCTGTGATATCCGAAGCGGATGCCGGCTTCGCGGCATTTGGCGCCAACGGCATCGAGGAAAGACGCCATAGCCTTGAGCTGGGCTTCGTCCTCGGGCAGAGGCAGTGAGGTCAGCACTATCCTGGGAATGCCGGCGGCTTTATGGGCCGCGATGCAATCATCCCACCAGCCCATGGCGGCCGAGAAGTCGCCGGAGGCAAGCTCCGACTTAAGCAGGCCGCGGGAAGCATGCGAGGAAAAGATCTTGAGCCCGTATTTCTCCACCTCGCTGCGGAACGCCTCAGGGGTGAGGCCGGAGAACATGCCGTCAGCATAGCTGATAGCCTCGACTCCGGTATAACCCAGCTCGGACAGTCTCCTCAACACATAGTCATGGTTCTTGGCGAACAGTTCCGGAGTACCGATAAGCGAACGTACGGAATAGAGCTGGACCGCCATCTCTTTCTTGGGGGCGGTCAGCTCCTCTGTCGTGCGGTAGCTGATGTAGGCGAATCTCTTGCTGTCAGGACTCCAGGAGTTGACATTGATACTGCCCTGGCCGCCGAAAAACTCCACCAGGACCTTGGGCTCGCCGCCGGTGGCGGGGATCATGCGGATCTGGACGTTAAGGTCAGGCAGGTGCTGCGAAGGCTGAAGCTCGTAGTCATGATAGGCGATGTAAACGACTTTCTGGCAGTCAGGGGAAATGTGCGGGAACCATGAGTTCATGTCCTCGTCGAAGGTCATCTGCGTCTGGTCCTTGCCGTTTGCCCTCATGCGCCATGCCTGCATGCGGCCGGTGCGTTCGCTGTTGAACCAGATATACTTGCCGTCACGGCTGTATTCCGGGCCGTCGTCCACGCCGGGGGCGTCGGTCATGCGGATCTCCTTTCCGCCCTTGATAGACATGGTATAGACATCCTGGCTACGCTCCTCACCCGTCCCGCGCTGGGCGAAATAGGCAATGGTCTTTCCGTCAGGGCTGATGCCGTGGAGGTAGCTGGTGCTGAGCGGAGTGATCTTGCGGGGCTCGCCGCCCTCGAAGGGCATGATGAACACATAGGATCCTCCCCTGCTGACCGAAGGGTCGTTGCTGCTGAGACCTATCCATTTGTTGTCGACAGTGACGACATGGTCGTTGTTGCACTGGGTGATGGAACCGGTGGGGATTTCGATCGGGTCCGTAGAGCCGTCGGGGGCCATCTTGTAGAGCTTGCCACCGGAATTGAACACGAGCCACTGGCCGTCAGGGGTCCAGTCAGGGGCCTCTACGACGTAATCGAACTCCTTGATGACCTTGTGGGTGCCGCTTTCCAGGTCGTATATCTCAAGATAGCTGTGCACCGGTGTCGGGTGCTGGGCGAATGCCACGAAAGCAGCGCAAGGAAGCAGCGCAAGGCCGAGGATTCTTTTCAAATTCATATTCGTTTATAGCTAAGGTTTTTCTTTTCTGCAATATACAAAGAAAGATTGAATCCGTCTTTAAATCGTGTTATTTTCCTATATTTGTCTATCTAACCGCTTGCAGACATGAGAATCCCGCTTTTCCTTGCCGCCATGCTTACAGCGGCGCTCGCCGCCCCGGCCCTGCGCGCCCAGACCGTGATTCCCCTCCATCAGGAGACGGATGGACGCTACACCATGGAAGCCTCCGTCAACGGCGTAGGCGTCAGGACATATTACACGCCCGAAAGCTGGTACGCCAGCGTATCGACCACCACCTATATGTTCCTCTATGAGAACGGCTACATCGCCGACGCCGACGTGAACGGCATGACGACGGTCAAGATGCCCAACGGCACTTCGACCAAGGCTGCTTCATTCGTGATACGCAACCTCAAGATAGGCAAGGTCATAGTCCAGAATCTCCCGGCATTCGTCATCACCAAGCAGACTGTACCGCTGCTGGTAGGCAACTCCGCCTTCGACTGCTTCGGCACGGTGTCGCAGGAGGGAAGCAGACTCATCATCGACGACCGTTTCGAGGAGGATTTCCAGACGGCCGCGGCCCCCGTCGAGGAGGAGTCCGATCCCGTCGAGGAGATGGTCAGGAAACTCAAGGCCCACATGGACGCCAAGGAGTACGCCCAGGCTGCCGACATATTCGCCACACTCAGGGAAATGGACGTGCTTACCATGTATAGCGAATACCAGTACGCGATGGTGCTCAATATCCTTCGCCGCAACGACGACTGCATCGCCTTGACCAAGCCCTGGCTGGACGCCAACCTGGGCAAGTCCCTCACGCTCGACTACTGGATGTACGACGCGCTCGGCGATTGCTACGCGCGCAAGGGCAGCAAGGCCACGGCCATCAAGTACTACGAGGAGGCCGTGGCGGCCTACTGCCGCATGTTCAACACCACTGAGAAGGAGATCCGCAAGAGCAAATTCAAGGACGAGACACTCGGATACACCCTCTATGACCTGGCCATGCAGTATGCCAACATCGATATCAGCAAGACCTACTACTACGCTTCGCTGGCCGCCAAAAGCGGCAACGTAGCCGCAATGGACTACTGCCAGAAATCCAAGATTTCATATTAGGACACCGAACACAAACCAATCCGACATGAGAAGAATACTTACCGTTCTACTTTTTTCCTGCCTGCTGGGCGCCGCCCAGCTAATGGCCATCGACCACAAGGGGATAGCGCATTTCGACCTGTCCCCCGACCGTTTCCCAGTGATAGCCGGAGGCTCTCCGACCGCCATTCTCGCCGATGCGGCGGACAACAGCGCCGTGCAGATTGCGCTGAAAGCGCTCCAGAAGGACTTCAAGGCCGTCGGCGGCACTGAGGCATCCATCCTGAACGAGCCGCGCTCCGGCAGGATGATCATCGTCGGAACGATAGGCACCAAGTACATCTCCCAGATCCTCGACAGCGGCAAGATCGACCGCTCCGAACTTGAGGGAAAGACCGAAAAATACATCATGACCGTGGTCAAGGATCCCCTCCAGGGGGTTTCCGAGGCCCTCGTGATCGCCGGAAGCGACCGCAGGGGCACGGTCTACGGCATCTACGAGCTCAGCGAGCAGATGGGAGTGTCGCCGTGGTATTTCTGGGCGGATACGCCCATAGAGCACCATGACAACGTATCGCTTGAGCCCGGCATTTACACCGCCGGCGAGCCCGCGGTCAAGTACCGCGGCATCTTCCTCAACGACGAGGCCCCCTGCCTCACAAGCTGGGTCAAGAACCACTACGGTACCGATTTTGGCGGCCATGAGTTCTATGCCGACGTGTTCGAGCTCATCCTCCGCCTGCGCGGCAATTTCATGTGGCCCGCCATGTGGGGGTGGGCTTTCTATGCCGACGATCCCCTCAATTCCAAGACCGCCGACGACATGGGCATCGTCATGGGCACTTCGCACCATGAGCCCATGGCACGCAACCATCAGGAGTGGGCCCGCAATCCCAAGGCCTACGGCGGCATCTGGGATTATACCAAGAACAAGAAGGAGCTCCAGCGCTTCTTCCGCGAGGGCATAGAGCGCTCTAAGGACAACGAAGACCTCATCACCATCGGCATGAGAGGCGACGGTGACGCCGCCCTCGCCGGCACGGACGAGGAGAACATCAAGATGATGGAGGGCCTGTTCAAGGACCAGCGCCAGATCATAAGGAAAGTGACGGGCAAGCCCGCCGAGCAGCGTCCCCAGGTCTGGGCCCTCTACAAGGAGGTCCAGCTCTACTACGAGAAGGGCCTGCGCGTCCCGGACGACGTCATCATCCTCATCTCCGATGACAACTGGGGCGATGTCCGCAAGCTCCCCGACGCCGTCGAGCGCCAGCACAAGGGCGGCTGGGGCATGTACTACCACGTAGATTACGTGGGAGCTCCCCGCAACTCCAAGTGGCTCAACGTCACCCCCGTACAGCACCTGTGGGAGCAGATGCAGCTGACCTACGACTACGGCGTGGACAAGATCTGGGTGCTCAACGTCGGCGACCTCAAGCCCATGGAGTATCCCATCTCGCTGTTCCTCGACATGGCGTGGAGCCCGTTCAAGTATTCGGCCTCCACACTGCTCGAGCACACCTACGGATTCTGCGAGCAGCAGTTCGGCGCGGACCAGGCCGAAGAGGCCACACGCATCCTCAACCTCCTCTGCAAATACAGCGGCCGCATCACGGCCGAGATGCTCGACAAGAACACCTACAACCTCGAGTCCGGCGAATGGAAGCAGGTCGCGGACGAGTGGGCGCGCCTCGAGGCCGAAGCCCTGCGCCAGTACCTGACCCTCGACCCGAAGTACCGCGACGTCTATCAGCAGGTCATCCTCTTCCCCACGCAGGCGCTGGCTAATGTCTATGACATGTACTACTCCCAGGCCATGAACCACAAGCTCCTCGTCGAAGGCAATCCCGCCGCCAACGAGTGGGCCGACCGCTGCGAGAGGGATTTCAAGCGCGACGCCGAGCTCAATGCAGCATACAATACCGACATCGCCGGAGGCAAATGGAACGGCATGATGACCCAGAAGCACATCGGTTACACCAACTGGAACGACAACTTCCCGGCTGACACCCAGCCGGCCGTAGGCCGCTTCGAGGAGGTCAAGCCGGGGCTCTACGAGTTCACGGAGAAGGACGGTACGGTGACCATGGAGGCGGAACATTTCTATGCCACCACGGACGCTGCAGAGGCCAGATGGACAGTCATCCCGTACATGGGACGCACGCTCAGCGGCATCTCCCTCCAGCCTTACAGCAAGGCCACCGACGGTGCCGAAATCAGCTACAAGTTCACGCTCACTTCCGATGTGAAGAAGGTTGACATCCATTTCATCCTCAACGCCACGCTGGCGTTCGCACGGCGCGAAGGCCACCGTTTCACGGCCAGCATCGACGGAGGCCCGGCCAAGGAGATCAACTTCAACGGCCGCCTCAACGAAGAGCCGGAAAATATCTATTCCATCTACTATCCCACCGTTGCCACCAGGGTAGTTGACGCCGTAGAGAGTTTCGACATAGCGAAATCTGCCGGTGAGCACACGCTCACCATCAAGCCGATAGAGCCCGGAACGGTATTCGAGAAGATCGTCATCGACTGCGGCGGCTTCGAGCCTTCGTACCTTTTCGGCAAGGAGAGTCCCGTTGCGCGGCCGTCCGAATCCATGGAGGTGCCTACCAACAGGCCTCAGATGCCGCGCTTCACCCAGGAACAGCTGGAGCAGTTCCGCAGGATGCGCGAGGAGCAGGAGGCTGCCGGACAGAGCGGACAGGGACAGCAGAGGCAGAGACGCAGAAACTAATCCATAAAACTATGAAAGAGAAACAGATGTCCAGAAGATCATTCGTCAAAGTATCCACGGCTTCGATGGCCGCGATGTCGGTTCCTTCCATCGCGTCCGCGCGACCCGCGGACGCCCCGGCGGCGCAGCAGCAGCGGCAGGCCGCCACCCAGAACATCATCCCGGCATGGAGGCCGGGAGATCCGGATTCATTTACAAGGTATTACTTTGATTCGCTGATGCTCGAGACGAGGTATCTCGACTCGGACATCCCTTCGACCAAGTTCGAGCTGTTCGGCGAGACCTTCGACACCCCTATCATGACAGCTGCCCTTTCGCACCTGCACAATCCCGCCAACGGAATGGCCATCTATGCCCAAGCGGCGAAAGAATGCAATGCCGTCCACTGGATGGGCATGGGCGAGGACACGGAACTTGAGGACGTTGTCGCCACGGGGGCCAGGACCATCAAGGTCATCAAGCCTCACCGCGACAATGCCGAGGTGTTCAGAAGGATCAAGCACGCCATCGGCGTCGGCTGCTTTGCCATCGGCATGGACATCGACCATTCGTTCAATTCGACCGGCGGATACGATGTGGTGATGGGTGTCCCGATGAAGAACGAGACCTTCGAGGACCTCAAGTCGTTCGTCAAGGCTTCCAGCCTGCCGTTCATCGTCAAGGGCGTGCTGAGCGTAAGCGACGCCCGCAAATGCCTGGACGCCGGCGTAGCCGGCATCGTGCTCTCGCACCACGGCGGACGCGTCAAGTATTCCATCCCGCCGCTGATGGCCCTGGAGCCTATCTTGGATGCAGTCGGCGGCAAGATGAAGATATTCCTGGACTGCGGAGTGGTTAGCGGCATGGACGCTTACAAGGCTCTCGCGCTCGGCGTCGACGCCGTCTCGGTAGGGCGGCACCTGATGCCGCTCGTGCAGGACGGCGTAGAGGCTGTGGCGAAGCGGATGCGGGCCATGACGGCCGAACTGGCCGGGGTCATGGCCGCCACCGGAGTCACCAGCCTCGACAAGATGGATCCCACCGTCATCCACAGGACAATATTTTAACAATCGATAATGGCTTCAAAGACAGGGAAAATACTGGTCGTTGACGACAACCTCGGCATCAGAAGGGCGCTTGAGATACTTCTGCCCATGCATTTCGCCGAGGTGAAGACTATCCCATCCCCTTCTACTTTAGTATCGACGCTGGAGCAGTTCCGGCCGGACGTCGTGCTGCTGGACATGAATTTCTATACCAGCATCAATACCGGAAACGAAGGGCTTTACTGGACAGGGGAGATCAAGAAGATGGCTCCGGAAGTGGAGGTGGTGCTGTTTGGGAGAACGACAAACTCCTGGAGGTGCTCACCGCGGCACGGGACAAGGCCAGGAAAGCGATGAAGAGGGATTCTTCCGGCCCCGGGAACGGAGCCTCCCTTTCCGGGCGAAGCGAAGAACCCATGTTCTGGGGCACATCGCCCGCAATGGAAAGCATCCGCAAAACCCTCGACAAGATAGCCCCTACCGAAGCCACCGTACTGATCACCGGCGAGAACGGTACCGGAAAGGATGTCCTCGCCCGTGAGATCCACGCCCGCAGCCTTAGGAGCGGGAAACCGATGGTAGCGGTCGATGCAGGCGCCATCACGGAGACCTTGTTCGAAAGCGAGCTCTTCGGCCACGTGAAGGGAGCTTTTACCGATGCGCATACCGACCACGTCGGCAAATTCGAGCAAGCCGACGGCGGCACTTTATTCCTTGACGAAATAGGCAACATCCCCCTGCATTTGCAGGCCAAACTGCTGCGCGCCATCCAGAGCCGCAGCATCGTCCGGGTGGGCGGCACTGAATCCCGGCCGGTGAATATCCGCCTGATCTGCGCCACCAACATGGACCTGGAAGCGCTGGTGCGCGAAGGGCGTTTCCGCGAGGATCTCTACTACCGTATCAATACGGTCCATATCGCCCTTCCGCCGCTTCGCGAGAGAAAGGAGGACATCGTTCCACTGGCACAGATGTTCATGGAGCGCTTCGCCCTCAAATATCACCGCCCCCTGACCGGGCTTGCCCCGGAGGCGGCGGCCGCTTTGAAGGAGTGCCGCTGGAGCGGCAATATCCGCGAGTTGCAGAACTGCATCGAAAAGGCCGTCATCCTGAGCGAAGGGAACGATCTCACCGAGAAGGACATGCAGCTTGAGCATGCCTCAAGACCCTCAGGCACGACCGTCAAAGCCATCAGCGAAGCCGATGAAGAGAGGATGGTCCGCGATGCGATGGAACGTGCCTCCGGCAATATCTCCTCAGCGGCAAAGATGCTTGGAGTGAGCCGTCCCACATTGTATGCAAAACTGAAAAAATACGGCCTGTAGCATGCAGCCCTACCAAGTCATACTGCTCGTAGTCATCGTTGCCGCCATCGCTGCAGTGGTCGCAACGCTGCGGACCAGGCGCAGGGACATCAAGAAAGTCGCATACATGATGGACGCGCTCGAGGACGGGGAACTGAACTTCCGCTTCCGCGACAAGAACAAGTTCAACCGTACCCTCAACCGCATACGCACCATCTTTGAGAAACAGCGGCAGGCTCACGAGCAGGATTCCTGGACCAAGCTCATCCGCGTGCTCACGCACGAGATCATGAATACCGTCTCGCCCATTGCTTCCCTTTCCGACGCGATGGCCAAGTCGGTGGACGAGAACGGCCACAGCGAGCTGGACATCAAGGCCGGCCTGGAGACCATCTCTGACTCGTCCAAGAACCTCATAGGCTTCGTCCAGACCTACAGGCAGTTGTCCGGCGTAGCCAAGCCTATACGCAAAGCCCTAGAACTGAAGGACTTGATGGACAAGGTGATAGCCTTGAACGGCGAGCCCCTGACTTCCTGCGGAGCGGAATGCACTTATCGTCCGGAAGATCCGGACCTTATGATCTACGCCGACGAGGGACAGATATCGCAGATCCTCATCAACCTCATCAAGAACGCCCTTCAGGCCGGTGCAAAGCATATCGTCATCTCAGCCAGGATGGGAAAGGACGACGAAGTCATCGTACGCGTATCAAATGACGGCGAACCGATACCCGCATCAGCCCAGGAACAGATATTCATCCCGTTCTTCACCACCAAGACCGAAGGTTCCGGCATCGGCCTGTCCCTGGCCCGCCAGATAATGCGCAACCACAACGGTAGCATCGAACTGGCCGGAAGCGACAAACTCCAAACCGTCTTCGAACTCCGGTTCAGATAGCTCCATAAACTGTAAAGTGTAAAGCGAAAAGTGTAAAGGGTTGTAAAGTCCTTTACACTTTTTCCGTATCCCATCTTTTCACATAGCGCTCATAATCAAAGATTTAAGTCCTTTGGCACGGCAAATGCTTGCTGTTTCTGCAGAAAAGATGTTAGAATTATGGATAGAAAGCTTTTCATAAGCGTTTGTGTTGCGGCGTTAGGGCTCTCCGCCTTGAAGGCGGGGGCCCTCGAGCCGCAGTTCGCGGAGGACGCCTGGGCGCAGGCGATGTCGCTCCGCGACTGCATGGAGTACGCGATTTCCAATTCGACTAAGGTCAGGATCCAGCAGGCCGAGACCGGCGATGCCCGCATCGCCCGCCGCGACGCCCTCCTGTCGACCTTCCTGCCGGCCGTCAGCACCGGCACTTCGATGTCCTCCAGTTTCGGCCGCAACATCGACCCGGAGACCAATACATACATCAACACGATGTCGTTCAGCAACGGCTACAGCCTCTCCGCCAGCATCAACCTCTTCAACGGCTTTTCCGCGGTGAACAACCTGAAGATATCCCAGACTTCGCTCAAAATGGGAGAGACAAGGGAGAAGCAGGCCGAGGCGGACATCTGCCTGGCGGTGATGGAGGCTTATTACAACGTACTGTACTACAAGCGTATATGTGACATCTACGAAGAGATGGTGACTGCCGCCGAGACCTCGCTCATCAAGGCCAGGAGGCAGGAGGAGCTCGGCCAGAAGGGCCACGCGGACGTAGTCCAGATGGAGGCCGACCTGGCCAGCCGACAGTACGACATGACGAACGCGCAGAACATGTACAGGAGCCAGATGATGACCCTCGAGGACCTGATGTTCTGGCCCATGGACGAAGAGCTGGTGATCGAGACGGACGTCAGGCCCTTCGCCGATGCCATTGAACCGGCTTCCGAACAATCCGTCGTGGATTTCGCTCTGGCGAACGATCCCGCAGTCAAGCTGGCATCCTGGAGCGTGGACAACGCCCGCCTCGAGCTCAATACCGCGAAGTGGCAGCTCCTGCCCTCCGTCAGCCTCGGCGGCGGATGGAGCACGAGCTACTACAGCTACATGGGCGCGGAGACCATGCCCTACATGGACATGCTCAAGCGCAACGGCGGCGAGTACCTGTCCATGTCGGTGAACGTCCCTATCTTCAACCGCCTGTCCCGCCGCTCCAATGTCGCGCGCCACCGCAACGCGCTGGAGAAGGCCTCGGCCACACTCGACCAGACCCGAAGGGACGTGGAGAGCGAGGTGCGCCGCGCCGTGCAGGACCGCGACGGCGCGGCCACTGCCTGGCGACTCGCACAGCACAACGCCGAGGTACAGGAGGAGGCTTACAACCTCAATCTCAAGAAACTCGAGCAGGGTCTCATATCTCCCCTGGAGTTCCAGACGGCCGACAACAACTATCTCAAGGCCATGGCCGAAGAGATGAACAGCCGCTTCAAATACCTCATCAAGGATGCCGTCGTGCAGTATTACGGCGGAGTTGAATACGTAAATCAGTAATACCATGGATAAGATCATCGAGAAGAAAACCGGATGGCGCGTAGCGTTTACGAAGAAGGCCCTGCCCTGGTGGCTGGGAGCACTGCTGCTGGCATTCATCGTCTATCTGATCGCGAGGCCGAACGCCAAGACCCTGCGCGTGGACAAGGATACCATCACAGTATCGACGGCAGTCCGCGGAGAGTTCAACGACTACATCCGCATCAGCGGCCGCGTACAGCCGATGACGACGGTTCAACTTAGCCCCCAGGAAGGCGGTATCGTGGAGCGTATCCTCATCGAGGAAGGTTCTCCCGTAAAGGCAGGAGACCCCATCCTCGTGCTGTCCAACGACAATCTGGACCTGCAGATCCTGAATTCCGAAGCTGAACTTGCGGAGAAGGAGAACATCCTCCGCAACACCCAGATACAGATGGAGCAGCAGAAGCTGGACGTTCGCCAGAACGTGCTGGAGTACGGCACCCAGGTGGACCGTCTCAAGCGTGCCTATGAGCAACAGAAAGCCCTCTACGAGGACAAACTCATCGCCAAGGAAGACTACTTGAAGGCCGAGGAAGACTACAAACTCGCCCTCCAGAAGTACGACCTTATCCGTGAACGCTCCAAGCAGGACAGTCTCTACCGCGGCACCCAGATCGACAGGATGGAAGAGTCCCTGGAGAACATGCTCCTGAATATGTCGATGATCCGGAGACGCAAGGGCAACCTCATAGTGAAGGCACCCATCGACGGTGAACTCGGCCTGCTGGATGTCGTACTTGGCCAGAGCATCGCCAGCGGCACCAAGATCGGCCAGGTGAACTCTGTCGGAGTATATAAGGTGGAAGCCCAGATCGACGAGCATTATATCGACCGCGTCGTAGCCGGTCTCGAAGCCACCTTCGAGCGTCAGGGCGAGACCTATGCCACCAGCATCCGAAAGGTCTATCCCGAGGTGCGTGACGGAAAGTTCCAGGCGGACTTCAAGTTCGAAGGTCAGCAGCCCGACAACATCCGCGCCGGCCAGACCTACTACCTGAACCTCCAGCTGGGCCAGCCCGAAGAGGCCGTCATCATCCCCCGCGGCACCTTCTACCAGAAGACCGGCGGCAAGTGGATCTATGTCGTCAACAAAGAGGGCACCAAGGCCGTCAAGCGCGAAATCCGCATCGGCCGCCAGAACCCCCAGTACTACGAAGTGCTGGAAGGCCTTGAGCCCGACGAGAAGGTCATCACCTCCGGCTACGACACTTATGGAGATTCGGATGTATTGGTATTCTAAGCCATAACCATGAAGGTATTCAGAAAGACAGGCGTTTCGACGCTGATCAATATCCTGGGGATGAGCGTCGCTTTTGCGGCGGCGATGATCCTGATGGTGCAGGTGCGTTGGGATACGACCTATGACGCCAATTTCAAAGGGCACGGGCAGGTGTTCCGGATGGAGAATAATTGGATGGACAAAGGGCTGTACGGCACCTATTTCTCCCGGCCGATCATTGAGGTCGCTAAGGCGGCCAGCCCCAATATCGAGGCGGTGGGAACCTTTGGATGGATGGCCCAGGAGGTTACATTAAAGAAAGATGGTGAAGAGACGGTGCTGTCCGTTCCCTCTGCCCCGGTTGACAGTTCCATGTTCTCCGTGTTCCCATTTGAGTGGGTCGAGGGCTCGGCACGGGAATTCACCGCCGGCGAGACAGCCGTAGTGAGCGAGAAATATGCGATAATATTCTTTGGAGACGAAAGTGCCGTCGGCAAAACTTTCAAGGCCGGTAACGGAGTGGAGGTTCGCGTCATTGGCGTCTTCAAGGATATGCCCAAGAATTACAGTATGCATTATGGCGTACTTGTCAATCTTGGTGACCGATACCTTGACACGCCAAGTGAGTGGTCTTTCGCAGCTTATTTAAAGCTGAAAGATCCGTCCCGGGCCAAGGAAACGGAGGCGCTGATGGTGAATGCCGTTCTGGAACAATACGGTGACGATCACGATGCCGATGAGGCGGATGAATTCCGGAATGGATTCCGCATCGTTAAGCTGCATGATGCTCATTTCGAGCGCGATGTCCGGGCCAATATTGCCAGCGCCAACAAGGCGATTACCATTACGCTGACCGCCATTGCCATCCTTCTGATCCTCATCGCCATCATCAATTTCATCAACTTTGCTTTCGCGGAGATTCCTTTCCGCATCAAGAACATCAACACTCGCAAAGTGCTGGGCGAAGGACGCGGCTCCCTGATTGGACGGCAGCTGCTGCACGCCGGACTAATCGCACTCATCGCGTTTGCGATTGCCTGCCTCATCATGCACGTAGTGGCAGGGTCTTCCTGGGCATCGTATGTGTCCGACAGCCTGGCGCTGAAGGATAATGTCGGAATCCTTGCCCTGATGCTGGGCGTGGCGCTGGTCTCGGCCGTCATCGCCGGCCTTGCTCCGGCACTGTATTCCACTTCCCAGCCTGCCGCACTGGTCCTGAAGGGCTCGTATGGGACCAGTGTGAAAGGAAAGGCCCTTCGCAACATGCTGGTGGGGCTTCAGTTCTATGATTGGAAAGGATATGGGCTTTGACGAGGCGCGCGTCCTTCAGACTTGGTGTGGATATCCGGCCGGGAACCAGAGAGATGCCTTGAGAAGCCATCTGCTGCAGAATCCTTCGATTGAAGCCGTGACTTTCGCTGACAGTCCGATTGTTTCCGACCAGAAGATGGGTTGGAGCAGGACCGGGGACGACGGCAATCAGGTTTTTATGGAAGTGTTGCCCGTCGATGTCAACTTTGCGGAGTTCTTCGGGCTTCAGATTGTCGATGGCCGCGATTTCCGGGAGTCTGACAACCAGAATGAGGCCGGCAGCATCATGCCCAATGAGACCTTCATGCAGATGTTTCCACAGTTCCACGTTGGAAGCCTGATGACGGGGCACGTGGATGACTGTGAGATCATCGGCGTGGTGAAGGATTTCAATTTCAAGAGTCTGCAGCACGCAATGGGCCCGCTGGTGCTCTATAATTGGGGAAGCAAAGGGTGGCGGTCTTTCGGACAGATGTACGTGCGGACTGTGCCCGGGGCCGATTTCAAAGAAGTCTCAGATTACATCAAGGAAGCCATCTGTAAGTTCGACCCCAGAAGAGAACCCCATATGGTGACCGTCAGCCATCTGGATGAGGGAATCGAGAATATGTACCAGAGCGAAGAGCGAGCAGTCACTCGGAAAACTGATCACCATCGCCTCTTTCGTGGCCCTGCTGATTGCCATCATCGGCCTGGTGTTCTTCGAGACGCAGTTCATTCGCAAGGAGATTGCCGTAAGGCGCGTCAATGGCGCCACGGTGGGCAGTATCCTGATGATGATCAATAAGAAATACTTGATTATGGCCGGTGCCAGTTTCGTGATTGCAGCGCCCGTCGCCTATTGGCTTATGACCGCTTGGCGCAAGGGCTTTGCCTACCAGGCACCCGTGCCGGTGTGGATATTCATCGTGGCGCTGCTCGCCGTTGCGGCCATTACCCTGGCCGTCGTTACGCTCCAGAGCTGGAGGGCGGCCAATGCCAACCCTGTTGAATCGTTAAAGAATGAATAAACAATTAAATAACAACTCATTATGATTAAAGTTTCTAATCTTTCCAAGATCTTCCGGACGGAAGAAATCGAGACCACGGCTCTCAATGGTGTTTCCTTCGAAATCAAGGACGGCGAATTTGTCGCCATCATGGGACCGTCGGGCTGCGGAAAATCCACGCTGCTGAATATCCTCGGCCTGCTGGACAACCCGACCAGCGGCAGCTACGAACTCCTCGGCACTGAGGTCGGCGGCCTGAAGGAGAAGGAGCGCACCAAGTTCCGCAAGGGCAACATCGGCTTCGTGTTCCAGAGCTTCAACTTGATCGACGAACTCAATGTCTATGAGAACATCGAACTTCCGCTTCGCTACCTGAACATCAGCGCTTCTGAACGTAAGGCCAAAGTGACGGAAATCATGAAACGCATGGCCATCAGCCACCGGGCCAATCACTTCCCGCAGCAGCTCTCCGGCGGTCAGCAGCAGCGCGTGGCCATCGCCCGTGCCGTCGTGGCCGGCCCGAAGCTGATCCTCGCGGATGAGCCCACCGGTAACCTCGACTCCAAGAATGGCAAGGAGGTGATGGACCTGCTGAAGGAACTGAATGCTGAGGGTACGACTATCGTGATGGTGACCCACTCCCAGAAGGACGCAGCCTGCGCTCAGCGCACGATCGACCTCTTTGACGGTCAGATCGTCTCCGATGTCAAGAACGAACTTTAATGCGACACAATTCAGATATATTGATCAAGGTCCTGTCCTTGGGCGTGGGACTGGCGGTGGGTATCGTGCTCATTGCCAAGGTGTTCTTTGAACTGAGTTACGACAGTTTCTACAAGGACATCGACCGGGTGTATTCCATCTATACCTGGTACTCGCAGAATGGTGATGAGAACGATTATGGGCAGGTGAGCGGCGCCGTGGCCGTCGGGTTCATGGAGGAGGTTCCGGGTGTTGAAGTGGGCACGCGTACAACTTATGTGTTCCACGACGTAGACACCTATCTGGACGAAGACGGAAACAAACTGAAAGCCACGCTGGTCTGTGCTGATACCTGTTTCTTCAAGGTCTTCGACCGGCCAATCCTTGCCGGCGATCCGATAAAGGCACTCGCGAAGTATGGGACCGTAATGGTGTCGCGTTCGTTCGCCGAAAAAATGGGTGGGGTCCAGGAATGCATCGGCCAGCAGATTTGCAACAGAGATGCCGCCGATCTGAAGTATACCATCGAAGGTGTCTTCGAGGACTTCCCGAAGAACGGGAGCCTGGATTACGACATCCTGCTGTCGATGGCAACCTATAGTGAGTGGAGCACAACCAACTGGCTGGGCAACGACCGGTATAAGGGTTATGTGAAGCTCATGCCCGGCGTGGACCCGAATACCCTTTCCGATGGGATCCGGAAGATGCAGGAGGCACATCAGTCGATAGAGGAGCTTGAGGCGATTGGTCTGTCCCTGACGTATTTCCTGAAGCCGTTCAGCAGTTTGCACACGAGCAATCGGGAAGTGAAGACACAGGTCATCCTGCTTTCGATCGTCGCTGCGTTGTTGATCTTGATTTCTCTGCTGAACTATATCCTGATTGTCATCTCTTCGCTGGTCAAACGCTCCAAGGAAGTGGGTGTTCGGAAATGCTATGGCGCTGAAAGCAAGCACATTTACGGGATGCTGTCCAAAGAAGCGCTGCTGCATATCGCGCTCTCGCTTGCATTGGCTGCCGCCATCATCTTCGCCGGCCGCAGCATCATCGAGAACCTGCTGGGCGTTCCGTTCCAGACGCTGCTGGTGCCCCGAAGCATCTTCGCCATCGGCCTCGTGATCCTGTTCGTGCTCGTCATCTCGATCATCGTCCCGGCCGAACTGTACAAACGGATTCCGGTCGATGCCGCTCTGAAGAACTATACGGAGAATTCCCGCCGATGGAAGCTGGGGCTGCTAGGGGTACAGGTCCTCATCAACGTGTTCCTGGTGGTGATGATGCTCATCATCGGCCGTCAGTATCAGAAGGTTTCCAACAGCAATCCGGGTTACGACTACGAGAACCTGTTCTATGTCGATATTTTTGGGGGAGACTATCAGGAGCATGTCAGGGCGGTCCAGGTGTTGGAAGGTCTTTCGGAAGTCACCGGCGTGGCCACCAGCTACAACCTGCCCTATCGGGGAGCCAGTGGAAACAATGTCCATATTCCGGATGACCAACGCGAACTGTTCAACATCGCGGACCAGTATGACTGTTCCGATGGGTTCTTTGAACTGATGGGCATCCCCTTCATCGAGGGCCGTGCGCCGAAGGGCGATCTCGAAATCGCCGTGGACGAGAAGTTCGTGGCCAGGATGGCGGATTTCACGGACTGGAGTGACGGCGCCGTGGGTAAACAGGTCTTCATTACTGAGCATGGTCCGGTGACGGATGACGGGATTCCGTATTATTACACCGTCACCGGCGTGTATAAGAGTTATCTGATTGGGAACCTGCAAGGTGTCGATCCGCGCCCGAGCGTCATGTTCCATGGCGAGATTGGAAAGGACTATATGCCGCATATCCTGTTCAAGGTCGATCCCAAGGCGCTGCCGAAGGTCAAGGATGCATTGACACAGTCCTTAGAAGGCCGCGAAATCAACATCATCTCCTATGAGGAACAGATGCGCGCGGCCTATGACGACAGCAAGAAAATGCGCAATACGATGGCGCTGGGAGCCGTTTTCTCCCTGCTGATCGCTCTGCTCGGTCTCATCGGCTTCATCCGCGACGAAAGCCTGCGGCGCTCCAAGGAAATGGCCGTCCGCAAGATCAACGGCGCCACCACCCGGGACATCCTGAGCGTATTCTCGAAGGACATCATGAAACTGTCT
>ONNK01000083.1 GCA_900319185.1 uncultured Bacteroidales bacterium
GCGCACCCGCGATGTCGCGCACGGCGCCGTCCAGGCCCAGCTCCCCCATCACCAGATAAGCCCCGAGGTCGGGGAATGCGCGCTGCCCCGAAGCGGCGATGATGCCCAGCGCGATGGGCAGGTCATAGCCGCTTCCACTCTTGTGCAGGTCGGCCGGCGCAAGGTTGATCACAATTTTGCGCCCGGGTATCCTGTACCCGAGTGCCTGGAGGGCGGTGATAGTCCTGAGAAGGCTCTCCTTGACGGCCGTATCGGCCAGTCCGACGAGGTGGATCCCGATGCCGAGGATCACGTCGACTTCCACTGTGACGGGTACGGCATCGATCCCGATGCACTTCGCTCCTGTGACATTTACAAGCATGGCTGAACAATCGTTTCCGCTAATATGCGTTGCAAAATCATCTTTTTCCTATCAATAGATTTTTTTATCGAAGAAAAATGTACTTTTGTATGTTTTCCATGCAAAAACGGCCGGAACGATGCCCCTTGAACCACATTTTGACGGAATTGACACGATTTTTTATGCGTCTTGCGCGTTTTCTGCCTATTTTTGCGTACAACCGACCAGAGTTTTATTTCAACTTAATAACATCGAAACGATACCGACATGAAAAAATCACTCATCTTGCGCATCGCGCTCGTTTCGGCCTTGGTCCTGCTGTCCTGTGCAGCGGCATCCGGCCAGAAGAAATCAAAGAAGATTGACGTCGGTGAGGCCCTTTCCGGGTATTTCACCGTTGCAACCGACGAGGCTGCCACTCCCGACTCCAAGGGATTCATCAGAAGGTGGCTGCTCCTCGAGCCGATCAGCAAACCCAACCGTTCCAACACCGTCTTCACGGACAGCTATATCCGTGATGCTTTCGCAAAAGAGCCTTATGAGGGCATGTTCACCACCCTCCCCAAGGACGGACAGAAGGTCAAGGTCATGATCGAGAAACAGGCCCCCGTCAACCTCACCGCAGGGCGTCCCCAGATGCCTACCGGTCCCCAGGAGCCCGTCTTCGAGAAGGCTACCCTCACCTGGTACGCCCTCGACAGCAAGCTCTTCAACGTGAAGCTTTTCCGCTTCGCTACCGGGCTTGACAAGGAGCGTTACGGCGCCATCTTCGAGGCTTACACCGTCGTCGAGTGCGACGAGGATATCGAGAATGTCCGCATGGCCGTCGGTTCCAACTCCGCCTCCATGTGGTGGCTCAACGGCGAAGAGGCCGTCATCCTCTCCGGCGACCGCCGTATGGTCGCAGACGACTGCATGTCCAAGCGCCTCACCCTCAAGAAGGGCCGCAACATCATCCGCGGTTCCGTCATCAACGGCCCCGGCATGAGCGACTTCTGCGTCCGCTTCATCGACGAGAACGGCAAGCCTGTCAGGAACCTCAAGATCTACAGCAAGTAAAACCCCTAAAAGACATTCTACCATGAAATCAAGGATAGCACTTCTGGGGGCCGTTGCCCTCGTTTCCCTCTTCGCATCCAAGACCGCCATTGCACAGGTCGGTGCTCCTTTCATCCACGACCCTTCCACCATCATGGAGTGTGACGGCAAATATTATACTTTCGGTACCGGTGGCGGCGGCCTCATTTCCGAGGACGGCTGGAACTGGCACAGCGGAGCAGTCCGCCCCGGTGGCGGCGCAGCTCCTGACGCAGTAAAGATCGGTGACCGTTACCTAGTCGGCTACAGCGCCACTGGCGGTGGTCTTGGCGGCGGCCACGCAGGCCGTATCCTGACCATGTGGAACAAGACCCTCGATCCCGAGTCCCCGGATTTCGAGTATTCAGAAGCTGTTGAAGTGGCCTCATCGCTCGTTGACGAGGACTGCGACGCCATTGACGTGGGTTTCCTCCTCGATCCCAGCACCGGCAGGCTCTTCTGCGTATACGGCACCTATTTCGGATTCATCCGCCAGGTTGAGCTCGATCCCAAGACCGGTCACCGTCTCGAGGGCAACGAGGCCATCGACGTTGCCATCGACTGCGAGGCCACCGTCATGATCTACAACAACGGCTGGTACTATCTGCTTGGCACCCATGGCACCTGCTGCGATGGTGTCAACTCCACCTACAATATCGTCTGCGGACGTTCCAGGAACCCTAACGGTCCCTTCATCGACAATGTCGGCCGTACCATGATCGAGGGCGGCGGCAAGATGGTCGCTGCAGCCGAGGAAAGGCGTTTCGGCGCCGGCCACTTCGGCCGCATGGTCCTCGAGGAGGGCGTCGAGAAGGCTTCCTTCCACTGGGAGGCAGACCTCGACCTCAGCGGCCGCAGCACCCTCGCCATCCGTCCTCTCCTCTGGAAGAACGACTGGCCGGAGGTCGGCGAGCTTGTAGCTGAAGGCACCTATGAGATCGAATCCGTGCGCAGGGGTTACGCCCTTGAGCTTACTGTTGATTTCGTCCGCGCACAGGGCGGCATGAGAGGCTTCGGCCGCGGGGGCGACCAGCCCAATGTCGTCATCGAGAACCAGAAGCTTGAGGAGGTCTGCGAAAGCTGGCCCGAGAAGACCGGAATCCGCATCAGTGACTATATGAACCGTCCTCACCAGAGATGGTCCTTCGTGGCAGTTCCCGAGGCAGGCGGTTATCTTGGCGGTCCTTACTTCAAGATCGTCATCGAGGGTACCGACAGGGCTCTTACCGCTACCGCTGACGCCGAACTCGAGAGCGCTCCGTTCGCCGGCACCGACGCTCAGCTCTGGCGTGTCGACCAGCTCACCGATGGTACCTACAGGATCATGCCTAAGGCTGTTCCCGGATGCGATGAGGCTCTCTGCCTTGTCTCCGTTGCCGACAGCACTCCGTCCCTCGCGAAGTTCAACTTCAACAGCGACAACTGCAAGTGGAACCTCAAGCACTTCAACGCACTGAAGTAAGACTTACTGTAATATGACTGAAAGTCCGCGGCAGGCAGCCGCGGACTTTTTTTATTCGTTCCGATGCAGTATTTTTGTGAACAGTCCGTTTAGAGGTCAAAACGCATTTTGATATGAAGAAGACCGTCAGTTTCATCGCAGTCTGTTTGCTTGCCATCGGAACCCTTTGTGCATGCAACAAGCAGAATCCAGACGACCCGGGCAACGATGTTCCGGACAAGCCTTTTGAACCCATAACCCTCACAAAGGCCGAACGGGAGATCAACACCGCCTCCAACCAGTTCGGATTCGATGTCTATCACAAGATTTACGCAGGAAACAATATCCTCATCTCGCCCTTGAGCCTCTCCCTCGCCCTTGCCATGACGGCCAATGGCGCTGAGGGCAAGACCGCGGAGGATATGTTGTCCACACTTGGCTTTGCAGGCCAGAACAAGGACGACATGAACTCATATTACCAGAAGATGGTGACCGCCCTCCTCGAAGCTGATCCCAAGACCACTTTCGAGGTGGCCAACTCCATCTGGGCGGATGAGAAAATCGGAGTCAAGAAGTCCTTCACCGATATCACCAAGAAGTACTATCTGTCGGAGGTTTATCCAGCTGACTTCAAGACACAGGCCACGGTGGACAAGATCAATAAATGGTGCTCGGACAAGACCCACGGCAAGATCCCTACCATAATGGATGCGCCGAACCCCGACCTGGTCATGGCCCTGGTCAATGCGCTTTACTTCAAGGGTACCTGGGCTTTCGACTTCGACGACAAGATCAAGAAAGAGGATTTCACCACGCTGAAAGGGAGTAAGTCCAAAGTCGAAATGATGACGGCAAAACTCAATGCTTACGCCGAGTGCGACGGATTCAGTATGGTCAGTCTGCCTTACGGCAACAGAACATTCAGGATGGACATCATCCTCCCCTCCAAGGACGAGGACTTTGCAAAAGCCATAGCACGCTTCGATGCATCGACATACCAGAGTCTGTGTCGCACTATGGCGGAGGCAAATGTTAACCTCAAGCTTCCCAAATTCACCTTTGATTACAACACGACGCTGACTGACGTCCTCATGGAACTGGGCATGAGCCTGGCATTCAGCGACTCGGCCGACTTCTCAGCAATGGCGGAAAAAGCGCTGAAGATCTCTATGGTCAAGCAAAAGACCTTCATCGACGTCAATGAGAAAGGCACCGAAGCGGCTGCAGTCACGTACATTGGAATGGCAACAACGGCTTTCAGGCCTGAAGAGCCAAGGACAGTGGATTTTTTCGCGGACCGGCCCTTCCTGTTCACGATACGCGAGAACAGTACCGGAGCCGTCCTCTTCATAGGACAGAAAGTTAATTGATGTTTGACGAACGGCAGCTTTCCGAGCGGTGCGCACGAGGAGAGAAGCCTGCCTGCAGGGAGCTGTATGACAGCTATGCGGGACGGCTCCTGGCCTTGAGCACGCGCTACGTGGGCTCCGTCGACTCTGCCGAAGACATACTTCAGGATTCATTCATCAAAGTGTTTTCATCCATCGGAAACTTCCGGTACCAGGGTGAAGGATCGCTGTACGCCTGGATACGGAGGATTGTGATCAACCGTTCTCTCGACTGGCTGAGGATACAGAAAAAAAACGTAACGGTCCCCATAGAAGAAGCCCGGACCTCATCAGAGATCGAAGAGAAGGACGTGGGTATCATCCCGGAGGATGTACTGGCCCGCATGGTAGAGGAGCTTCCCGATGGATACAGGACAGTCTTCAACCTTTTCGCCATCGACGGGTTTTCCCACAAGGAAATAGGTAAAATGCTGGGAATCAAGGAAAAGACTTCATCTTCACAGTATTTCAGGGCACGGGCCCTGCTGGCAGGAAAGATCAAGGAATATATCAGGAAAAATGGATAAGAAGAATCATAACGACTGGACCGGTGCGGTGCGCGAGCGGCTGGAAGGCCGCGAGCTGAAGCCGTCCGATGCGCTCTGGGAGCGGATCGGCGCGGCGGTGCCGCAGGCGGCCGTTCCGCACAAAGTGCGGCGACTGGCCTGGGGCGGCGCCATCGGCGCCGCGGCGGCCGCCGTCCTGGCCGCCGTCCTCTTCCTGCGCCCCGCAGGGGCCCCGGAGGACAGCCGCATCGATGTCGTCCCGACACCCGCCGCTCCCATCACCGAGCAGACGGCCGTCCAGGAGCCGGAGTTTGTAGCAGAGCCGGAGGCCGTCATAGAGTTGAGGGCCCTTGCACAGCCTAAAGCCATCGCGAGGCCGGAGATAATCACTGAGCAAAAGACAGTAGCAGAACCCGCTGCCGAGCCCGTTAACGACCGTGTGCCCGTTACGGCGGCCGGACATCCTGAGACAGCCGTCCAAGCATCCGACGAACCTGCTATGACCATCGATGAGTACATCGCCCAGGATGACGCCAGAAGGCGTCACCGCAGTTTCACCGCTGCAGTATTTGCCGCAGGCATGCCTACCAAGGTCACGGACTACTCACAGAACAGCAGCTTTGACAAACTTATCCTTTTCAATTATAACGACTTCCCCAAAAAAGACAGGGATAGCTCCATCCCCCAGGGAAGCGCGGCTAGCGATGCCTATCTCGGTACTTCGAACAACGAGCAAGGCATCACCTACAATCCCGAGAATCCAGATGGCTACGAGCCGGTAAAATACGTCAACGACCCCTACAATCTCAGTGGAGAAAGACTGAATCATTTCAAGCCACTCAACGCCGGTATAGCGATAACCCTCCCGATCGACAAACACCTTTTCGTAGAGAGTGGCCTTTACTATTCGTACCTGCGTTCCACTTCATACCTGGTTTCCAACCAGTCCCTGCATTCCTTGGGCATACCGCTCAAACTGGGCTGGCGTTTGGACACGTCCCGTCACACCTCGCTGTCCTTCAGCGCGGGGGCGAAAGCCGAAAAATGTTTGCTTGCATTGCGTGACGGCACAAGATTCAAGGAGCCGGGCATCCAGCTGGCTGCCGTCGGGAATGCCGCCGTTCAGTACGACTTTACTCCCAACGTGGGCATATTCCTTGCCCCGGAGCTTTCCTATTGGTTTACGGAGACCAAACTGCTCACCTACAACACGGAACACCCCTTCAATCTCTCCCTCAAGGCGGGCCTCAACTTCACTGTCGGCCGCTAGATCAGAAGCGGCTCAAGCACATACTGCAGGGTGCTGCGGCTTCCCTGCTTGACGATTATATTCTTGCGGCGCAGGAACTCCTCTTCGGTCGGGGTAGGCCCTTCGGAGCGGTAGTGCCTGACGGTGAAGAGCTGCAGTCCGATATTGTACTTCACGCTGAATCGCTCCGACAGGCGCGACATGAGCCCTTTGAGCTTAGCCTCGTCGTAGTCGAAACATATTGAAAGCATCAATGCGGAGGTCTGCATCATGTTGGCATGGATATGCAACTCGTCACAGGTGGCGAAAACGATCTGCAGGTTGTGCTCGTTCATGAATGAATAGTCGCGCGGCGAGATAGAGACAAGTACCTGACGGTCCTTGACTATGTACGAAGGGACCGGAGCCTCACGTGAGAACGACCGCGCATCCTCGCTGCCGTCGATCACCGTTGGATCGGAAGAAGGATCGAGGAAAGACTGCACCTTCAGGCGTATATTCTTGTTCTGCAGAGGCTTGATGGTCTTCGGATGGATGATGGTGGCGCCGTAGAAAGCGAGCTCGATGGCCTCTGAATACGAGATCCGAGGGATCTTCACCGTGTCGGTGAAGCGCTTCGGATCGGCATTAAGAAGTCCGCTGACATCTTTCCAGATGGTGACTTCCCCAGCATCCAGGCAGTTGGCGAAAATGGCTGCGGTATAGTCGGAGCCTTCCCTGCCCAGCGTCGTCGAATCGATCCCGTCTGCGGTGCCGCCGATGAATCCCTGGACGACAAACACACCTCCCGGCTTATACGCCGCATTCAGCGGCTTTATCCGCCGGGCCGTCTCATCCCAGTCCACTCCGGCAGCGCGGAAAACACGGTCGGTGACGACATACTTCCTCGCATCCAGCCAGACGGAAGGTATCCCCCGACTCTCGAGATAAGCGCTCACGATAGTCGTGGAGATCAATTCTCCATAACAGACAGTCTGGTCATACTGCCTGTCGTAGTCCGGCTCCCGATCTTCGAGCTTCGAGCGGAGTTCATCCACCAGACGCGAGACAGCCTCATACACGGGATGGAAAAGGTCGGGAAAAAGCCCGGACATGATACCCTGATGATAGTCGACCAGCGGCCGGAGGACATCCGGACCGGGAGCACCGTCACAGCGGCGGTATTCTGCAAGTATCTTCTCCAGGAGATTGGTTGTCTTTCCCATGGCTGAGACTACGAGCAGGATATTCTCATCCACCCTTGACGACACGATATACGCCAGATTGCGGACTGCAGCGGCGTCCTTCACGGACGCGCCGCCGAACTTGAAGACCTTGTTGATGCCTGACATATCGGAGCTTTCGATTCTGCTATGCAAAAATAACGATTTTTACTTATCTTTGTAAGAAATGGAAAGGAAACAAGCTACCCGCATTCAGGAGTCCGTCCTGAATACACTGGAACACAAGGCCTTGATATGGCTTGCCGCCCGCCAGCCCAGGTGGGTGACATCCGACATGCTCACTGCCATCGGCACGTTCGGAGCGTTCCTCATCGGCCTGGGTTACGCACTCACTTTTATCAACATCAACTTCCTCTGGCTCTCCACCTTCGGACTCCTCGTCAACTGGTACGGAGACTCCCTGGACGGCAATCTCGCACGTTATCGCCACAAGCAGCGTCCTGTCTACGGATACTATCTCGACCACACTATGGACGTCATCAACGAGTCCATGATGTTCTTCGGCGCTGGCATGGCACCTTTCTTCGACATGCGACTGACCCTGTCGGCATTCATCCTGTATCTCCTGATGACACTCAATGTCAGCATGAACGCCCATCTCAAGAGCGAATTCAAGCTGACTTACCTCAAGCTGGGTCCTACCGAGTTCCGGAGCCATCGCCAACACAGTGATGCTCTGCTTCGGGGAACGCATCCTCGATTCCATTGTCCCCAATTGTTTCATTGGATTCGTCGTCCTGATGCTGGGCATCATCTATGTCATCACTGTCATCGCTGACCTGAAGCATTATGCGGCAATCGATCCAATGCCGAAGGATGAAGATGAAGCGTGACGGTCCAGATGCCCCTCACCGGCTTCCGAACAGCCGTTTCACCCGCCTGGCGATTTTCCTGGGCAGGCTGCTGTTCTGGCGGAGGAAGGTATATGGCAAGGAAAATATAGATTTCTCCAAACCCGGCGTTTTCACCTGCAATCACGGAAGGACTTACGGACCGGCATCGGCGGTGATACATCTCCCCGTCCGGTTCAAGCCTTGGATCAATGCATGCATGCTTGACCGCGAAGAGGCAACTGCGACGATGATGCGCACTTTCAGGGACAAGTTCACTTTTCTCGGTAACGGTATCAAGCGACGCTTGCTCTACGCAGCGTCCGGAGTAGTATGCCATTTCCTCAACTCCTTTGAGCCCATACCGGTATTCAAGGGCAAATCCAAAGAGTCCCTGGAGACCATACGCCAGAGCGTCGACGCTCTGGTGCAAGGATACAATCTCCTGATATTCCCGGAGAAGCCTGGAGACCGCTATGACGAACACTCATACAAGGAGTTCAACACAGGTTTCGCCACACTGGGAAAAGCCTATTTCGAACGTACGGGGGAACGCCTCGACTTCTACCCCATCTGGTCAGACGGCAAGTCCCACAGTTTCAGGATCGGTAAGCCGGTCAGCTTCGACCCTGCCAACGAAGATCGTGCGGAGAAGGTCCGGATTTCCTCTGAGCTCAAGGAGCACATGCTCGCACTAAAGGATTCATAATTCAACTCTAAATATTATCACTATGTCTAAACGGATCTCCTTAATCCTTGTCCTGGCCACGGCGATGCTCTTTGCCGCCTGCCAGCGTTACGAGTATCCCTTCCAGAACCCCCGTCTCAATATCGACAAGAGGGTTGAGAATCTCCTGTCCCTTCTCACTCCCGAAGAGAAGATCGGACTTATGATGAACGGGTCGGTATCCGTCGACCGTCTCGACATCCCGGCTTACAACTGGTGGAACGAAGCTTGTCACGGCATCTGCTACGACGACGTTACGGTATTCCCCCAGGTGATCGCCCTCGGAGCAACATTCGATGCCGACCAGCAGTATGAGATCTACACCGCCGTGTCCGATGAAGCGCGCGCCGTTTGGAACACGACCGACCATCATGTCCTCGGCGTCACCGAGCCCAACGGAAGCATCTGGCATCAGGGCCTCTCATTCTGGTGTCCCAACGTCAACATCTTCCGCGACCCCAGATGGGGACGCGGCCAGGAGACCCCCGGCGAGGATCCCTACCTCAGCGCCGTGATGGGAACCCAGACCGTCAAGGCCATGCAGGGCAATGACAAGAAGTACAGGGCAATGACAAGAAGTACTTCAAGCTGCATTCGTGCGCCAAGCACTATGCGGTACACAGCGGTCCCGAGCCGCTCCGCCACAGGTTCGACGTGTCCGTCTCCATGCGCGACCTCTGGGAGACCTACCTTCCCGCATTCAAGTCCATCGTCGAGGACGGAAATGTCCAGGAAGTCATGTGCGCTTACCACCGCTATGAGGGCGAGCCCTGCTGCGCCAGCGACAGGCTGCTCCAGGATATCCTCCGCGACAAGTGGGGATTCAGCGGTATAGTGGTATCCGACTGCGGCGCCATCAACGACTTCTACCGTACGACCAACCATGGCACCCATCCTGACGCTGCCACCGCATCCGCGGATGCAGTGCTCTCAGGCACGGATGTCGAGTGCGGTACCGCCTACAAGTCCTTGACCGAAGCCATCGAGAGGGGCCTCATCTCCGAGGCCGACATCGACGTGAACGTCCGCCGCATCCTCCGCTCCCGCTTCGAACTCGGTATGTTCGATCCTGCCGAGATGCTCCCTTGGGCCAACCTCGGACTGGACGACCTCAGCAGCCCCGCACATACAGAGCTTGCCAAGAAGGCTGCCCGTGAAGCCATCGTCCTTCTCAAAAACGAAGGTAATGTCCTCCCTCTCCGCAAGGACAACATCACCATCGCCGTCGTCGGCCCGAATGCCGACAACGCCCGGGTTATCCTCGGCAATTACAACGGCTACCCTACAGCAGCCAACACCAAGACCATCCTCGGAGCCATCCGTGATGCAGCTCCCGGCGCCAAGATCATCTACGAGCAGGCTTGCGACCTCGCAGATCCTTCCATCACCACGCACTACATCTCCCGCTTGAACGGCGGCGCCGGCCTCAAGGCCGAGTATTTCAACGGCACTGAGTTCGGCGGAGCCACCGTGGCCACGGTCAACTACGACCAGCCGCTCTCGCTCAATACCACCTCTCCCGCCCTCGCACACGAGGACTGCGCATGGGTAGAAGGACTGAATCTCACCAATTTCTCCGCGCGTTACAACGGAAGCTTCACTTCCGACTTCACCGGCGACATGGTCTATACCGTTCGCGGAAGCGGCAAGTACACATTTAAGGTCAACGGTGAGACCGTAGCCGAGCAGGCCGGCGCTCCCGCAGGCCGCGGATTCGGCGGTTTCGGCAGGGGCTTCGCTCCCACCACCTTCCCCGTCGTAGCCGGCAAGACCTATGATATCTCCATCGAGCTTTCCCAGCCCGAAGCACGTTCCGCATCCTTCTCATTCGACCTGTTCAGCCGCAAACCCGCGGACTTCGTACCCGTCGTTGAGAATATCCGCGACGCCGACGTGATCGTTATGGTCAGCGGCATCTCCTCCGACATTGAAGGAGAAGGCCACGACCGTTCCTACATCGAGCTCCCCGAGATCCAGCAGCAGCTCCTTGCCACACTTGACGCCACCGGAAAGCCCGTCGTCGTCGTCAATGTCTCCGGCAGCGCCATCGGCTTCGGTCCCGTTGAGAAGCAGTATGACGCCCTCGTCCAGGCATGGTACGGCGGCCAGGCTTGCGGCATTGCCGTGGCCGACGTCCTCTTCGGTGACTACAACCCTGCCGGACGCCTCCCCGTCACGTTCTATGCTTCGACCGACCAGCTCCCCGACTTCGAGGACTACTCCATGGACAACAGGACTTACAGGTATTTCAAGGGTGAGCCTCTCTACGCATTCGGCTACGGCCTGAGCTACACCAGCTTCTGCTACGGCGAAGGCAAGGTCAGCGGCGGCGCCACCAAGATGACCCTCACCGTCCCTGTTACCAACACCGGCGCCCGCGACGGCGAGGAGGTTGTCCAGGTCTATGTCAAGGCCCTGGACAATCCCGATGCTCCGATCAAGTCCCTCAAGGGATTCAAGCGCGTGAAGATCGCGGCCGGCAGCACCGAGAACGTCACCGTACAGCTCAGCGACGAAGCCTTCAACTTCTATGATGAGAGAGTCGACGGCCTGTCGCTCAAGCACGGCCGCTACCAGATCCTCTACGGCGGATCTTCCCGCGACAGCGACCTCAAGGCCGTCGAGGTGACCATCTAAGCTTCTACATCATACGTATCCCCGGGTCCGATTGCGGATCCGGGGATAAAAGAAAAACGCTCCGTGCTTCACAGCAAGGAGCGTTTGCAATTCTAACCAAAATTTAACCTATGAAAAAACTATTCGATTAAAGATAAAGCAATGTCTGTGCCAAAGTCGAAAAAAGTTTTAACATAAATCAAATTTATTCGTCAAGAGTGATTATTCCTTTGCGAGGTTGATCGCGATGATTTTGACGTCGTTCAGGGGACGGTCCTTTCCGTCGGTCTGGACGGACGCGATCTTGTCGACGACATCGAGTCCTGAGATGGTCTCGCCGAAGACGGTGTAGTCTCCGTCAAGAGCTGCACAGGCGGCCTCGTTCTGCACGATGTAGAACTGGGAGCCGGAGGACTCCTTCATAGGATTGGCGGCGTCGCCGCGTCGCGCCGCGGCCAGGGCGCCCTTCTTGTGCCTGTACTCAGGCACGAACTCGGCCGGGACGGTGTAGCCCGGGCCGCCAGTACCGAACTTGTCGGCATTGGTGGGATTCTTGGTGAGCGGGTCTCCGCCCTGGATCATGAATCCATTAATAACGCGATGGAAGAGCAGCCCGTTGTAATAGCCCGACAGAGCGAGTTTGGCGAAATTCTCGCGATGCTTGGGAGTGCCCGAATAGAGCTTGATCTTCATCGTACCCATGTTGGTGACGATGTCGAATACCGGTTCATCCGGCAGTGTGGCGATAGTAGCCATGGCTTCTTTCTGTTTTTGTTGCATTTCAACCTGCTCTAGCGAGTCGAGGCGGGCCTGCTCGGCCGCGGCCTCGGCGGCCTTGCGTTCGGCTTTCTTGGTGGAGTTCCCGCAGCTTGCGGCGAGGAGGACGGCGCCTGCGATGCAGAGCGCAGCTAAAAGGATTCTTTTCATATCATTAAACGTTAATCAAGTCTCCGGTAATTGTATCCCATGATGTCGAGGATCTTCAGTTCGTGTTCCACGAGCTTAGACCGGAACCCGTCGAAGTCCTTGTTCTCCGGACAGCACCACTGGACCTCGCTGAGAGCCAACAGGCGGGGCAGAAGCATGTACTGCAGGTGCTCCTCTGTGGCTATGTATTCCGTCCAGAGGTTGGCCTGGACACCCAGGATGTGCTTCCCAGCCCCTTCGGGCATGCCTTCCAGCGGCTCGAAGCCATATATCTTTTCGAGCGGGACAAAACCGCCAATGCCTACAGGCTCCTTGTCCGTGTCCTTGCTCTGCATGTAGTCGAAATAGCAGTACGAAGTGGGCGTCATGATGGCATCAAAGCCATGTGATGCGGCTTCCTTGCCGCCGTCCACGCCGCGCCACGACATGACTGTCGCGCCCTTGGCGAGCTCTCCTTCGAGTATCTCATCCCAGCCGATGATCTTCTTGCCCTTGCCGGCAAGGAAATCCTGCATGCGGGCGGTCACATAGCACTGCAGGTATTGCTCGGCGCTGAAGCGGTCGTCATCCTTGAGGCCGAGCTCGGCGATCTTGGCCTGGCAATGCGGGCAATCCTCCCATTCGGTCTTGGGACATTCGTCGCCACCTATGTGTATGTACTCGCCCGGGAACAGGTCCGCAATCTCGCTGAGGACATTTTCCAGGAACTCATAAGTCGACTCCTTGCCGGCGCAGAGCACCTGGTCGGCGACGCCCCATTTGTGCCAGGCCTCGTAGGGACCGCCGCTGCAGCCGAGCCAGGGATAGGCCGACATGGCCGCGAGCATGTGCCCGGGGAGGTCTATCTCAGGGACGACGGTGATACCGAGCCTGGCAGCATAGTCCACGACTTCCCGGATCTGGTCCTGGGTATAGTATCCGCCATAACGGATGCCGTCGTCGGAGTTGAAGTCCCTGCCTATCATGGTTCCGCTGCGATAGCCTCCGATAAGCGTAAGCTCGGGATACCGCTTGATCTCGACGCGCCATCCCTGGTCGTCGGACAGGTGCCAGTGGAAACGGTTGAGCTTGTATACGGCCATGACGTCAAGGTATCGCTTGACTGCGTCCACGCTGAAGAAGTGCCGTGCGCAGTCGAGATGCATGCCGCGGTACGAGAACCGCGGCTTGTCCGAGATCACGGCGCACGGCAGGTACCAGTCGGCATTGACGGCACCGTTCCGGCCGTATATGGCCTCCGGCAGCATCTGCTTGATGGTCTCAACGGCATATCTCAATCCGGCGAAACCCGATGCGCGGACAACCGCCGACTTACGGCCTATCTCGATGCGGTACTCCTCGTCTGCGAGACGGGTGTCACGGATGAAGACGAATCCCTTGATCTTGCCGGCCTCGACGGAGGCGGTGATGCCGAACGGGACAGCAAATGAACTGACCTTCCCGGTCACCAGTGACATCCTGGCGGCAAAGTCCTGCGCAACCATCCGCGATGCCGCATCGAAGGCGGCGTCACAATTGACGCCGGCCCCGATGGCCTTGAAGGTCCCCCCTACCAGTTCGATACTCTCAGGCTGCGGGACGATACGGATGACCTGATCCTTGGCGAAAACCGCCAGGGGTAACAGGAGAAGCATTATCGCGAATGAAGTCCGTAGTCTGTCCATGATCCAGAATGATAGCGGATGCTAAGATAGTCAAAAATATCAATACAGCAGCAAGCCCGCGACTCCCGCAAGGACAATCAGCAGGATCGGATTGACCTTGAACTTGAACGATGCCAGGAACGCTGAGGCGAAGAGGCACCAGCTCTTCCAGTCGGGAAAGTTCTCCTTCACTACATGCAACGACGGAGTCAAACCGCTCCAATCGATCTTGAACATCAGGATGACGGCCGCTGCACCGATCAGGCCAACCACGGCCGGACGGATGACGCTCATAACCCCCTCGAACATAGGGCTTCCCTTGACCTTCGTGTAGAACCTGACCAACAGGAGTACGATAAAGAAGGATGGCAGCATGATGGCGAGCGTGGCGGTGAGCGAGCCGACGATGCCCATCAGATGCCCGGCCCCGGTGGCGGTCACGACATCATAGCCCACGTAAGTGGCGCAGTTGATGCCTATCGGGCCGGGGGTCATCTGCGAGATGGCCACGATGTCGGTGAACGTGCTCTCGCTCAGCCAAGCGTGGTTGACCACCACCTCCGCCTGGATGAGCGAGAGCATGGCATAACCTCCGCCGAAAGTGAACATTCCGATCAGGAAGAAGGTCCAGAACAACTGTGCGAGCAGCGCGATCATACCCGTCCCTCCTTTGCTTTATGCTCGCGGTACATCGTGACGGCCACGGCCAGCACGATGAGTACAAGCAGGATGTAGATGGGCGAGAATTTCAGGACCGCTACGGCCACAAGGGCCGCTGCAGAGATGGCCCAGGCCCACCATGTATGGTTGTTCTTGAGTGCCATGTTGATCATCGGCACGGCGATGAGCGAAGCCACCACAGGGCGTATGCCCTTGAAAATCCGCACCACAATGGGAGAATCCTTGAACGAGGAGAAGAGGATCGCTATGAGGAGGATGGCAACGAACGACGGCAATGTAGAGCCAAGCGTCGCGACTATGCTGCCCTTCACTCCACGGAGCTTGTATCCTGCGAAGATGGACATGTTCACAGCAAGCACTCCGGGAGCACTCTGCGCCAGTGCGATGATGTCCGGCAGTTCGTCTTCGCCTATCCATCCGCGCGAGTCCATCTCGCGCTGGATGATGGGAATCATGGCGTAACCTCCGCCTATGGTGAAGGCCCCGATCTTGGCGAAAACGCCGAATATTTCCATCAGCGAAACCTGCTCTTTCATCCTCGTATCTCCTTTGAGGAAACAAAGATACGGAATTGCTTCCGAATGATTCGGGCAAAGGGAGTTTTTTTGCCTTTTTTGTCAAAAAAAATTTGCTGGGAAAGAAAAAGTAGTTATCTTTGCAGCCCGTTTCGATGGAAGCGGACAGTTGTTTGACAATATTGAAAGATAAGTACAAGCAAGTACCGAGAAAAATACTAAGAATCGAGAGCGTTGATTTCTTTGATTTAGCGTCAGGACAGACTAGAGTTATAAAGAATTATACAAAGAAGAGTTTGATCCTGGCTCAGGATGAACGCTAGCGGCAGGCTTAACACATGCAAGTCGCGGGGCAGCGAGGGTAGCAATACCTGTCGGCGACCGGCGGAAGGGTGCGTAACGCGTGAGCAACATGCCCGTATCAGGGGGATAACCGATGGAAACGTCGCCTAATACCCCATAACAACGAGGGCCGCATGACCCATGTTTGAAAGTTATGGCGGATACGGATTGGCTCGCGTGACATTAGCTAGTTGGCGGGGTAACGGCCCACCAAGGCGACGATGTCTAGGGGTTCTGAGAGGAAGGTCCCCCACACTGGAACTGAGACACGGTCCAGACTCCTACGGGAGGCAGCAGTGAGGAATATTGGTCAGGCCCTATGGGTCGTAAACTGCTTTTGCTGTGGAGCAATAAGTGTTACGTGTAGCACGATGAGAGTACACAGCGAATAAGCATCGGCTAACTCCGTGCCAGCAGCCGCGGTAATACGGAGGATGCGAGCGTTATCCGGATTTATTGGGTTTAAAGGGTGCGTAGGCTGTTCGTCAAGTCAGTGGTGAAATGCCGGGGCTCAACCCCGGAGCTGCCATTGATACTGTCGGGCTTGAATCCTGCTGCCGTGGGAGGAATGAGTAGTGTAGCGGTGAAATGCATAGATATTACTCAGAACACCGATTGCGAAGGCATCTCACGAAACAGGCATTGACGCTGAGGCACGAAAGCGTGGGGATCAAACAGGATTAGATACCCTGGTAGTCCACGCAGTAAACGATGATGACTAACCGCTGGCGATACACGGTCAGTGGCCAAGCGAAAGCGATAAGTCATCCACCTGGGGAGTACGACCGCAAGGTTGAAACTCAAAGGAATTGACGGGGGCCCGCACAAGCGGAGGAACATGGTTTAATTCGATGATACGCGAGGAACCTTACCCGGGCTCGAACGGCAGACGAACGATGCAGAGATGCAAAGGTCCTTCGGGACGTCTGTCGAGGTGCTGCATGGTTGTCGTCAGCTCGTGTCGTGAGATGTTGGCTCAAGTGCCATAACGAGCGCAACCCTTGCCGCCAGTTACCATCAAGTAAAGTTGGGGACTCTGGCGGGACTGCCACCGTAAGGTGTGAGGAAGGCGGGGATGACGTCAAATCAGCACGGCCCTTACGTCCGGGGCGACACACGTGTTACAATGACGCCTACAGAGGGAAGCCACCCGGCGACGGGGAGCAGATCTCGAAAAGGCGCCTCAGTTCGGACTGGAGTCTGCAACCCGACTCCACGAAGCTGGATTCGCTAGTAATCGCGCATCAGCCATGGCGCGGTGAATACGTTCCCGGGCCTTGT
>ONNK01000031.1 GCA_900319185.1 uncultured Bacteroidales bacterium
TAGACAGTTAGTACTCTGGCTGGTGAACACCAATGCCGGTTGGTGAGCCTGTCGAACCACCGGCTGCCGAGTGCGAATGCCGGTTGGTGAGCCTGTCGAACCACCGGGCAAAAGTGTAAAGGACTTTACAGTTTTTGTAAAGTCCTTTACACTTTTTACACTTTACGTTTTTAACGAAAATCGTTGATTATCTGATAGTTAAGCAAAATGGCACGGTAAATGTTCGGAAAAACAGCGAAAGTGTAAAAGAACGATCGCAATGAGAAGACAAAACCTTTTTATAGCTTTTATTTGTGTGTATTTAGTGATGGCTTTTCGGCCGGCGGTCAATCTGCCGGCCCAAGAGCCTTCAAAGGTGATGACGCTTAAGGACTGTATGGAGTATGCTATTTCGAACTCCACTAAGACCCGCATCCAGCAGGCCGCTTCCGGCGATGCCCGGATAGCTCGCAGGGACGCCATCCTCCAGGCTTTCAAGCGCATTTCCGTTGACGGTATCCTGTCCTACGAGCCTTACGTGGTGGCGCGGGTCCATTATCTCGACGAGTTCATGAGCAACGAGAACGCGGTGGACAACCGCCTGATAGCGGATTCGCTGAAAGAGAAAGCCGGATACATCATCAGGGCTTCGTCCTTCGTGACCAAGGAGGCCGTGTCCGCGCTTCGTTCCATAGATAATTTCCAGTTCCTGGTCAACTTCATCGCTACGACCATCGAGGTGGATAACTTCACCGACAAGGCCGACTTGCTGCAGTATGACGACCTTCGTGTCCGCGCCATGAAGCTCCTGACCGCCCTGGATATCCAGGTCGAGTTCCTGAAGATCAAGCAGGAAATCAACCAGAAGGTCAAGGGCGAGATCGACCAGCAGCAGCGCGAGTACTACCTCAACAACCAGCTCCGCACCATCCAGGAGGAGCTCGGCATGGACGAGTCCGGCGACTTTGAGAAGTTCCGCCAGCGTGCCGAGACCAAGAAATGGTCCGCGGACGTGCGCGCTATCTTCGACAAGGAGATGGCCAAGCTGGAGAAATACAATCCCAGCTCGCCTGACTATAGCATCCAGTACAACTACATACAGTTCATGCTGGATCTTCCCTGGGGCGAGATGTCCGAGGACAATCTCGACCTGAAGCATGCCCAGAAGGTCCTGGACGACGATCATTTCGGCCTTGACAAGGTGAAGGACCGCATCGTGGAGTACCTCGCCGTGCTGAAGCTGAAGGGAAACATGAAGTCTCCCATCCTCTGCCTCTACGGCCCTCCGGGCGTGGGCAAGACCAGCCTCGGCAAGTCCGTGGCGCGCGCCCTCGGGCGCAAGTACGTCCGCATATCGCTGGGCGGCATGCATGACGAGGCCGAGATCCGCGGCCACCGCAAGACCTACGTCGGAGCCCTGCCCGGCCGTATCCTGAACGGCATCTGCCGGGCCGGCACCTCCAACCCGGTGATCGTCCTCGACGAGATCGACAAGCTCGCCAGCGACTTCAAGGGCGACCCTTCGTCGGCCCTGCTGGAGGCCCTGGATCCGGAGCAGAACTCCACCTTCCACGACAATTACCTTGACATCGACTACGACCTGTCCAATGTGCTGTTCATCACCACTGCGAACGGTACTTCCACCATCCAGCCGGCGCTGCTCGACCGCATGGAGATGATAAATGTCACGGGCTACCTCGCCGAGGAGAAGCTCGAGATAGCCAAACGCTACCTGCTGCCCAAGCAGCTCAAGGAGCACGGCATCGGCAAAGACGAGCTGCGAATCAGCAAGCCCGGCCTCGCCGCCATCATCGATAGCTACACTCACGAGTCCGGTGTCCGCGGGCTCGAGAAGCAGATAGCGAAGATCGCCCGCGTGACGGCCAAGAAGATAGCCCTCGGAGAGGATTATCCGCATGTCATCAAGCCCGAGCATCTCAAGGAATACCTCGGCCTGCCGACCAACTTCCACGACCTGCAGAAGGGCAATGAGATGCCCGGCGTTGTCACCGGCCTCGCCTGGACTTCCATGGGCGGCGAGATCCTCTTCGTGGAGAGCCAGGTCAGCGTAGGCAAGGGCAACCTCTCCATGACCGGCAACCTCGGCGACGTGATGAAGGAGTCCGCGACCATCGCGTACCAGTACCTGAAGGCACATCCCGAACTTGCAGAGATTACTCCCGAGGAATTCGCGACCAAGGACATCCACGTGCACGTCCCCGAAGGGGCGGTGCCCAAAGACGGCCCGTCGGCCGGCATCACCATGGTCAGCTCCATGGTGTCCGCCCTGCGTGGCAAGAGCCTCCGCAGCGGCATCGCCATGACCGGCGAGATGACGCTGCGCGGCCGCGTGCTGCCTGTCGGCGGCATCAAGGAGAAGATCCTTGCCGCCAAGCGTGCGGGCGTAACGACCATCGTCATTTCCGAAGACAACAGAAAAGATATAGAGGATATCAAGGATATTTACGTAAAAGGCCTTACATTTGTATATGTCAAGACTATCAAGGACGTAATAGACAGTATCTTCTGATGGACGTAAAAATAGAACAAAGCTGGAAACAAGCCCTGCAGAGTGAGTTCGACAAACCCTACTTTGCGGAGCTTGTCCGTTTTCTGCACGCGGAGAAGTCTGCGGGACAGGTGATCTATCCTCCCGGAAAACAGATCTTCAGGGCATTCGAACTGACTCCCCTTGACAAGGTCAAGGTGGTCATCCTGGGGCAGGATCCGTATCACGGGTACGGCCAGGCCATGGGCCTGTCGTTCTCCGTGCCCGACGGAGTGCCTGCCCCGCCTTCCCTCAAGAATATCTTCAAGGAGATCGAGGACGATCTGGGTATACGCATGAGCGGACGGCCGAACCTTGAGGACTGGGCCCGCCAGGGCGTGCTCCTGCTCAACGCCGTGCTCACGGTCCGTGCTTCGCAGCCCGCTTCGCACAGCGCCATAGGCTGGCAGGAGTTCACCGATGCCGTCATCCGCTGCATCAACGATCGCTGCGACGGGGTCGTGTTCCTGCTCTGGGGCAGTTTCGCGCGCGCCAAGCGCGAGCTGATAGACACTTCCCGCCACTACGTGCTGGAGGCTCCGCATCCGTCGCCGCTTGCCCGCGGCGCGTTCTTCGGGTGCCGCCATTTCTCGCGTACCAACGAAATCCTTGCCCAGCAAGGCAAAACACCCATTGACTGGCAATTATGAAAAAGACTGCATTCTTCCCGGGATCGTTCGATCCCTTTACCGCAGGACATCTCAATATCCTGAAACGCGCCCTGACCATGTTCGACGAGGTGGTGATCGCCGTGGGTATCAACCAGGACAAGCGCGGGTTCTTCGACATGGACCAGCGCATGGACATCATACGACAGGCCACGGCTGGCATGGAGGGGGTGAGGGTCATCAAATACGACAGCCTGACCGTCGACGCCTGCCGCCAGCTGGGCATCAGGCACATCGTCCGAGGCGTGCGCAACATGCTCGATTTCGAGAATGAGCGCGCCATTGCGGACGCCAACCGCCGCATTGCGCCGGAGATCGAGACTGTGATCATCCCTACCGCGCAGGAGTTTGCGCATATCTCTTCCTCGGCTGTGCGCGATATCCTCAAGCACAAGGGCGATACGAGCCTGTTCCTTTCGGACGGCGTTGTACTGCCTGATGTCTAGACATGAAACGCCTGATACTCATATCATTGCTGATCGTCATCCTGCTGCCCGCGGGGCTTCGCGCGCAGGATGCCGTACCGCTGGACTCTGCTGTCGTCGCTGCGCTCGACTCCAGGCTTGACGAGTATTTTGCCGCACTCGAACGCGAGCCGGTACAGGTCAAGATAGGGGAGTGCGACTTCATGCTGGAGAGTTGCGCGGATCCCCTGGTGAAGCAGTATGTGGCCGTGCGTATCTACGATCATTTCCTGGGGTCCAAGGTCATGGGAGACGAAGCCGTGGCAGTCCACATGGTGGACGACTGGTTCGTTCCCGGCAAGGTCTCGATGTACAGCGACATCGACCTGATGAATGCCAAGATCTACGCCCAGTTCCACCGCAGTTCGCTGATAGGGATGGCCGCGCCGCGGTTGAGCCTCAGGGATCGTGACGGGAATGCCGTGGAGGCTCCCACCGAGGGGGCTGTCAGCGTCCTGTTCTTCTACGATACTTCCTGCTCGAAGTGCAAGCTAGAGACGATGAGGCTGAATGCCTTCCTCTCTGCTGTCGATGTCCCCATCGAATTCTTTGCCGTGTATACGGGAGCGTTCAAGGAGCAATGGGAGGATTACATCTCCTTCCGATGGGAGTCTCCTTCACCTTCGGTGAGTTTCCACCATGTCTGGGATCCGGAGCTCGAGTCCGATTTCCAAATGCAGTACGGGGTGCTGCAGACTCCCCAGATGCTGCTGATAGACAGGGATGGAACCATAGTCGGACGCTCGCTCGATACAGATGCCCTGGCACAGCTTCTGGCTACTTTGTTCGAGCAGCCTTACGAATACGGAGCCGAATCCTCTTCGGTACTTTTCGATACCCTCTTCGGGGACGGTGAGCCGAGCGCGGCCAACATCCTTGAGACTGCCCAGTACATCAAGGACAGCGCGCTTGAACGCGCGGATTCCGCTCTTTGCCGCCATATGCTCGGTGACATGATGTACTATCTGATGGATACTCCCGGAGAAGAATACAAACTCGCCCTGCAGACCTTCATAACCCTTTATGTGAAAGGCGATCCGGACATGTGGGCGGCTCCTTCGGAGCAGCAGCGCATCGCCCGTCCTGCAGAAGTCTGCATGGACCTTCTCGGCCGCGTTCCCGTCGGATCCAGGATCCCGAAGGTCAAGGTACAGGGCGTCCTCCTGAAAGGGGAGGGCCCCGTCGACCTGTCCGCCGTGCGGACCTTCAACCTCCGCCGCCTCCGCGGCCGTCCGTCCTACGTGCTTTTCCATACTCCCGGCTGCTCTACATGCGATCTCGAACTGGAGGCAGTGCAGGGTGTGTTCGCCAAGGAGCCCGGAGCCCGCGTACTACTGGTCAATCCCGAGGAGAACGGCATGGAGTTGCTGGACACCTTCGACCTTTCGGTGCTTCCGTTCGCGCTCAGCATGGACCGCAGGGGCACCGTCCTGAGGAAATACATTTCATTCCTCTGATATTGAATCCTTTCAAGATTATTGTTATATTTGCATGTACTGACCAATACATGCAAAGCCTTGAAACGTAACAGCAAGAAAACCCCGGCCGTGTCTCCCGACTTCCTGGACAAGCAGCGGGCGTCGCTCAGACGTACCCACAGGCAGGTCATCTATCTCAACGAAAAAGAACTGGCAGCCATAGACGAGTATTGCCGCCAGTTCAAGATCTCCGCAAAGTCCGCGCTTTACCGCCAGGCTATCATGGAGAGGATCCTCGCCGGTCTGGACGAGAACCATCCTACGCTTTTCTAGTTTCTCCGGGCCATCCCGATGTAATAGAGCAGAGTGGCCAGCGATCCGATGGCCGCTATGAAATAGGTGTATGCCGCCCATTTGAGCGCGTCAGCTGCCATGGGCGCTGTCTCGCTGTCGGCGATGCGCGAGTCCTTGAGCCATGCTACAGCCCTCTGGCTGGCATTGACTTCGACAGGCAGGGTGATAATGCTGAAAAGGGTGGTGGCACCGAACAGGATGATACCGAGCCACAGCAGTGAAGGCGTGATATTGATCAAGAGTACTCCCAAGAGGATAATCCATTGTACAGTACGGTTGGCGAAGGTGACCACCGGCACGAGGGCGGTGCGCATCTTGAGCGGGGCATAGCCCTGCGCGTGCTGCAGGACGTGCCCGCACTCGTGTGCGGCAACGGCCGCAGCAGCGATGCTGCGCTGCCCGTAGACCGACTCGCTGAGGTTGACGGTCATGGTCTCGGGGTTGAAGTGGTCCGTAAGCTGTCCCTCGATGCAGGTGATGCGGACGTCCTTGATACCGTTCTCCTCGAGCATCCTGCGGGCGACTTCTGCGCCTGTCATCCCTCCGGGGGTAGGGATCTCCGAATACTTCCTGAACTTGCTCTGCAAGGTCTGCTGGATGATGAAGCTGAGCACCATCACGGCAATGACTATGAACCAGATATTCATTTCTTCAAAGTTTAATCCGAGTCCAAATATACAAAATCCACACCTATTATTCAAACCTGACCATTTGTCATTGTGGGCGATTTTTGTAATTTTGCAAATTGTGTAACCCAGATACAGGAATGCCGCATCCGGAAAATGATTTCTCGAGGCTGGAGCTCAACCTTCCGGCCTGCCAGGAGAACTACCGATACTTCCGCTCCCGCCTGGAGCCTTCCACCAAGCTTCTCGTCCTGGTGAAGGCCAATGCATACGGGCACGGGGCGGTGGAGTTCGCCGCGATGATGCAGGGCTGCGGCGCCGATTACCTGGCGGTTGCGCTGCCCCTTGAGGGCGTCGAACTCCGCCAGGCCGGTATCAGCCTTCCCATTCTCGTGCTTACCGCCGGGACGGATTTTTTCGATGAGATCATCGACAACCGCCTGGAGCCCGGCATCCCCAACCTTTACACTCTTAAGGCTCTTTGCGCAGTCCTGGAGGCGCGCGGCCTCCGCGATTTTCCCATCCATATCAAGCTGGATACAGGCATGCACCGCCTGGGATTCATGCCGGGAGAGCTTCAGGACCTTTTCGATTTCCTGAGGGACTGCCCGTGGGTGAAGGTGAAGTCGGTTTATTCCCATCTCGCGGCCGCTGAAGATCCGGAGTCGGATGATTTCACGCTGGGGCAGATAGGCATGTTCAAGGCGGGCGCGGATGCCCTTTCCGCATCTTTGGGCTACAAGCCGATGTACCACGTCCTCAATTCCGCCGGCATCGAGCGTTTCCCCCAATTCCAGTTCGACATGGTCCGTCTGGGGATAGGAATCTACGGCATCAGTTCGTTGCCCGGCGTGCGTCTGTCACCGGTGGCTTCGTTGAAGGTGAAAGTGTTGCAGATCAAGACATTGGGCCCTCAGGACGGCACTATCGGATACGGCCGTTACGGGCATATAGCCCCTGAGGGAACCATCATCGCCACGATACCTGTCGGCTATGCCGACGGCATAGACCGCCATCTCGGCCGCGGACGCGCCTCGTTCTCCTTGAACGGGCACCGGGTGCCGACCATCGGCAATATCTGCATGGACATGTGCATGCTGGACGTGACGGGAGTCCCTGCCAAGGCAGGGGATACCGTCACGGTCTTCGGCACCGATCCGACAGTCTCCGAACTGGCGGAGATCCTCGGCACCATTCCCTATGAGATCATGACTTCGGTCCCGCGCCGCATCGAGCGCGTGATCATCCGCAAGAAACAGTAAGCTTTCTAAATAGTCTCGAGCATCAAGGCGTGGCGGACTTCCGCCGCCTTCTCCTCACCCTTTATCTTCTTCAGGATCTCCAAGCCGAAGGCGATGGCATGGCCGGCGCTGCGGCCGGTGATGACGCGGCCGTCGGTGATGGCCGGCCGCGGCTCGAAGCTGGCCCCCGCCTCGCGCAGGTAGCCCTCGAAACCGTCGAAACAGGTCACGCGCTTGCCGTCGATGCCGTTGAGCTGGCCGAGCACGAGGCCTGGCGCGGCGCAGATGGCCGCTACGGTGCCGCCGTCATCATAGTGCTCCTGCATCATGTCCATCAGCATGTCGAAGCCTGCGAGGTTGCGGGTGCCGGGCATTCCTCCCGGGAAGATCATGACATCCTTCTCGTCTGTACCGCCCTTGTCGATATTCAGTGCGAAATAGTCAAAGGTCTGGTCCACGCCCACGGCCACGTGGTGCGAGGACACCACGAAAGGCTCGTCGGTGATGGAGACAAGCTCAACCGGCACTCCGCCCCTGCGGAGCACGTCGGCGGTGGCGAGGGCCTCGACATCCTCGAAGCCTTCAGCCAGGAAAATATACACTCCTTTCATTGTAGATGCATCAATTGGTATTCTTGACCAAGTTACGATTTTTTGTTTACTTTGTAAAGAAATAAACGCAGAACATGGAAGAACCCAGGAAACTATATCCGCTCAAGTTCCTGCCCATTGGTGAAGACTTCGCATGGGGAGGCCGCGAGCTCGAAAAAAGATACGGCAAGGCATTCGTGGCCAGCGATGCGCAGGGTCGGACCAAAAGGATGGAGAAAGGATCGAGGGTGGCTGAAAGCCACGAGATCGCAGACCTGGGTTACCGGGACTCCCAGATCCTGGACGGATGGCTCGCAGGCAACAGCCTCAGCGAGGTAATGGACATGTATCTCGACCGTATAGTCGGAGAGAGGGTATTCTCCTACTATGGCAGGCAGTTCCCCTTGAGCATAAAACTGATTGACGCTGAAGGGCGGATTCCGCTCTTGGTCCATCCGGACGATGTCACCGCCGGACAGCGCTACGACTTCCTTGGCAAGGCCAAGATGTGGTATGTACTGGACACTCGGCCAGGGGCAAGTATCAGCATCGGGTTCCGTAGGGACACCGATGCTGATGAGTTGTACCGCAGCTGCCTTGACGGCAGCATAGGGGACCTCCTGAACACTTTAGAGCCGCATCCTGGTGATTGTTTTACCATCCGTCCCGGCACCGTGCATTCCGCATCCGGTGTCGTCCTTCTCGAGGTGAGCGAGGCTTCTCCGCTCGACTTCTGCCTGTACGGCTGGGGCGCGGAGATTGCCGAAGAGGAGTTCGACGGCGCCCTCGGCCTCGTCGAAGCCCTGGATTTCATCGATTACAAAGCATACGAGCCCACTTCCGCTCCCGAGGGGAAACTGGCAAAGGGCGACGAGTTCACCGTCACCAGGATGGATCTCAAGGATGCCTTGCATATCATTGCAGGGGAGAACGGCGGTTTTGCAGTGTACTTCTGCGTCTCCGGCGAAGCATCCGTGCAGGTCCCGTCAACGGGAGGCATGGAGTCTACGGTCATAAAGACTGGCGAGACGGTGCTGGTCCCTGCCGAAATCGATGATTTCTACCTGGTCCCGCGCCAGAGTGGCACGGTATTGGTCGAGGTTCTGGTGGAGCGTGAGGAAGAGGCTGACGAATATATCGACCCCAACGCCGAGCCCGAACTCCCGGGTGAAGGCGAGGAATTCAAATTCAACAGCGTATATGGCAGATTCAGTAAGGATTGACAAGTATGTATGGGCCATCCGCCTGTACAAGACGCGGAGTGACGCCACCGAAGCCTGCAACGGCAACAAAGTGCAGCTGAACGGCGCTCCCGCCAAGCCCTCCAAAGCCGTCAAGATCGGAGACACCATTTCAGTCCGGAAAGGTGTCGCCCTCTATACCTTCAAGGTCCTTCAGATCGCCGAACAGCGTATGGGGGCACAGAAGGTCCCGGAATTCGCGGAGAACCTTACGCCGCAGAGCGAGCTGGACAAGCTCCGCGCCCCGCACGAAACTTTCTTCGTGCGGCGCGACCGCGGCGCCGGCCGCCCCACCAAGAAGGACCGCCGCGAGATGGATGCCATCTGGGACGGCATCGATTTCTCCGCCGACCCGTTCGAGGATGATTCCGAGGACGAGGAAGAGGACGTCTGAGTTACTTTTCCGCCAGATAGGCGCGGACCGAACTGATGCATGGGCAGGCCCTTGAGTCGGTGATGGTGACGCGCAGGGCTGTGGCTTCGACAGGGTCGAAGCGCAGTATGCGCTTGTAGCCGATGGTCGTCTGCTGCTCTGATGTGCTGACCGGCAGCCATGAGTTACCGTCGTTGTACTCTATGGCAAAGCTTTTCACCCTCTGTCCCAGGGCGATGTATTCCTGAAGAAGGATGCGGTCGATCTTCTTTTTCCCTTTGAAAGTGAATTCCAGTGAGGCGTTCAGCGTACCGTCCTTAGGGGACCAGTAGCTTTCGGGGTGTCCGTCGAGGACCTTGCCGGCGGAGAAGCGCCGGCCCCTGGACTCGCTCGCGCTCGCGCGGGCCCCGGCCATCACGTCATTTCCCAGTTGCTCCGAAATGATACGGAAGGCTTCGCAGATATTCGCGGAGTCTACGGGATGTATCAGGCCTTCCCTGTCCACAGGGAAATTGATCAGCAGCTTGCCGTTCCTTCCGACGCTCCTGTAGTATATTTCCGCTATCTGTTCAGGGGTTTTGACCAAGGCGTCCTCCTCGGGGTGGTAGAACCACCCTCTGCGGATGGAAACGTCACACTCTGCGGGGATCCATACGTCTCCGTCCTCGTGTCCGGGACCGAGTTCATTCCCGTAAGGGTATCCAGGATAGACGACTCCTTCCCTGAGGAAAGACCAGTTGGTTTCGGATGCGATGCCGCGCTCGTTGCCTACCCAGCGGCATCCCGGGCCTCCGTCGGAGAAGATAATCGCCTCAGGCTGAAGTTCACGAACTATTGAATGGATCTTTGGGAAATCATAGTATGTCCTGCGGTCTATATTGCGCGTTTCGCAGGCTCCTCCGTACCAGCCGTCACCTCCGTTCGCTCCGTCCAGCCAGACTTCCGAGATCTTTCCGTAGCGGGTGAGCAGTTCCCTAAGCTGCTCCTGGTAGTAACGGACATAATCCTCAGTTCCGTAGGATGCCTGGTGACGGTCCCAGGGGGAAAGGTAGATGCCGAACTTCAGCCCGTGGCGTGTGCAGGCCTGTGCGAGTTCGCCGACGATGTCGCCGGCGCCGTCCTTGTACGGCGATGCGGCGACCGAATAGTCGGTGAACTCCGACGGCCAGAGGCAGAAGCCGTCGTGATGCTTTGCCGTCAGGATGACTCCCTTGATGCCGGCGGCTTCGAAGGTCCGCACCCACTGCTCGCAGTCAAGCCGCGAGGGGTTGAAGATAGCCGGATCGGCGTCACCGTATCCCCACTCGCTGTCCGAAAATGTATTGGGTCCGAAATGGATGAATGCCCAGATCTCGTCCTGCTGCCAGGAGATCTGGGAAGGGGAGGGGACGGGCGCGAGCGCCTCGGGGGCGCGGCCACCTCCGCAGGAGCAGGCCGCCATCAGAGCGAGCGCCAGGCAAAGCCTTTTGATAAAAGTCCGGTAATGCATGTCTTAGAATTTCGGCAGCATGCCGTGGTCGGCAAGCATCTCCATGCGGGTGCGGTTCGGATTGCCGATTACCAGGCTCATCTTGGTGCAGTGCGCCAGCGCAAAGGCGCCGACGGCGCCGCCCTCGATGTTGGTCGGCAGATTCGCCGGCTGAGGCGAGAACAGCGGCATATGCGCCATGCTCTCGCTCATCATTGCCGTCATGTATTCATAGAAGAAATCTGACAGCGAGTAAGTATACAACTCGACCAGGTCGCCTTCCTTCAGGGGAGGCGTTTCTTCTCCCGTTCCCAGGATGTCGAAAGCCGTGTAGAAAAAGTATTCACCGCAGTTGAGATAGTTGCCGTCGAACATCTGGTAGCCGTCGATGGAGATCCACTTGCCGTAGCCGTGGGCTTCGCCGTTGACGCGGAGGTCGGCGGAATAGTGGCTGATGATGCCGGGCAGGTCCTGTCCCCAGATGGCGAAACACCATAGTGAGTCGGACATCTTGTAGTAGTCGAAATCGTCGCCGCGTACGCCTCCCGGAGGCATCGTGTCTTTAGCCTCGAAATGGAAAACATCGTCCCCGTCATGTCCGTCAATGGTGAGCGTATAGGTCTTTCCGACCTCGCCGGCATAGTCCTCGGGAGTATAGTAGCACCCGGTGCCCTCCATTTCCTGAAGGGTTATCTCATTGCTCCCGTCGGAGAGCCTGACACTGGCTCCGGAAATGACCGGGATGCGCTCCGATGGCGTCCCGTAGGGCGCCGAGGCGCTCAGGCGTACGCAGTGCGCCGTCGTGTCCGTGGTCAGGACTGCGTCCACCACGACACGGCGCACGTCCGACTCCTTGATGTCCGGCACGAAGGTCTCGACGCACGAGACGGCTGCCAGGAGAGTGAGTATCCAGAGCTTTCTCATAGCGTCAGCGTATATGAAATGGAGGGGATGGCGGTGAAAAGATAGACTTTCCGAGCCGTAATCTCTTCTGTATCATCATCGTAATGGAAGTCCAACGCCCACGCGTTGTGACGCGAGTAGACGTTGTATACTGAGAAGTTCCACTCGCCGTGGCCGCGCTTGCCGGCAGGCACGCGTTTGCCCTGGAGCGTCAGTGATAGGTCCAAGCGGTGATAGTCCGGGAAGTGGTCCTGGTTGCGGTCGGAGTACAGGGGTACCCTGGAGTCCCCGACCAGGATCACGCCCGAAGGGTAGGTGGTCGGTGCTCCGCTGTAGAATATCCAGTCGGCGGAGGTTGAAAGCCGTTTCCCGAAACGGTATGTACCTATGACCGATATGCTGTGCTTGTGGTTCATAGGGGAGTCATAGGGCTTGCCCCCGTTGATCTCCGGTATCTTGTACCGGGCCTGAGAGAGGGTGTAGCTGACCCACCCGTCGAACTTGCCCTTCTCGTACTTTACCATGAATTCCGCGCCGCGAGCGAATGAGGTGCCGGTGCGGATCTCCGCCTCCAGGTCCTCGTTCATGATGACGTTGGGATGGTCCTTGAAGTCGATGGTGTTGCGGTTGTCCTTGTAGAACAGCTCCACGGAAGTCTCGAGGGCATCGTTCAGGAAATTCTTGAAGAAGCCTACGGTGTACTGGTCAGAGACCTGGGGTTTGATGTTGGGTGAAGCCGAGAACCAGATGTCGAGAGGGGAGCCCGAGATGCTGTAAATCGCCTGCTGGATATACTGGACGTTGCGGCTCCAGGCCGCCTTGACTGACATCGATGGGCTCAGACTGAAGGAGGAGGAGAAGCGAGGCTCGGGAGCGTGCCATGCCTTGACGGTTTCGCCCTTGGCGAAATCCTCGGTGTGGTCGAGCTCGTGCGCAGCGTTGTAATACCGCTGCGTACGCTCGCCCACGGTGGCGAAGTTCGAGAGCCGCAGCCCGTAGCGGAGCGTCACCTTGGTGCCGATCTTCTGCTCGTTCTGGACATAGAAGTCGGGTGCCAGCGCGATGGTCTGAGGATAGGTATACTCGCTGAAAATGCCTTCACTCCTTGGTTTGAACTCTGCCGGACTGATGACATAGCGGTTGCCTTGCAGTCCGAAACTGACTGTGTTGGAGGCGTTCGCAAACCAGTTGAAATCGGCTTTGAATCCCTGGTTGTTCAGTCTCGACCCCATATCGATGTCCGTTGCGGAGAACTCCAGCATCGTGTCGAAATCGTAATGCGAGTTCAGCAGGGTAAAGTTGGAGAACAGCTTCGGAGAGAATATGTGGTTCCAGCGAAGGGACTGGGTATTGTTGGCGAAGCCCATGTCCAGGTCGAGGTCTGCGGCTTCGGAGTTGGCCATGGCGAATACGTCCTTGCCGTTGAATACGCTCAGGTACAGGCGGTTGTTGTCGTTGATGATCCAGTTGGCCTTGGCGTTGATGTCATGGAAGAACATCTTGTCCCCCTTCAGAGCTCCGAACAGCGGGAAGAACATGTCGATGTACGTTCGGCGAGCGGCTACCATGAAACTGGCCTTGTCCTTCACGATAGGTCCCTCGAGCAAAACCTTCGAGGAGATAAGTCCAATACTGAGCGATCCTCTGAACTCCTGCATGTTCCCGTCTATGGTATGGATATCCAGCAGCGAGGAAAGGCGGCCGCCGTATTTGGCGGAGATGTCGCCCTTGTACAGGTCGCCAGTCTTTACGGCGTCGTTGTTGAAGACCGAGAAGAAGCCCATGAAGTGGCCGGCGTTGTAGACGGGGGCCTCGTCCATCAGGACGAGGTTCTGGTCCACCCCGCCGCCGCGCACGCTGAAGCCCGTCGAGCCTTCGCTCGGGGCCTGCACGCCCGGCATCATCTGTATGACCTTGATGATGTCGGTTTCTCCGAAAAGGACGGGGACTTTCTTGATGAAATCGCCGGAGAGGTTGACGAGGCTGGTCTCCGGACGCAGGAGTTTCTCGCGCTTGGAGACGGCCGTCACGGTCGATCCCTCCAACGACAGCGCCGACTCCTTGAGTTCGAAATCGTGCCTGAGATTGGCCCTGAGGCTGATCCGCAGGGTGTCGGAGACGAAACCGAGGGACGAGCAGCAGAGTTCGTAATCGCCCGCAGGCAATTCCAGGGAGTAGAAGCCGTAAGCATTCGTCACCGTCCCGGAGGTCGATCCGGCGGGATTGACCACGGCTCCTATCATCATCTCACCCGAATCGGCATCCTTGACATGACCGCTTACAGTGAACCTCCGCGCCTGTCCCGACAGGGCGGGAGCAAGCGCGGAAAGCATCACTATCAGTGTCAGGAATCTTTTCAGGCTGCTACTTCTTGAAATAACGGTTGTAAAGACCCTGGAAACCGGCGCCGTGACGTGCCTCGTCCTTGGCCATCTCGTGGATGGAGTCGTGGACGGCGTCGTAGCCGAGCTGCTTGGCGCGCTTGGCGATGGCAAGTTTGCCCTCGCAGGCGCCACACTCTGCCTCCATGCGCTTCTTGACGTTGGTCTCGGTGTCCCAGACGACCTCGCCGAGGAGTTCGGCGATGCGGGCGGCGTGGTCGGCCTCCTCGAACGCGTAACGCTTGAAAGCGTCAGCGATCTCGGGGTAGCCCTCGCGCTCGGCCTGACGGCTCATCGCGAGGTACATGCCGACCTCGGAGCATTCGCCGGTGAAATGGTCGTGCAGGCCTTGTAGGACTTCGGCGTCCTCGACCTGGCCGTCACCGAGCTTATGCTCGCAGGCCCAGTTCAGGCCTTCCTCCTTAATCTCTACGAATTTCTCCGCTTTGGCGCGGCATACCGGGCACTCTGCCGGCGGATTGTCGCCCTCATGGACGTATCCGCAGACCATGCATCTGAATCTCTTTTTCATGATAATGGACGTGTTTTAGTGTTAGTTTTGACAAATTCCAATTAGTTTCCAAAGATATCCATTATTTCCGTCATTTACAATATCGGGAATATGCGATATAAAATAAACAGACCGGGACGTGGATCCCGGTCTGTAAACAATGATGACGACTCCTTAGTTGACTTCCTCGTCCCAGTTGGTGATCTCCTCGATCTTGGAGAAGTCCTTGGATACCCGGAAGACCGGGGAGAAGTTGTAGCGCTTGCTGGAGTTCGCGTTGCCATAAGCACGGGCGCCGATCCTGAAGAAGTGGGTGCGCTCGTAGACGAACTGCATGCCGCTTTCGATGGTAGGGTCGATCTTGAGCTCGATGACGGTTTGGCCGTCGGCGGTCTTGATCTTCTTCTGTTGGCCATTCTTCTGCTTCTTGTCGAAGTCGAAGTTGTTGTTGCCATCACTCACCCATCGGTCGGTGAAACCGAACAGGGCCACATCCACGGTACCGGTCTGGGACTTGTCTTCGACCTCCACCTTGAAGCGTGCGACGATCTTGCCGTCCTCGTAAGTGATCTGCGGATCCAGGATGCGGCAATACGGGGTGACGGTGAAGTCGACCGTGTTCTCGCCCTTGCTAAGCTCGAACGGTATGCTCACCGGGTAGAAGTTCTGATCCTTGGTCTCCATACGGTACTTGGCGGCCCAGACGAGCTTGTTCACATACTTGCCGTTGCACTTGACATACCAGCTCTGGGATTCCTCGGCGGGGTTGCCCGCCAGGTCTTTCCAACCCTCCTCGATGATGGAGATCTTGCATGTGTTCGGGAAGGCGAACTGCATCGGCTCGCCGGTCTTGCTGTCGACGATCTTTCCTTCGACCGCGGCATTG
>ONNK01000017.1 GCA_900319185.1 uncultured Bacteroidales bacterium
CAAGGCCGTCAAGTCCGGCAACATTACCGTCCAGAGGAAGGACAACAACATCTATAAGTTCATCTTCGTCCTCTTCGACTCCGACGGGACCCCTTACCGCACCAAGTGGGAGGGCCAGCTCGTCTACGAACCCGACCCTGAAGCCGTAAAACTCACTGAACTGCTCCAGGCCCAGGCTAATGCCAACAACACCGTGACCGTGAAGGTCGGTACTGCCGGCATGTCCGTCGACATGATGGGAACCCCCAGCGGCGACGGCTTCGCCCTGACGGCCGACCTGTACAGTCCTGACGGATTCCTCCACGAGGGTACCTATACTCCCGCTACCGGCGATGCAGTCGGCGAGGGCCAGTACGCTCCCGGCTACGAGTATGACCTCAGCGATTGGGGAATGGGCATCATGCACTGGGGAACCTGCTGGTGGGCCAACGGTAACGCCACGCATATCACTTCCGGCCCTATCACCGTTGCCAAGAAGGGCACCAAGTATGTCATCACCTGGGGCGACGAAAGCACCTACCCGAACTGGGCGGTGTTCGAGGGCGAGATCGAGGCCCTGACCCCTTCTGATGCTCCCGGCTCCGAGACTCCCGAGTTCACCATAACCGAGGAACTGAGCGATGCGGTTGACAACACCTTCGCCCCCGTTCCCGGCGTGAAAACCCATAACCTGACCCTCAAGAACGCTGCCGGCGAAGAGGCCGTGTGGTTCCAGCTCGTCCTCACCGAGGGCGTCACCGACCTCTCCGGTGAATATACCTGCGTGGAATATGCGCATGAGGACCATACCTTCGGCAACGGTTATGACCTGAGCGCCTGGGGAATGGGTGTCGGCGGATCCCGTTATCTCAAGGATGACGGTTCCGTAGTCCTGGTCAACCCCGGTGAGACCCTCACCGTCACCCTCGTGGGCGACCAGACTTACAAGTTCGCCGGCTCTACGGGCTATTCGTTTGTAGCTGCGTTCTAACAGATGAGACGCTTGCTTATCGTTCTTGCTGCAGCGCTGGGGATGATCGTCCCCAGCGCCTGCGGCGGGGATGAACCGGAAAAAGTGGAGCAGGTGGATCTCAAGGAACTGCTCTTCGCCAATTCCGAAGTGAAGAAGGGCCTTGCGATTGACAGCAAGGCAATGAAGATGCGGATGAAATACGACGTATATCTTCCTCCCAAGTTCGACTCCGAGATGGCATACCCCATCCTTTACCTGCTCCACGGGGCAGGTGACGACCAGGACGCCTGGTTGGACAAGGGTGACGCGCAGAAAATTGCAGACAATTACATCAAGAACCAGGGCGGTACTCCGATGATCATCGTGATGCCGGACGCGCAGCTGACCTTCTACATGGGCAATTACGAGCAGTACCTGCACGATGAACTCATGCCCGAAGTGGAGGGCAGGTACAAGTTCAACGGCAAGCGTGCCGTGGCCGGCCTGTCAATGGGCGGATTCGGCACCCTGTACCACGCCTTGAAGTATCCGGCGAAGTTCACCTGCGCTTATGCGATGAGCCCCGCGACTGCTGATACTTTCAAGGCCCTCGTCGATACCCAGTCGGACAAATCCGTATTTCCTCCTTTCACCATCGAGGTCGGCAATCAGGACACGACTGTCGATAACGCTGCAGCCAAGGACCTTGCCGACTACATGAAGGATAAGGGCCTTTCAGTGGAGTATATAGCCAGGGACGGCATCCATTATTGGAATTTCTGGCAGGAATGCCTCCCCAAGGCCTTGAAAAAGGCCGGAGATTCATTCAAATAGTTTTAACCCATTTATATACGATGAAAAGATTAGTACTCATCACAGCTGCGGCGTTCATCGGGCTTTCCGCCTATGCGCAGCAGGCTCTTTTCGGAGGCTCCTCGGCCGAGTCGCCCGTAATCAATCCCGACGGGACCGTGACTTTCCGTTATCAGGCTCCCAAAGCCGTGAAGGTCACCCTTTCCGGCGATTTCCTCCCCGTCCAGACCATGGAATTCGACATGGGCGGACAGAAGATTACCTATGACATGCCCGGCGTCGCCGAGCTCAAGGAGGGCCAGAACGGTGTCTGGGAGTATACCACTCCTTTCAAGGTGGCTCCTGAAATGTACACCTATACCTACACTGTTGACGGTACGCAGGTCATCGACCCCAACAACGTGTTCGTCAACCGCGATATAGCCTCGCTGACCAGCGTATTGCTGGTGCCTGAGGCAGGTGCGCGCAGCGACCTCTATGCCATCCACCGCGTACCGCACGGAACCGTTTCCAAGGTGTGGTATCACAGCGATGTCGAGGGTTTTGACCGCCGGATGACGGTCTATACTCCTGCCGGTTACGAGGATAACCCCAAGGCCAAGTATCCCGTGCTGTATGTCCTTCACGGTATCGGCGGCGACGAGGATGCCTGGGTGACTCAGGGTCGCGCTACACAGATTCTCGACAATCTCATCGCACGCGGTGAAGCCAAGCCTATGATCGTGGTGTTCACCAATGGTAATATTTCCCAGGAGGCCGCTCCGCTGGAGAATTCCACCGGATACACCCGTCCGACCATGGATCTTCCCGAGACGATGGAAGGCACTTTCGAGACCGCTTTCCCGGAGGTCGTGAAGTGCATCGACAGCCACTACCGCACCATCGCCAAGAAGCAGGGCCGTGCCATCTGCGGCCTCTCCATGGGCGGTTTCCACACTCTCTACATCACCTTGAACTATCCCGACATGTTCAACTATTCAGGCATGTTCTCGGCCGCCATCGGCACGGGTTCCGAGCAGACCGCGGCACACAAGGAGATCTACGAGAACGTGGATGGCAAGCTCGCGGCATACTTCGCCAAGAAGCCCGCGATGCTATGGATAGGCATCGGCAAGACCGACTTCCTGATCGAGTCCAACAACGAGTTCCGCGCCAAGCTTGACGCAGCCGGATATCCGTACAAGTACATGGAGACTGACGGCGGCCACATCTGGCGCAACTGGAGGATATACCTCTCCGAGTTTGTCCCTCTGCTGTTCAAATAGCCATCAAAAAAGCTGCGGAACCAACCGCAGCTTTTTTGATTATCCGATGATGATGACGGCTCCGTCGTTCTGGGCGATCTCGACCGTGTTGGCTTTGGCGGCCTTCGATCCAGGTCTGGCCTTGTAATCGACGGCCTTTTGCTGTTGCGAGCCGCCGTGCAGGACGGTCATCGAGGCGGGGGAGCCGAACTCGGCAGCCACGGCCTTGAGATCGAGCTTGTACGGCGCCTCGTCCGCATTGATGGCGGAGACGTACCACCTGCCGCCTTTGCGACGCGCTATGACCGCGTATTTACCGGGATAGCCGTCGATGTAACGGATGTCATCCCAGGTTGTAGGGACATCCCTCAAAAAGTCAAGGCAGTATGCAGGCGCATCCTCGAGATTGTTGGGCGCAAGCGCGAAGTTCTGGATAGGATTCTGGAAGAGGACGGCGGTAGCGAGCTCGAACTCATCCGTGGTGCGGCGTATCGGCCTGCGGGCGTTGGCCTTGTTCAGGAATTTGTTGAGGAAGCATCCTCCGAACTCCATACAGCCCACGGCGTTGCGGATGAACGGGTGGAGCGTGGCGTTCTGGGCTTCGATGTCGCACTCGTGCTGGCCGAAGACAAGGTTCTCCGAGGCTCGGACGGCCTCGCTGCCGACGTAGTTGGGGTACATGCGCTCCCAGCCTCGGGGAAGCGTGCAGCCGTGGAAGATGACCATCAGGCCATAGTCGTCGGCATCGCTCAGTACGCCTTCGTAGATGCGCATTGTTTCCTGTTTGTCACCGCCGAAGAAATCGACCTTGATACCCTTCACTCCGATGCTCTGAAGCCATTTCATCTCTTTCTTGCGCTCGACGGGGCTGTCCATCTTGCTGAGCGGGGACTGAGAGATGTCATTCCAGTAGCCGCTGGAGGAGTACCAGAGGAAAACGTCGACACCCTTGGAATGGGCGTACCTTACGAGTTCCTCCATCCTGTCATATCCTATGTTCCTGTCCCAGAAATTGTCCACCAGGACATACTGGAAGTCCATGGCCGCAGCAAGGTCGATGAACTTGACCTGGTCGTCGTAGTTGATGCTGCCGTCCTGCCAGAGGATCCAGCTCCAGGTGCCCTTGCCGAACTTGTAATTGTGCTTCGAAACGTATCTGGGCTCGACGACATCCCATGTGACGGTACTCTCCGCAATCGGCTTGAGGGTGCTGCCCACGGTAATCGTACGCCACGGGGTGGCTCCGGGGACGGCGAACGCCGGCTCCACAGTACCGTTGCCGTCATTCTCCTCAGGCATCGGGAACTCGAGCCTGTAACCTCCCTCCGGGTCCCAGTCGCTCAGGCGGCCGCCGCAGTAGCGGCTGTCTACGCCTGTCTCGCTGACGAGCGCCCATCCGTCACTCCCGACCTTGAAAAGGCAGGGGAAGGTGTAGCCGTGGCCGTACTGCGACTTCTCGCTCATGGGCTTGTCTATGGCATAGAACTCCTCGTAGCTGGGTTTGGTGCGCTGCCAGCCTATCATGGCGTCGCTCTGGGGCGTAAGGAAGGTCGTCGTGCTTTCAGGGAAAACGAATGATGTCGCCTCTTCGAAAATGCGTATGCTGGCCCAGCGGGGATTGTCCACGACATAGCGGAAAGCCACGTCGTTGTCGCTGACGCAGAACTCCACCTTGACGGCATCGCCGGCCTCATTCTCCAGGGTGCATATCAGGACGTTGGCGTCGTATGTGATACGGCCTTTCTTGATGCGGTCGAGGGTATATGAGTCGTGGATGGCCGAAGACTCGGCTTCCGTGACTTTTGCATTCATGAAATCGCCTCGGTTGGAGCGGAATCCCAGGGCTGAAGGAAGGACGATGTCCTTCCCGTCTAGGGAGACGCTGTAGCGGGCGTCGTCCGATATGGTCACCGTAAGCTTCCCGTCAGGGCTGGTGACGGTCTTGGGAGCCGCGGAAAGGGACAGGCAGAGCAGGCTCAGGCATAGAGCGGAGAGGTATTTTTTCATGATCCGTAGTTTTGGTGTTTTCACAAAGATAACAAATTGGAAGGAAAATGATATATTTGTATGAAACTAATGACTGTACCCATGAAAAAGACCTTATCCATGCTGTTGCTCCTTGCCTGCAGCATAGCTTATGCCCAGACCTTCACCGAATGGCAGGATCCTGCCGTCAACGCCGTGAACCGTGCTCCCATGCATGCCCATTACTTTGCATATGAGTCACTTGCAGCGGCTGAAGCGGGAGTGCCGGAGTCATCTTCCAACTACATGACCCTCCACGGACTTTGGAAGTTCGACTGGGTGGCGGATGCAGACAGCCGCCCGACGGATTTCTGGAAGACAGGCTTCAACGACAAGGGCTGGGGGACCATGCCTGTCCCTGGCATCTGGGAGCTGAACGGCTATGGCGACCCTCTGTATGTCAATACACGCTACGCCTGGGAAAACCGCTTCAGGAACGATCCTCCGCATGTCCCCGAGAAAGACAACCATGTCGGTTCATATCGCCGCGAGTTCGTGATTCCCGCTTCCTGGAAGGGTCGCGAGATTATTGCACATTTCGGCTCCGTGACCTCCAACATGTATCTGTGGGTCAACGGCAGATTCGTGGGATACAGCGAGGACAGCAAGCTCGAATGCGAGTTCGATATCACCAAGTATGTCGTTCCCGGACAGAGCAATCTCATCGCTTTCCAGGTGTTCCGCTGGTGTGACGGCACCTATCTCGAGTGCCAGGATTTCTGGCGTTTCAGCGGAGTGGCGCGAGACAGTTACCTGTATTCGCGTCCAAAGAAGCATGTTGCGGATGTCAAGGTGACTCCCGACCTGGACGGCTCATACCGGAATGGTTCCTTGTCCGTCGAGGTAGACCTGTCGGCAAAGTCCGACCTAAAGGTCGAACTGGTCGACCCTGCAGGGAAAGTCGTCAAGAGTGAGGCTATTTCAGCAAAGGCTGCCTTAGACGGTACGGCTTACACCCATTTCGATGTGGAGAATCCTCTGAAATGGACCGCAGAGACTCCCAATCTGTATACGGTGAGGGTGTCGACGCTGGAGAAGGGTACAGTCACCGAAGTCATTCCTGTAAAGACCGGTTTCAGGAAAGTGGAGATCAAGGATTCGCAAGTGTTGGTCAACGGCCAGCCCGTGCTCTTCAAGGGCGCTGACCGGCACGAATTGGACCCCGACGGGGGCTATGTCGTGCCCCGCGAGCGCATGGAGCAGGATATCAGGGTCATGAAGCAGTTCAATATCAATGCGGTACGCACTTCCCACTATCCCAATGACAATTATTGGTATGACCTCTGTGACCAATACGGCATCTATGTCGTGGCAGAAGCGGACATCGAGTCCCACGGCATGGGATACGGTCCCCAGACCCTTGCCAAGAATCCCATTTACCATGATGAGCATGTGGACCGCAACCGCCGCAATGTGCAGCGCAACCGCAATCATCCGTCAGTAGTCATCTGGTCGCTCGGCAACGAAGGCGGTACCGGTCCCAATTTCAACGATGCGTATGACCGGATAAAATCCATGGATCCCTCACGACCTGTCCAGTATGAGCGTTCGCTCTCCGAGGACGGCAAGACCGATATCTATTGCCCGATGTATATGGACTACCGTGACGTAGTGCGTTACTGCGAGGATCCTGCCCAGACCAGGCCTCTGATCCAGTGTGAGTACGCACATGCCATGGGCAACTCCGAAGGTGGATTCAAGGAGTACTGGGACCTGATCCGCAAGTATCCCAAATACCAGGGCGGTTTCATCTGGGACTTCGTGGACCAGTCCATACGCTGGCCCGGGAAGGACGGCAGGATGATCTATGCATATGGCGGTGACTTCAACCGTTTTGATGTCAGTGACCAGAATTTCTGCGACAACGGCCTTATCAGTCCCGACCGCGTACCGAATCCGCATATGTATGAAGTAGGGTATTTCTATCAGAATATTTGGACTACGCTTCTGGACCCGTCCGGAGAGATAGAGGTGTACAACGAGAACTTCTTCCGCGACTTGTCAGCATACTCTCTTGAATGGGAGTTGCTGTGCGATGGTGTGACGGTGCGGCGGGGGAGCCTGGCGGACTTGTCCGCCGCTCCGCAGGGCCGCACCCGCGTCCGCCTCGCACTTGGCGACATCAGCACTGCGGGCGAATGGCTGCTCAATATCCGTTACGTCCTGAAGGAGGCCGAAGGCCTGTTGCCGGCCGGCTTCGCCGTGGCGAAGCAGCAGCTTGCGCTGCGTGACCAGCCGGCCGGTGAGCTCCGTTTCGCCAATGTCGAGACCAACAATGTCCCGCTCGCTTTGCCTGCCGTTGACAATACTGACCGTCAGTATGTCATAGTCTCGGGAGACTGTTTCACCGTCCTGTTCAACCGCCGCTCCGGTGCCATGGTGCGGTATGCCGCAAACGGTGTGGAGATGCTGGCGGAAGGGGAGTCCCTGACTCCGAATTTCTGGCGTGCCCCTACAGACAACGACTTCGGCGCTGGTCTCCAGAGGAGGTATTCGGTCTGGAACAATCCCCAGATGCGTCTGTCCTCCATCGATGCGACGATGGATGGCGGCCTTGCCGTCGTCAAGGCCGAATACGAGATAGCCGCCGTCAGCGGCCGCCTTACTATGACCTACCGGATCAACAACTCCGGCGCCGTCGAGGTAAGCGAGTCATTCAAGGCCGATCCGGAAGCCAAGGTCTCGAACATGTTCCGCTTCGGCGTGCAGATGCCGATGCCCAAATCCTTTGAACGTATCGTATACTACGGCCGTGGCCCGATAGAGAACTATTCCGACAGGAAGGATTCGATGCCACTCGGCATCTACGACCAGACCGTCACCGAGCAGTTCTATCCGTACATCCGTCCTCAGGAGAACGGTACCAAGAGCGACATCCGCTGGTGGCGGATCGTCGATGCTTCCGGCCGTGGACTGGAGGTGACGGCTGAGGAGCCTTTCTCGGCTTCTGCGCTACATTATCGCATTGCCACGCTGGACGACGGTCCGGTGAAGGGCCAGCGCCACTCCGGCGACCTCGACGAGGATCCAGTCACCAACCTGCTGATCGACAAAGTCCAGCAGGGCCTTGCATGCGTGAACAGCTGGGGCGCAGTCCCGCAGCCGGAGTACATGATCCCTTACGGCGATTACGACTTCCGCTTCGTCCTGACTCCGGTGAAGGTTATCCGCTAAAAGTGTATCGATATGAGAAAGATCCTATCATGGCTTGTCGGCATAATTGCCGTACTCGTCATAGCCATCCTGTGCATATGGTGCAGGGAGATCCGTACCATCAGCACCATCGAATCCGTCGAAGGCAACCAGTATCTCTATCAGATGGAATACAAGGCGGCGTATGACCTTGATGACCTCATCTCGAAAGATATCGACAGCAACCCTGAATTGCTTGACTATATCATCGGACGGATTGGCAAAGGGCTGCCCATCAAGATAAAAAGCGCCCAGGTAGCCGATGAGAACGGCGAGTTGGATGCCTTCAACTGCACCAGTTTCCAGGCCGGGAAGGCTGATGGTAACGGATTCTGGTTTGGCCGCAATTATGATTATTTCAAGAATCCCACCATGGTGACCGTTTCCCGCCCGAAGAAGGGATACGCGTCCATAGCGGTTAGTGACATGTCCCATTTCGGCTATTCGCTTGATAAACTGCCTGTGTCCCTGGGCAGCAAGGTCAGCTGCCTTGCAGCTATCTACGCCCCAGTCGACGGTATCAATGAGAAAGGGCTTTGCACCTCCATCATGGCGCTTCCCAAGCAGGCTTCGCAGCAGGAGAGCGGAAAGCATAAGGTGGGAACGAGCGTCATCATGCGTCTCTGGCTTGACCGTTGCGCCACTGTGCAGGAGGCATTGGACCTTGCAGCGTCGCTGGATATCCGGCACGATGTCACCGTCGGCTCCGGTTACCACTATATGATCGCCGATGCCGATGGCGACTGTGCCGTCCTCGAATTTGACAAGGAGGATGGATGGAAATCAATGGTCGTACGCAAGACGGAAGGGGAGAACTCGATGCTCGTGACCAACCACTTGCTTTCTGAGAAGTACTATACCGCCGAGCCGGATGAAGCCGTCGGCAATCCTCACAGCAAGAGCTGGTGGCGTTATGAGACTGTACAGGCCTATCTGCAAGCGCATGATGGTATCCTGACCCTGGAGCAGGCTCAGGAATGCCTGTCCCAGGTCCATTGGAAGGACCTGGTATGGGACAACGGAACAGTCGAGGATACGCAGTTCAGCAATGTCTACGACCAGAATGGACTCACGCTGGACCTGCGCAACTGGAACGACTACGGCAAAACCTTCCACTTCGCGCTGTAGTCCCGGCGCAGGCGGTCATAAACACCTAGTCAGCGAAATTCATTTCGTCGAAGAGATAGGAAGCATTGCCTATCCTGTCTATGCAGAAAAGGAGATAGCGGATATCGAGTGAGATATTGCGGCAGATCTCCGGATCGAAGACGATATCGCTCATCGTACCCTCCCACACACGGTCGAAATTGATGCCGATGAGGTTGCCGTCGGCGTTGATGACCGGGCTGCCGGAATTGCCTCCCGACGTATGGTTCGTGGCCAGGAAGCATACCGGCTGGCTCTCATAACCGCCTTCGGCGTAGATGTCGCGCAGCTTCTGAGGGATATCGTAATCGAAGATATCGGGATTGTCCTTCTCGATGATGCCCTTGAGTGTAGATACAGGATAGTAATATACGCCGTCGGCAGGGGAGTAACCCTCCACATGGCCGTAGGCCACGCGCAGTGTGAGATTGGCGTCCGGATAGAAGGCCTTGTCCTTCTCGAAGTCCATCTGTCCCTGCATATAGTCGCGGTAGGCGAGGCTGATCTCAGAGTTGACGCCGTTTATCACCGGCCTGAGTTCATCATAATACCAGCGATAGAAAGCATCATACATCTCGAGAGCAGGGTCGACTGCGACCTTGTCCTTGTCATCCGCGGTCAGCGCCATGACTCCAGCCTTGTCGGTAAGGAGGGAGCCCTTGAAGACATAGTCCCGCAGGGCCTCGATACTGCCGAGCTCCGCGAGTTTGTCCTTGAACCACGCCGGCTTGAACTCATCCGGCATCTTCTTGTCGAAAGCATCCATCACCGCAACGAAATTCTCTTCGTCGATGGGCTGATAATAGTCCTTGAAGAATGACTCTGCGACAGAGTGCACAGCATCTGCATCGGGATAGGCATTCCTAAGGCTGGAAGCGAACGACAACAACTCTATCGTGCGTGCGGTCTCGGTGTAATACTCGTATGCGAGATAATAAGGGTTGCGGCGTGCGAACAACTCTCCGAGCTTCTCCACGAGGCCATCGTAGCGCGTGCCCTTGGCCCACTCGCTGAAGCGGCGCTCATAGTCGCGCTTGACATTTACCACATCGTTCTTGTCGATGCCTTTGGCTTCGCCCTGCCATTTCTTCCAGGCGTTGGAGACGCTTGCAGCCTTGGAGGAATACTGGATGCGCACTGCCGGGCTTTCGCCCATGTGCTTCTTCATATTGTCGAGCCTGAGGGTGCGGAGCGCGATCTTCTGGGGGTCGGAGACCTCGGAGACATAGCGCACGTCCTCGGACATCGCATATTCCTTGGTGCTGCCGGGACAGCCGTAGACAAAGGTGAAATCACCCTCTTTCACGCCTGCGCGAGAGATCTTGAAGGACTTCTTCGGGCGGTAGGGGACATTGTCCGCGGAATAATCCGCGGGATTGTTGTCCTTGTCCGCATAGATGCGGAAGATGGAGAAATCGCCCGTGTGGCGCGGCCACATCCAGTTGTCGGTGTCGCCGCCGAACTTGCCGATGGAGGAAGGCGGAGCGCCCACCAGACGGACATCGCGGTAGACCCTGAATACGAACAGGAAATACTGGTTGCCATAGTAGAGAGCCTCGACGCTGGCGCGAAGGCCCTTGCCATCCGCGGTAGCGGCCTTCGTCAGGGCCGCGGAGTTGGCACGCACGACGGAGTCGCGCTGCGCCTCGCTCATCGAGGGCCCATACCCCTTCAGGACGGCTGATGTGACATCTTCCATCCTCTCAAGGAAACTCACAGTCAGGCCGGGATTGGGAAGCTCCTCGTTCCTGTTCATCGCCCAGAAGCCGTCCTTGAGGTAATCGTGGTCGACGCTCGAATGGCGCTGGATATAGCTGTAGCCGCAATGGTGGTTGGTGAACAGCAGGCCCTCGTCAGAGACGAGCTCTCCGGTGCATCCGGAACCGAACAGTACGACGGCATCCTTCAGGGAAGCCTGGTTGACGCTGTAAACGTCCTCGGCGGAAAGCTTGAAACCTTTGGCCTGCATATCGGCGATACGCTGCGAAATAAGAGCCGGAAGCCACATGCCTTCATCGGCCCTAAGAGGCTGAATGGCAGTGAGAAAAACCAGCAGGAGGAGAAGATGTCTTTTCATGTGGTCATTTTTTCTTTCGATTCGCAAAATTAACTAAAATATGTCTTATATTTGCACCCACAAGTTTAACTAATCCCTTTTTTATGGTTGATAAATGAGAAGAATACTTTTTTTGATTGCTGCTGCGCTGACCGTCAGCCTTGCCCAGGCGCAAGAAGTCGGGAACGTTGGAACTAGCGCCCAACTTTCAATCATTCCGCGAATTGACCTCAATCCGTACATCGGGTTCAATTCAGATGCCGGTACAGACTTCAGCTTATCGAATTCTTCTCTATATACCTTGTTCGAAGGTTCTTTCGGCGAGAGTTTCTCCTATTCCATAATGAACCACTGGCTCTCGGAGGAGCCGGCTTCACTGTATCAGGACACCTTCTTCCATAGCGACGTGGTCAACTGGTGTGACTGGGCATATCTTACCTGGGCCCCCAGCGATTTCTCCTTTACGATTGGAAAGACTCCGATCGTTACCGGTATCTGGGAGGAGGACGCCTACGACTACGAGTCCCATTTCGACATCAATACCACCCTTTGGAACGAGTTCCAGGTCTATCAGTGGGGAGGCGACGTTACCTACAGCTTCACGGATGACTTCTCCGGTACACTGCAGCTGACATCATCGCCTTTCACTTCCAGACCTTTCCAGGATGGGGTTTTCTCCGCTTCCACCATGGTCCTCGATGAGGGCGGTGACTTTAACTGGATGGCTTCCGCCAACCTTGTCGGCGTCACTCCCTCGAACTTCTTGAAGATGCTCATGGGCGGAGCCTTGTACTCCTTTGACGATTATACCGTCGGGGTTGACTGTACCTGGCATTACTCCAAGGAGTTGTTCGTGAATGAGATGACCACAGAAGTCTCATTGGAGTATGATCCCAGTGAGAGGCTCAATTTCATCCTTAAGGGAGGATACGAGGACTGTTTTGCAATGGACGGTTTTCCTGTGATCCCCGACGGTCCCAAGTCTTTTCCGCTTTTTTCTGTTCCCGGACGCTTCTTCAGCGGCCTGGCGGCCCACTATTTCCCGCTGAGGGATAATGACGCCCTCCGCCTGCATACCGTCGTCGCGTATGACAACGGCTTTCAGGGCCTCTCCATCAATGTTGGAGCACTGTACAGAATTGATATCAGAATCTATTAGTCCATAGCTGCAATGGCAAAGAAAATCATCGAAATCAAGAACGTCTGCAAATCTTTCAGCGGAAAGGACGTTCTCAAGGACATCAATCTCTACATCAACCAGGGAGAATTCCTGACCCTGCTGGGACCTTCCGGCTGCGGCAAGACCACGCTCCTGCGTATGATTGCCGGTTTCCTCAAGCCTGATGAGGGCTCCATCCTGCTTGACGGCAAAGACCTTGAGGGTACTTCTCCCTATGAACGTCCTCTCAACACCGTCTTCCAGCGCTACGCCCTCTTTCCGCACCTGGACGTTTACGACAACATCGCCTTCGGTCTCAAGCTGAAGAAAGTCCCGCAGGAGGAGATCGACAAGCGCGTCCGCCGCGTGTTGAAGCTTGTCGCGATGTCCGACTATGAGGACCGCGATGTTGAGACCCTCTCCGGAGGCCAGCAACAGCGTATCGCCATCGCCCGCGCCATCGTCAACCAACCCAAGGTCCTCCTGCTGGACGAGCCTCTCGCCGCGCTTGACCTCAAGATGCGCAAGGACATGCAGATCGAGCTTAAGGAAATGCACAAGCAGCTGGGTATCACTTTCATATACGTGACCCACGACCAGGAGGAGGCGCTGACTCTCAGCGACACCGTCGTCGTGATGAACGAGGGCCGCATCCAGCAGATCGGTACTCCTACCGACATCTACAATGAGCCGGTCAATTCCTTCGTAGCGGACTTCATCGGTGAGAGCAACATACTGAACGGTACGATGATCCGCGACCGCAAGGTCAGTTTCATCGGCCACGATTTCGACTGCGTCGACGAAGGCTTCGGCGAGAATGTCCCCGTGGATGTCGTCGTCCGTCCGGAGGACATCTATTTCACTAATGACCCTGCCAGGACCCAGTTCACAGCCAAGGTCAAGTCCTGCACCTTCAAGGGCGTTCACTACGAGATGTTCGTGGACAGCGATACCGGCAATGAGCTGATGATCCAGGACTACGATCCCTATCCCGTGGACAGCATCGTCAACCTCTATATCGAGCCGGATGACATCCAGGTAATGAAGAAGGAGAGGGTGGCGAACGTCCTTGAGGCCAAGGTGGTAGGAGAAGGCAAGGTGGAAATGCTCGGAGGAGAGTTCGAATGCTCCACTGAAGGATTCGAGGAAGGTGACGAAGTCCTTGCGACTGTCGCTTTCGACAAAGTAGAACTCCTTGACGACCTTGAGGAGGGCGTGCTCGACGGAGACGTACATTTCATCCTCTACAAGGGCGACCATTATCACCTGACCATTAAGGTCGGGGACGAGGGATTCCTCTACGTCGACACCAACGACATCTGGGACAAGGGTGATCTTGTCGCCGTCAATATTGCAGCAACCGATATCAAACTGGACAGGAAAAATGACTAAGAGAAGCAACTGGAGCATCCCGTACTTCATTTTCCTGGTCCTGTTCGTCATTCTGCCCCTGGTTCTCGTCATCGTATATGCGTTCCAGAGCAATGAAGGAGGGTTCACCCTCGCGAACATAGGAAAATTCTTCTCCGACTCGGATGCCATCTCGACCTTTGCACTTTCGCTTGAGGTCGCCATTGAGAACACTTTGATATGTATTCTGTTGGGTTATCCTGCTGCATACATTCTCGCCGATAAGCAGCTCAACCGCTCGGCCGTCACCATCGTACTGTTCATCCTCCCTATGTGGATCAATGCGCTGATGCGTACGCTGGCCACTTCCGAGCTCTTCAACGTGTTGGGCTTCACCCTCGGAAAGGGTACCCTGCTCTTCGGTATGGTCTATGACTACCTGCCGTTCATGATCTATCCCATCTACAACATTCTCCAGAAGATGGACAAGTCATACGGCGAAGCTGCCGAGGATCTCGGGGCTACTCCTCTGCAGGTGTTCACCAAGGTTACGCTCCCGCTTTCGATGCCGGGCATCATGAGCGGCGTGATGATGGTGTTCATGCCTACGGTCTCGACCTTTGCCATCGCTGAGTTCCTGACCAACAACAAGATCAAGCTCTTCGGTACCATCATCCAGGAGAACATCAATTCCTCGATGTGGAACTACGGCTCCGCCCTGGCCTTGATAATGCTTATCATCATCGGTATAACTTCGCTGTTCTCAAGTGAGGAAAGCAACGCTGCTGAAGGAGGGCTGATCTGATGAAAAGGTTTTTCGCAAAACTCTATATCGGGATACTTTTGGTCATCCTTTATGCACCGTTGGTATTCATCGCCGTGTTCTCTTTCACCGAGGCCAAGGCCCTCGGCAACTGGACGGGCTTTTCTACGCACTTGTATCAGTCTCTCTTCACGGGAGGCATGCAGGGTGGCAGCGGACTGATGAAAGCTGTCGAGAACACCCTCGTCATCGCCATTATCTCTGCGGCCGTGGCTACATTGCTCGGTACCATCGCGGCCATCGGCATCCACAACCTCAAGGGTAGGAAGAAACAGGCCATCATGTTCATGAACAACATCCCGATGATCAATCCTGACATCATCATCGGCGTGTCGCTCTTCCTGCTGTTCGTATTCCTCCACATCAGCCAGGGCATGCTTACGGTCATCCTCGCGCACATCTCATTCTGTACGCCTTATGTTGTGCTTAGCGTCCTTCCCAAGCTGTCCCAGATGAACCCCAATATCTATGAGGCTGCCCTTGACCTTGGAGCTACTCCACATCAGGCACTTTGGAAGGTTATGGTCCCCCAGCTCAGGCCTGGAATGCTCTCGGGATTCATCCTCGCGTTCACGATGTCACTCGACGATTTTGCCGTGACCTTCTTCACACGCGGAACGGTGGGTCTTGAGACCCTCTCCACATACATCTACGCTGATGCCCGTAAGGGTGGTCTCACTCCGGAGCTCCGTCCGCTGATGACCATCATCTTCATCGTCATCCTTGTACTCTTGATAATCATTAATTTGCGTCAGGCCAAGGCGCAGAAGGAAGCAAAATGAAAAGAATAGCCCACATCGCAGCCCTGCTGGCGCTGTGCCTGCTGGCGTCCTGCGGCACTGACCGTGAACATATCCTCAAGGTCTACAACTGGGGAGACTATATCGATGAGGAACTCATTCCCGAATTCGAACAGTGGTATGAAGAGCAGACCGGCGAACCGGTCAAGGTCGTCTATCAGACCTTCGATATCAATGAGACCATGCTCTCGAAGATCGAGAAGGGCCATGAGGACTTCGATGTCGTCTGTCCTTCTGACTACATCATCCAGCGTATGCTGAATGAAGGCCTTCTCCTTCCCATCAACAAGCAGTTCGGGAATACACCCAACTATATCGATGCCAACGTCTCTCCCTACATCAGGGGAGTGTTCTCCAAGATCGCTGACGGCGGTATAGATGCCAATGACTATTCCGTGGGTTACATGTGGGGAACGACGGGCATCCTTTACAATGCCAAGTACGTCGACCCCGAAGATGTTAAGTCCTGGGATGTCATCCGCAACCCGAAGTACGCCGACAAGATCTTCATCAAGGATGCCGCCCGCGACGTTTACTGTCCGATCAATATCTTCCTGCACCAGAATGAGTTGAAGGCTGGTGAAGTGACGATGGACGAGCTGATGATGGATTCGTCGGACGAGAGCCTGGAGGCTTTCGAGGCTTTCATGGCCCAGGTCAAGCCTCTCGTAGCCGGATGGGAAGCCGATTTCGGAAAGGAGCAGATGACGCAGGAGCGCGGCTGGCTCAATTTCACCTGGAGCGGTGATGCCGAATGGGCGATGATGGAGGCAAGGGAGCTGGGCGTCGACCTCAGGTATGAGGTGCCCCAGGAGGGCAGCAATGTCTGGTTCGACGGCTGGGTCATTCCCAAGTATGCCCGTAATGTCAAGGCTGCAAGCTACTTCATCAATTTCCTCTGCATTCCGGAGAACGCCATCCGCAATATGGACTACATCGGTTATGTCAGTACAGTGACTTCGCCGGAGATACTCGAGGCTATGGAAGATGAGTCTTTCGAGGAGACCGTGGATGTCCGCTACCTGTTCGGGGACATCGAAGGTGCTGGTGAGGCACATCTCGACCCGACCCTGTATCCTGACGCTTCAGTGATCGAGCGCTGCGTTATGATGCGCGACTGGGGTGAGGATACCCCGAAGCTTATCACCACCTGGAGCCGAGTGAAGGGCTCGAATGCCAATGCCATGACAATGATTGTCATCGGCCTGTTCTTCGCTGTCCTGCTTGTGCTGGGTATAAGGAAGAAATTCTTCAGCAAGCGCCGTCGCCGTCACCACTACAGGAAGAAATAGCATCCGCTACCGTATAGGCCATCGACCAGGCCGCCTGGAGGTTGAATCCTCCGGTGATTGCATCTACATCCAGGACTTCACCCGCAAAGTGGAGTCCTGGATGCTTTTTTGACTCAAGGGTATTGAGCGAGACTTCTGAGAGCGATACGCCTCCGCATGTGACGAACTCGTCCTTGAAACGGCAGCGTCCGGTGATCGTATAAGCATCGCAGGCGAGGATGGAGGCGAGGCGGGCCATGCCGCGGGAGCCGGTCTCCGCCCAGCGGATATCCTCCCGCAGGCCCGCCCGGGCAGCGATGTGCCGCCACAGGCGGCCCGTGAGCGCTGCCGGGCAGGTGGAGACCACCTGCTTGCGCGGGCTTTCGGAGGCCATTAATTGAAGCTCTGCCATGCAGTCGTTTTCCCTTGGCGTTCCGAGCCAGGAGATATTGAGCGTGCCGCAGTAGCCATTGTCTGCAAGATGCCTTGCCGCATATGAAGATAGCTTCAGGACAGCAGGACCGCTCACGCCCCAGTCCGTCAGGAGCAGGGGACCGCGTGCCTTGAATGAGGAACCGGCAAGGCCGACCAGGGCGTCCTTCACGACAGCCCCCATGAGCGCCTTGAGGGAATCGTCTCCGATGTTGAAAGTGAAAAGGGAGGGGACAGGAGCGACGGTCTCCAAACCTAACGGGGCAAGCATGGAGAACCCTGAGGCAGTGGGGGAGCCTCCTGTCGTCACGACCACGCGGTCGGCTTCAACGGTGGAACCGTCAGCGAGAATAAGTTTGAACACGCCCCCGAGGTCTTCTATGGATGTCACCTTGTGCCGGCAGAAGACCTTTACTCCTGCCATCCTCATTGCCCGTTCCAGCGCGCGAACTATGTCCATCGCATCCTGTGATGCGGGAAATACGCATCCGTCTTCCATTATGACGGAAGGTATGCCTTCCTTCTCGAACCACAGTCTGGCATCATCCTGGCTGAAACGCATCAGGGCACGCTTCATCAACTGCGCGCCCCTGGGATAGGCTTCTTCAAGCCTCCCGACATTCTCGAACGTATTGGTGAAATTGCATCGCCCGCCACCGGTGACCGCGACTTTGGCAAGCGGTCTTGCGCCGCCCTCGAAAACGGTCACCTCCGCATCGGGGAGGCGCCGTCCTGTCTCCGCGGCGCAAAGGCATCCGGCCGCGCCGGCTCCGATGACGGCGACACGCATGTCAGTGCTTGCGCGAGTGCTGGTGCCAGAGGCCGTAGACCTCGCTGACGTTGCCTGCTGTGGTGAAGGCCTTGATCTCATTGTCCTTCATGAAGGCCAGGAGATTGGCGAACTCCTCCTGAGTCAGAAGCGCCTGGACCTCCATGCTCTTCTCGCCGGAGTATCCGCCTGTGACTTCGTATAGGCTGCACCCGCGTTGGAGCTTGGCTACGATGAAGTCGCGTATGCGTTCATGCTCGGTAGAGATGATGCAGACGCGCTTGCGCTTGTTGATGCTGGCAGTGAAGTAGTCTATGCACAGGCCGTTGATGAAAGTGCCGAGGATGCCTATGACTACCATGCGGAAAGGATTGATGGCGAAAGCCGTGCAGCAGATGATGATGCCGGCTACGGATACTGAAGTGCCGATATCCAGATGGAAATACTTGTTCATTATCTTTCCGAGGATGTCCAACCCGCCCGTCGATGCGTTTATGTTGAAAAGTATGGACTGAGAGATGCTGAGCAACAGGACGAAACACAGCAGGTCGAACCAGGGGTCGTTCATGACAGATGTCTGTCCTGGCTCGGTAAGGAAGTTGGCCACGGGGTATATCTTCTCCCAAAGGTCCATCATCGGACCGAGTATAAGGGCCGTATATACTGTCTTCAGGCCGAATTCGGAACCGATGAGCACATACGCCAGTACGAGCAGGATGGCATTGATGATCACAATGACCGTACTGACCTTGATACTGATGCCTATGCCCTCGAAGACAGCTGCGAGGACTATGGACAGACCGGAGATGCTTCCGATGATGATTTTGCTTGGTACGAGGAAATAATTGACGGCCGCCGCTCCGACGAGCATACCGAGGGTCATGATTATGAACTCCTTCCAGAATTTCCAGGTTTTCAGTGTTTCAATTATTTTTTTCATCTTGTGGTTGTGGGGGATGCAAATATATAAAATATTTGAGGTAAATTTGCGTAAAACTATAACCAATTCCTCCATGCTCAAGATCCATTGCCTGAATACCCGCACCTCGCAGGACTTCGCAGAGGGTGCTACATTGCAGGAGATCCTCGCTGCATTCGAGTTCGAGCAGCCTTATCCTATCGTTTCAGCCAAGGTCAACAATGTCTCCCAAGGCCTGCGTTTCCGCGTATACAACAGCCGCACCGTCCAGTTCCTGGACGTGCGCGACCCCAGCGGAATGCGTGTGTACAACCGTTCGCTGAGTTTCCTGTTGTACAAGGCTGTCATCGAGGTTTTTCCCGGCGCGGAACTGCACATGGAGCATCCGGTCTGCAACGGCTTCTTCTGCGAGCTGGAAAAGCCTGACGGTACGGATGTCACTCCAGAGGATGTTGAGCGGATAAGTGCGAGGATGCAGGAGATCGTCGATGAAGACACTGCCTTCCACCGCCGCGAACTCCCCATAGACGATGCCATCCGGCTGTTCAAGGACCGCGGCATGGACGACAAGGTCAAGCTGATCGAGACCAGCGGCCAGGTCTATATGGACTATTATCTGCTTGGTGACACTGTAGACTATTACTATGGACGTCTGGTCCCCTCGGCCGGATATCTGCGCGTATGGGCCCTGCAGCCCCTTCAGGGCGGTATCCTCCTGCGTGTTCCGGACCGGCACCATCCCGAGCAGCTAGCACCGTATATCGAGCAGCCCAAGACCTTCAGCATGTTCAAGGAAAGCCGCCGCTGGAACGAATACATGGACCTCAGTACCGTCGGCGATGTCAATCACGCCTGCCTGCGCGGCAATGCCAGCGAACTCATCCAGGTGGCTGAGGCATTGCAGGAAAAGAAACTCGTGCAGATCGCCGAGGAGATCGACCGGCACTGCAGGCGCAAGGACGATCCCGTGCGCATCGTGCTGATCACCGGTCCGAGCAGCAGCGGCAAGACCACGGTCACCAAGCGCCTGAGCATACAGCTCAAGGCCTGCGGCCTGCATCCCATATCCTTCTCGACAGACGACTATTTCGTCAACCGCCTGGATACGCCCAAGCTTCCCGACGGGAGCTACGATTTCGACAATTTCGACACGGTCGACCACGACATGCTGGAGCGCGACGTGATGGAGCTGCTCGCAGGCAAGGTGGTGGAAGTACCGGAGTACAACTTCGTGACCGGCAAACGCGAGTACAACGGCAAGCGCCTGCATCTTGACAAATACTCAGTCCTGCTCATCGAGGGTATCCATGCCCTCAATCCGCGCCTGACTGCCCGCATCCCGGACGACGCCAAGTTCCGCATATTCATATCGACGCTGACAAGCACAGCGCTTGATGACCACAACTGGATCCCCACGAGCGACAACCGTCTGCTCAGGCGCATCATACGTGACTACAACAAAGGTGCTTTCACCGCCCGTGAGACCATCAGCCAGTGGCAGAACGTCTGCGACGCCGAGGAGAAATGGATCCTTCCATACCAGGAGTATGCCGACATGATGTTCAACTCCGCATACCTCATCGAGTTCGCAGTGCTCCGGAACTACGCCGAGCCCATCCTTGCAAGCGTCCCGCGCAACTGTCCGGAGTATTGCGAGGCACACAGGCTGCTGAAGTTCATACACTACTTCACGCCGGTACCGAGCAAGGAAATACCTCCGACATCCCTGCTTCGCGAGTTCGTCGGAGGTTCCAGTTTCACTTATTGAGTCCCATGCCCGGCCATCGCCGGGCATTTTTTATTTCTTGAAT
>ONNK01000032.1 GCA_900319185.1 uncultured Bacteroidales bacterium
AGGGAAAGGTTGGTCATGGATATTCCGATCCTTTCGGAGAGCTCCGAGAGCTTCATGTGGCGTTCCCAGAGCATTTTGTCGAGATTGACGGTAATCATATCGCGAGGCTGCTGTCTTTTGCGGTGAGGTAGGCGATCTTGTAGAGTCCTGCGAAGAACAGTACGATGAGGGGGTAGAACAAGGTGTTTCCATCAAGGGTGGACATCTGGCATCCGCTGATCACATCGTCGTAGTTGGAATGCACGAATGACGCAAGGGCGACGACCAGAGCGGTCCAGCGGAGGAGGGAGACGTTGGACCTGGGGAAGATATCTCCATTCTTCAACGAGCGGTTCGTGCGGACCAGGAAGATGCAGCAGAAGACATAGAGAATGGCCGTGGCGATGAACCTGCCGGCGATGATGAAGATCTGCCAGGTGAGTTTGTCCTGATTCCAGACAATGGTCTTGTGGATCCAAAGCTGGTCGATGGTCTTGGCATAGATGAAAGCGAAGTAGAGCGTCGCAAAAAACAGGATGGCGAAGGAAAGCCATTTGATGCTCCTTTGAGTTGGATTGTTCATATCGTTGTCTATTTTTCAGTCGGGATGCCTAAAGACAAAGATAATGCCAGTTTTACGAAAAACATAAAATAAATGTACGAAATTCGTAAAACAAAAGCCTGTGGAATACCAATTACGGGAACAAAATAGAACTGGCTGTGACGATAAATTGTGTATAAATGCTTAAATTTGACTTGTTAGCTTCCAGAACAGTATTCACTTGATCAAGATTATGCGTAAACTGACCAGACTCTTGACGACAGCCCTTCTTGCAGGACTTGTCATTGCATCCTGCGCTCCAAAGTCGCAGATGGATAGATTTATAGACGATCTGATGGCCGGCATGACGCTGGAGCAGAAGATCGGTCAGCTTAACCTCCATTCTTCGCCGGGATTCATATCGGCGGAGAGGGTGACGGAGGAGGACGAAAACGCCAAGCTGCTCCGGCAGGGACTGCTTGGCGGTATCTACGGCTCCGGCAATCCGGCACTGCTCAAGCAGTGCCAGGAGATTGCCTTGGAATCCGGCGCCGGCATCCCGCTGATCTTCGGAATGGACGTGATCCACGGCCATGAAACCGTATTCCCCGTGCCGCTGGCGCTGTCCACCTCCTGGAACATGGACCTCATCGAGAGGTCTGCCCGCATCGCTGCTACTGAAGCGGCAGCGAGCGGCATCAACTGGGTGTTCAGCCCCATGGTGGACATCTGCCGCGACGCGCGTTGGGGCCGCATCGTGGAAGGCGGCGGCGAGGATCCTTATCTCGGCGGTGAGATCGCCAGGGCCATGGTCTATGGCTACCAGGGCAGGGATGCTTCGGTCGGCACGGACGAAGTCCTTGCCTGCGTGAAGCATTACGCCCTCTATGGAGGCGCCGAGGCAGGGCGGGATTACAATTCCGTCTTCCTGAGCCGCCAGGAGGCCCTGAACGGATATATGAATCCCTACAAGGCCGCTTGCGAGGCGGGAGCCGCCAGCTATATGAGTTCCTTCAACGAGTTCGAAGGCATTCCGGCTTCCATGAATACATGGCTTATGCAGGATATCCTCCGCGACTCCTGGGGCTTCGACGGATTCATCGTCTCCGATGCCACGGCAATTGCCGAGGAGGTCAACCACGGCATCGGTGACTTGCAGGAGGTATCGGCCAGGTCGTTGAAAGCGGGACTGGACATGGACATGAACAGCGACGGATACATCGGCACCCTTAAGAAATCGCTTGAGGAAGGCCGTATCAAGGAGGCCGATATCGACCGCGCATGCCGCCGCATACTGGAGGCTAAGTACAGGTTGGGACTCTTCGAGGATCCTTATCGCTACCTTGATGACGCACGTTACAATTCGACCGTCTATACGCAGGAGAACCGTGCCGCAGCAAGGGAAATGGCCCGTGAGTGCCAGGTGCTGCTGAAGAACGATGGCATACTTCCGCTTTCCAAGGGTGCCAAGGTAGCCGTGGTCGGCCCCCTTGCCAAGGACTCTGATGCCATGAAGGGGACCTGGGCCATGTCCCGCAAGCCCTGCGTCACTCTATGGCAGGGTATCTCCGAGGTGTCAAACGCTTCCTATGCCGAAGGCTCCTGGCTCTACAAGGATGCAGAGTTGGAGGATGCCGTGCGCCACAGCATCTTCAGGGCTTTTGCTCCCGGAATGCAGATACCGCCCGTACACACGACGCCTCAGTCTGCGCTCATTGCAGAAGCTGTCGCCAAGGCCCGCCAGGCCGATGTCGTCGTGGCCTGTGTCGGTGAGGTCCCCAACATGAACGGTGAAGGAGCGTCGCGTACCGACATCAGCCTGCCGGATGCCCAGAGGGAACTCCTGCAGGCGCTGAAAGCCACCGGGAAGCCTGTCGTCATGGTGCTTGTAACCGGCCGTCCCCTCACGCTCGTTGAGGAGGATGCGCAGATGGACGCCATCCTGAATGTCTGGAGCCCCGGCTCCGAAGGAGGATACGCGGTAGCGGATGTTCTCTTCGGTGATGCCAATCCTTCGGCCAAGCTCACAACCTCCTTTCCGCGCAGTGCCGGCCAGCTTCCGCTCTACTACAACCATAAGAGCACGGGTCGCCCGCACCCGGACGACGCCCCTTACAAAAAGTTTGTCAGCTGCTATATCGATGAAGTCAACGCTCCGCTCTATCCCTTCGGATACGGACTAAGCTATACCACTTATGAATACGGCCCCGTGACCTTGAGTGCTGGTGAAATGCCTCTGAACGGGACTGTAAAGGCATCTGTGACCGTTACCAACACGGGTTCCCGTGCCGGCGACGAGATCGTACAGCTCTACATCCATGACGTCTATGCCACCTCTACGCGTCCGGTCAAGGAACTCAAAGGATTCAAGAAAATACACATCGAAGCCGGGCAGTCAGTGCAGGTCGATTTCACGCTTACGAAAGAGGAGTTGTCCTACTACAACCACGATTTGGAGTGGGTATGCGAGCCCGGGGACTTCGAGATCATGATCGGCCCCAACAGCCGTGACACGCAAGGTGCCATGCTGGCCGTAAAAGCGGCGGATGCTTCTTAGACACACATAGTTTCGCGGATATTATCCGCCATCATCCGGACCAGCCGGTCGAGAGACTCATGGCTGGCCCAGGCTATGTGCGGCGAAAACCGCAGGCGCTCCGGGTGTGAGGTGTGCAGCAACGGATGGTCTTCGGGAAGCGGCTCGGTAGAGAATACATCCAGAGCCGCGCCTGCTATCCGGCCTTTGTCGATCGCCTCCGCCAGGGCGACCTCGTCCACGACCGCCCCTCTGCCGAGATTGACAAGGTATGCTCCGGGCTTCATAAGTCCGAGCTCCCGTGCGCCGATCAGGCCGCGGGTGCGCTCGTTCAAGGGGCAGTGTATGCTGACTATATCGGCTTTTCCCATCAGTTCATCCAGGCTGAGCGACGGCCATTCCTTGCAGTGCGATGTCCCGGAGGTGGAAAAGTACACAGGCTTCATCCCGAAGGCTGAGGCTATCTGTGCCACCCTCTGGCCGATATTCCCCATACCGATAATGCCGATGGTCTTGCCCCAGAGTTCGTGGAAGGGCTCGCGCACGTCGTTCGGCACACCGCTGCGGGAGTAGGTGAGATCCTTGACTTCAGCATCATAGAACGCCGGTCGACAGAAAAGGGAGAGGATGTGCGTGAACGTCAGCTGAACCACGGATTCCGTGGAGTAGCCGGCGACGTTGCGCACGGCTACGCCGCGCCTGTCGGCGGCCTCCAAGTCTATGTGGTTCAGGCCTGTGGCCGCAACGCAGACAAGCTTAAGCCTTGGCGCTGCGGCCATCACGGCATCGTCCACGGGGGCTTTGTTGGTCAGGATGACATCGGCGTCCGATACCCTGAGGCAGGACTCCTCATGCGTCGAGACCGGATAGAGTATAAGTTCCCCCAATGCGGCGATGGGGTCCAGCGAGACTGGACCCATCGTGCCGGCATCTAGGAAGACCATCTTCATGCCATTCTCTTTTCTAGCCGTTCGCGGATGGCGGCGATGAACTGCGCGGAATTGACGGCCTTGGGCGTGACGCCTTCCATCAGGTTGACGAGGTCCTTGGTGACGATGCCGTCGCCAAGGGTGTCGAAGCAGGCGGCCTCCAGCGCGTCGGCGAAGCGGACGAGCCCTTCGAGGCCGTCCTTCACGCCGCGCTGGCGCAGCGCGCCGCTCCACGCGAAAATTGTCGCCATGGGATTGGTGGAAGTCTCCTCGCCCTGAAGATATTTGTAATAGTGGCGTGTCACCGTGCCGTGGGCGGCCTCGTATTCGTAATTGCCGTCAGGGCTTACCAGCACGCTGGTCATCATCGCGAGCGAGCCGAAGGCGGTGGACACCATATCGCTCATCACGTCTCCGTCGTAGTTCTTGCAGGCCCAGATGAAGCCTCCCTTGCTGCGGATCACGCGGGCTACGGCATCGTCTATGAGGGTATAGAAATAGGTGATCCCGAGCTCCTTGAACTTCTCTTCGTGTTCAGCGTAAACCTCGTTGAAGATCTCCCTGAAGCGGGCGTCATAGGTCTTGGAGATAGTGTCCTTCGTTGAGAACCAGAGGTCCTGCTTCGTGTCGATGGCGTACTTGAAACAGGAATGGGCGAAGGAACGGATCGACTTGTCGGTATTGTGCATTCCCTGCACTACGCCGGCACCCTTGAACTCCTGGATCACGGCCTCCTGATGGCTGCCGTCTTCGCCGTCGAATACGATTTTGGCGACTCCGGGGCCTTCTATCCTCAGTTCGGAATTCTTGTACACGTCACCGTAGGCGTGACGTGCTATGGTTATGGGTTTCTCCCAGTTCTTGACTACAGGATGTATAGTAGGAATGGTGATGGGCGTACGGAAGACTGTTCCGTCCATGATGGAGCGGATGGTGCCGTTGGGGCTTTTCCACATCTGGTGGAGCTTGTACTCCGTCATCCGCTGCGCGTTGGGGGTGATCGTGGCGCATTTCACGCCCACACCGTATTTCTTGCAGGCCTCGGCGGCCTCGACGGTTATCTTGTCGGAAGTCTCGTCCCTTTTCACGAGACCCAGGTCGTAATACTCGACCTTCAGGTCCACGAACGGCAGTATGAGTTCGTCCTTGATCATCTTCCAGAGGATCCTGGTCATCTCGTCGCCGTCCATCTCCACCAGGGGGGTGGTCATCTTGATCTTTGTCATGGCCTTCAATTATACACTACTGAAAAACAAAGATAATAAAAAACGTCATAACCTGCGGGCATTTCCCGCACGTTGCGGGGAAAATGTCTATATTAGTTCTCTGAAACAATTCAAGCAATGGATTTCAAAGTATATGGCAGGGAAGGGGCGCCGAGCCTCCTTCTGATCCCGGGACTGGGTGTGTCCTATGAGATATTCCTTCCGCTGATAGGCCTGCTGGAGGGGGATTACCGCATCTTCGCCGTCCAGGTGGACGGCTTCACGTTAGGTCAGTTCACCCGTTTCACTTCCATAGACGACCAGGCTGCGCAGGTGATCGCTTATGTGAAGCAGCGTCTGGACGGTCGTCTGGACTGCGCCTACGGCCTTTCCCTTGGCGGGAAGATCCTCTCCCGCGTGTTGGAAAGGAATGAGATTACCGTCGACCACGCCGTCCTGGATGCCGCCCCTCTGCTCCCGCTGCCGAAATGGCTGGAAGCCCCGCTCCGGTACTACCAGTGCGCCAATGTCTGGACCTGCTACCATTGGACCGGCTTCTGGCGCCGGGTGTTCCATTCACACTATTTCGACGTCCTGCTGGACGAATGCAGGAAGGTCTATCCTTACGGCCGTGGCCGCGCCGTCCTGGACGGGTACAAGTCGGTCTATACCAACAAGCTTGAATCCATCTCCGGACCCGACATCCATTACTGGTACGGCACCTTGGAGGCTTTCGTCGCGAAGCCGCAGGCCGAACACCTTAGGAAGCTTTGTCCGGACGTGCACGTCCAGGTGTTTCCCAAATCGAATCACGGCCAGCTCCTTGTAGACCACCCGGACGAAGTCGCCCGGCGGATCAAGGAGCTGGCCTAGCTCACTGCGAAAAATACAAAAGGATCCGCTTTCAGGGTCAAAACGGTTCCGGATAAGAAAAAAATCCGCTCAGAATTTGGATTATCCCCGAAAATCCGTACATTTGCAGTCCCGAAAAGGCCGAAGGGCCTTGGACGACCTCTGGATGTGGCGCAGTTGGTAGCGCACCTGGTTAGGGACCAGGAGGTCGCTGGTTCAAGTCCAGTCATCCAGACTACGGTTAGTGAAGCACTTGCGGTAACGCAAGTGCTTTTTCTTTTTGAACCAGTCGCGTTTTTGTCACAGTTTCAGCATTCTGATACTTCAGATTACGTGGGTAAGAAGGATGTGAAGAATGTGTTCAGGAACGGTGTTGCCTGCGTAGAAGAGCTGCGAGACGGATTTTGAATTCCAGGGGCAGACATTTCCTGGCAAGTTGCCTCAGATGCATTACCGCCGTAGGTATGATGTCCAGAAAACGGTTCCTGAGTTCCTGAAAAAGCCATGGACTTTTGCCGGAAGAGGCCATTTCTGCCAGCCGTTCTGTTTCCTGGCGGTAGAGTGCCCCGTCCACTTCCTTCATGCTCCAGTGTAGAAAATAACGCCCGATGGGATATAAACAGGTGTTTTTATAGCGATAACTCAACAGCCCTTTCCGGATGTCAGCCCGTATTGAATTGCAGATAGGATAATAACAGAAGACATCATCGTAGCCTCGGGCAGGTTTATAGTCGTGAATCGAGGAAGCCAGTGCGAAAACGGGCTCGTCCACAGGATCTGTGTATGGATATTGGGAGAACACGAAGGTGTCATAATGATCAAGGATGTATTGGCACGTGCGAGAGAAATCTGCAAGTTTTCCTTTCCTCATATAATAGAGGCCACCCTGTAAGATTATGGAAAACTTTACTTCATCCCGGAAAATGCCGGCTCCTTCCCTTTGGAACCATCCGTATTTCTGTTTGAAAGGGAAGAGGTATCCCAGATAGGAAAAGTCCCCGGCATGTGAAAAGATACTCCATAGTCCGTTCAGGTCCCTATAGGCCAGACAGTCGGAATCAATGAAGATTGTCTCGTTAAAAGGCGCAAATCCGGGAATTCGTAATTTGTCCAGAAAAGAGTGAATGGGATGCTCAATCAGAATAACCTGGTCGAAATCCGCGGTAAACTCGTTTTCCTGGTCACAAATAATGGCGAATGGGAGCGGCTTTCGGGAGAAATAGCGATAGGAAATCAATAGATTATGGGCGACTTCGTAATACCTTTTCGCTCCGGTAGCCATCGTAATGAACCCTCTTTCTCTCATCTCTTCTTTTAAAAAGCGTAACAGACTTCGACAGTTAAAGTTAAACATTTTTTTGTTTTGATTTATGAAGTTTGTTGCACTTCTAATTAGAATTCACCGTCGTTGGTTCAAGTCCAGTCATCCAGACTACGGTTAGTGAAGCACTTGCGGTGACGCAAGTGCTTTTTCTTTCAGGTATATTTTCATATCTTTGCACTCTGCATAAGACTAACCTGTAGATTATTGACATGAAGCTCCACTTTCTGCTCCTTGGACTGCTGTCGCTGACAGCTGTGTCCTGCTCTTTTAATGAGATAACCATTCCCGAGGATAACACCGTGTATTCCGGTGACGAACAGTTCTACGCCACTATAGGCGAGCAGCCTGATGCTGACACGAAAGTGTATGCTGACGAGAAGCTCCGTATCCTGTGGAATAAGGATGACTGCGTATCCATCTTCAACAAGAGTACATATAACCGGCAGTATCGTTTCAAAGGAGGGGACGGTGACAATTCCGGAGAAATGGAGGCCTTGCCGACAAGTGGTCCTGTCACAGGAAATGAGCTGACCGGAATATATGCGGTCTATCCTTATCGCGAGTCTACGACGGTCAGCGATGAGGGTATCATCACGACGTCCATTCCTACGGAACAGGCCTTCAAGGATGGCTCTTTCGGTATCGGAGCGAATACGATGGTTTCCTCGACGGATGACAATAAACTGAAATTCAAGAACGTCGGGGGATATCTGTCATTCAAGTTCTATGGTAAGGATGTGTCCGTTTCCTCCATCACGCTCAAGACCAACAATGGAGAATTGATAGCTGGAGATTGTACTGTCGACATGTCCGGCGGATTGCCCGAGTCGAGCCTTTTAGCAGATAGGGCTACAGATGCAGTGACACTGACTTGCGACCCTCCGATCGTGCTTCCAAAGGAGAAAGAGGAGGCTGTCATGGCCGTTTTCGTCCTTTTCCCGGGGACTATGTCAGGCGGCTTCACGATAACGGTCAACACGCCTGACGGCAAGGCTTTCGAGAAGTCCTTGAACAGGGAGATGGAGATAGGCCGCAGCGCCATAACGAGGATGGCGGCGTTGGAAGTCATCCCCCTGCCTGCAGTATATAACAAGGCGTCCTCGATCACTGCCGGAGGCACTTACCTGATCGTCGATGCTGATGAAGGGAGACTGTTCAAGGGTGATACCGAAGGCTATTATGTGACGGTCTCGCCGCAGGACTATACCATTGTCGACACCGATGGCTCCCTGGCCGGCTACGAATTTACCGTTGAGAGCAACGGCAACGACTATTACCTGAAGTCCAATGACGGCAGATACCTCTTTTGCAGCTACTCCAACAGTTCCGCGGGACTCGCCTATGCCAGCTCCCAGTCGGGTGTGACATATCCGTATGCCCTGTCGACGGGTAACGACGGTGCGTTCTTTTTCAGTACTACCCAAGCCAGCAATACAAAAGAGAAAGACCAGGTCCTGTATTACAAGGCGGATGGTGATTTCTTCAAGATAGGCGGTAGCGGAAGGACCATCGGCGTGCGCCTCTATATGAAGGACGGGAAGGCGTATCGCGGCCTCAGCTTCGAGCCGGAGAGCGTGACCTGCACCTTTGGGGACGACCCCGAGAGACCGGCCCTTTCCGGAACCTACACGACCGTGACCTACTCTTCCAGTGACGAAGACGTTGCCACGGTTGATGCCGACGGTAAAGTGACGCCTGTCGCCCCCGGCATGGTGACCATCACGGCCTTTGCCGAGGAGGATTCCGAGTACGGTGCCGGGTCGGCCACCTACACCCTGCGGATACGCAATGCGCCTATTGAAGGTTGGAGGGATTTAGGAACCGTCAGCTTGGAGAACGATGCGCTCCGTGCTTATTTGGACGATGCTACCGTGTCCTATTCGGACATTTATGACCCAGCCAATTGCAATTCCGTCATGGCGACCTACGTCACTGGCTCGTATGCATCCATAAACCGGAAGGATTGTCCGAAGCCTGTGACCATTCCTTTGACCAATGCCGCTACCAGCTCCACTACCATTACCATTTATGGAGACGATGAACTGAAGCATATGATATGGTCTCAGAATGCAACGGATGGGGCCAGGTCAGCCGACGTGTACAACCTCATCCCCGGCCTCACTTACTATTACACGGTCTCCGAGGATGATGTCGTTTGGGAGAAAGGCTACTTCAAGACCACTGGGCGGCGTCGCATGATCAAGGTCAGCGATATCGAAAAGAGCGGCCACGCCAATAACTGCCGTGACCTCGGGGGACTCGAAGGGTCGTTCAATGGAGAGAAGAAGACCATCAGATATGGCTACATTTTCAGGGGTACCAACATGGATGTGACAACGGATAGCGAAAAAGACATCCTGACCGGCTTCCTGAATATAGGAATGGATATCGATTTGAGAAAAGGCTATGCCAACCCCACGAGTGAAAGTGGGAGCCAGAATTGCTATCAACCTTTCACTGCTCCCCAGTATAGTGTGGGTTATATCCATCCTGAGTTCGACAGTTTCGATGAATTGAAAGAAAAAGAGAGGATCAGTAGTGTCATTGCGGCCATTTTTGAGACGGCGAGATCGGGTAAAGCTTCCTACTTCCACTGTTATATCGGCGCGGACCGCACCGGTTATGTCGGGTTCTTGATCGAGGGCTTGCTTGGTGTATCCGAGAAAGATTGTTCCATCGACTATGAACTCACCTCGTTCAGCAACGCCGCGGGGAAGAGATATCGTAACGATACATCCCAGACTTACTATTATCTCACTAGGGAAGGTGTTAGTTTCCTGAAAGGCAAAGGCGATCCTGACGACACCTTGCAAAGTAAGATTGAATACTATCTTATGAACGAACTCGGATTCACTAGGGAAGAAATCGACGAGTTCAAGGGTATCGTCCTCGAATAGGGCGGGCTGCTCACATTTCAGCCTGCCATTGGATTATTGTTTATTATTGTTTATTTTTGTCGGCTGAAGCAGAGGCGCTTCCGGCTAGGATTCATCATTTTAATCTATATCAATGAAAAAGCTTTCAATTATCGCCCTCATCTTTTGTGTTGCATTGATGAGTGCTTGCGGTCCCAAGGACCCCGGTCTCAAGGACGCTTACAAGAAGTATTTCAAGATCGGTGTCGCCGTTACCGAGCGTAACGTAGCAGACTCCCTTCAGGCAGCCATCATCCTCAAGGAGTACAACAGCGTTACCGCTGAGAACTGCATGAAGCCTGGCGAGATCCATCCCGAGGCTGGTGTGTGGAACTTCGAGAAGGCCGATGCCATCGCAAACTTCTGCCGTGAGCACGGCATCAAGATGCGTGGTCATAACCTTGTGTGGCACAGCCAGTTCGCCACCTGGATGTTTACCAAGCACGATGAGAACGGCAACCCTGTCGTCGAGCTTGACGAGAAGGGTGATACCGTATGGGTGGAGAGGCCCGCATTCGGCCGTTTCGGCGGCGGTTTCCCCGGCTTCGGCGGCCCGCGCCCCCAGGGCGCTCCTGGTGCTCCTGCCATGCAGATGACCAAGGTCCCCAAGTATGTGGCGGCCAGCAAGGAGGAGTTCTACGATTCTCTCAAGGCCCACATCAACACCGTTGTCAACCGTTACAAGGATGTCATTTACTGCTGGGATGTGGTTAACGAGGCCATGAGCGACTCGGACAACATCGATGCCTCTTATGAGGATTCTTTCCGCAAGTCCCAGGCATACCAGCTCTGCGGCGACGAGTTCATCAAGAACGCTTTCATCTGGGCCCACGAGGCCGATCCTAAAGCCGGTCTGTTCTACAACGACTACAGCGCCTGGACCCCTGCGAAGAGGACCTATATCTACAACATGGTCAAGAAACTCCAGTCGGAGGGTGCTCCTATCACCGGTATCGGCATGCAGGGTCACTACAACATCTTCGACAACCCGACCCTCGAGGATTTCGAGACGGCTATCAACATGTATCTCGAGCTTGTCGACGACATCCAGATCACCGAGTTCGATATCCGTATCAACGAAGAGGCCGGCGGCGGACTTCAGTTCAGCCGTGGCGAGGGCCAGCAGTATACCGAGGAGATCCAGCAGATGCAGGAGCAGAAGTACAGCGATCTCTTCGAGATCATGCGCAAGTACAAGGATAACATCTCCTGCGTGACCTTCTGGAACCTCAGCGACCGTGATTCCTGGCTTGGTGCCAATAACTATCCGCTCCTTTATGACAGTGAGTATCAGCGCAAGCCTGTTTACTACACCGTCCGCGACTTCAAGAAGAAGAAATAAAGACTGCGGATGACCCCGCTTCAACGCCCGCTTCTGCGGGCGTTTTTTTGTGCTCTTTATCTGCGAATGATTCTTTTTTTGGGGATAATAGACTAACTTAGTAGGGACTAAAACCAATTGATATGAAAAAGATATTCCTTTTAATCGCCGGCTGCCTGTTCTGCGCAGCAGCCTTCGCTCAGGAGCCAGTGACTTTCACAGCACAGCAGGATCACCAGAACATGCTTGACCAGCTTGGCATCAAGTCCATCAGGTATGCCTTCGATGCAGACGAGAGCAGTCCTCACGCTGCCAACTACGATGAAAGCAAGGCCAATCCTTTCCCCGTGCTTCCTGAGATCCTCAAGACGAATGCCGGCAAGAAGGTGACTACCGCCAAACAGTGGTGGGAGGTCCGCCGGCCGGAGATCGTAGAGGGTTTCGAGAGCGAGGTCTACGGTCGCGTGCCGGACAATGTTCCCGGTGTCACTTGGATCGTCGAGGCGGAGGAGATAGAGACTGTCGGTATGATCCGGGCAAAGGCCAAGCAGCTCAGGGGCCACGTGGACAACAGCGCCTGCCCTTCGATCAATGTTGACATCAAGATGGTCGTCGTGACTCCGGCCAACGCCGAAGGACCGGTTCCGGTGCTGATGATGTTCGGAGGAGCGAACCTCCCCAATCCCGTCAAGCCCGGCGGAGCCGACATGGCTGTCATCAACAAGGCACTGCGCCGCATGCTGGAGAATGATCCGGAGACAGCCGAGCTGATGAAGAAATATCCCGCCTGGCAGCCTTTCGAGCCTGCCAATCCCTTTGCGGCGTTCGCCCGCCCTGCCCAGCTGGCTCCGGGCCAGGATCCGCCGTCAAACCAGCAGCTTCTGGCTGCTGGATGGGGCTACGCCATGATCGATCCCAGCAGCATCCAGGCTGATAACGGCGCCGGCCTTACTCGCGGCATCATCGGTCTGGTCAACAAGGGCCAGCCGCGCAAGCCCGATGACTGGGGCTCGCTCCGCGCCTGGGCATGGGGCGCTGCGCGCGGCCTCGATTATCTCGAGACCGACCCTGACGTCGATGCCAAGCACGTCGGCATAGAGGGCGTCTCCAGATATGGAAAGGCAGCGCTCGTGACGCTCGCATTCGAGGACCGTTTCTATATGGGTCTTATCGGATCGTCCGGCAAGGGCGGAGCTACACTGCACCGCCGTTTCTTCGGTGAGGGTCTGGAGAATCTCGCCAATTCCGGAGAGTATCACTGGATGGCCGGTAACTACATCAAGTACTGCGCTATCGAGTCGAAGAACGGCCCCGGAAATGCCGGTATGCTGCCGGTGGATTCCCACGAGCTCATCGCTCTCTGTGCCCCGCGCCTCGTATTCATCAGCTATGGTGTCCCTGAGCAGGGAGATGCCCTTTGGCTGGACCAGTACGGCAGCTGGCAGGCTACCGTTGCCGCGGGCGAGGTGTTCAAGCTGCTCGGCGCCAAGGACCTCGGTATATCCAATGACTATCGCAAGGAGCCCATGCCGCCTGTACTCACCGGCCTTCTCGACGGCGAGCTGGCATGGCGCCAGCACGACGGCGGCCATACCGACGGCCCTAACATGAAGTATTTCATCGAGTGGGCCACCAACAAGATCAAGGCAGACAAATAGCATAACCTTTCCCAATATGATGCGCAGAATACTTTTGACCGCGCTTGCAGTGGTACTGCTGCAGGCGTGCGGGACCACGACGGGTGAGGGTTCCGATCCTCTTGCCGGCTTGCAGGTAAGGAAGCCGTGCAACCTTGAGAGGCTTTACGAGGGCATGGAGAGGGGAGATATCCTGCCGGACACCCCCGACATGCTTTTCGCGAAAGCGCTTTCGGCCGGGAACGTCGACGAAGTCGTCGGGCTTTTCCGCGAGAAGAAGATGTTCTGGGACGAACCTTCGGCCGTCGATACGCCTTACGGGCGTTTCGAGGGCCTGGACGGCATCCGCGAGTTCGCGGCAGGGTTCCTGACGAAGTTCAAGGCGGACGCCGCGAGCTTCACGCCGGTCTTCCAGACCAGGGGCGGCGGCCGCATCGCCCTTGAGGGCGTGTTCAAGTTCGTCGTGGACGGGGAGATCGAGGAGGTACCGTTCTTCGTGATCGCAGACCTGCGCACCCCTAAGCTGCTGGAGGAGATCCGCATGTACACGCACTACAGCTTCGTCCCCGACCAGACACCTTACCGCAAGCCGATCTTCAAGCCCGCGCATTACGAGATGGGCGATCCGAGCCTGCTTACGGGCGCGATGCGCGCCTACTATGAGGCGCTGCACCACGCGCCGTACTGCGACCCGGACAAGATCCACGCGGCCTTCGCCGATGACTGCATCATCGGCGGCTACGACCCGTGGGGGACTCCGATCCCTCCGAGGGAGGAGATGTCGCGCAATGCTCACCGCTTCGGCTACGGCCTGGCCACATACATTCCCGCCTGCGTCGGCATGCGCTATGAGACCATCATCGACGACGGCAGGACATGCGTGATCGAGTGGTGCCACATCGTGTCCAAGCAGGGCCAGCAGGAGCGCAACCGTATCGCCATGTCCGGCTGCAGCGCCTACCAGCGCAACGACGAAGGCTATCTCTGCTCGGTGCGCATCAGCGACTACGCCGGGCATGAGGGTGAGATCGACTGGACCAAGACCGAGGTCTCCAGGGAGGAGGCATATTCGATCAATCTCGTCGACGAATTCCGTGGCGGTTGTGGCATGAAACCGCAGGAAGAATACTAAAGATTGATTATCTTTGCATGATCAAATTGTCCAGTCAATGAAAGCAGTAACCAAAACCGATGTCCAGTTTCCCGGCCAGGTGTCGAAGTACGTCGGGAAGGTGCGTGACGTCTACAGCATCGATGACAGTTATATCGTGATGGTGGCTACGGACCGCATCTCCGCCTTCGACGTGGTCCTGCCCGAAGGCATTCCCTACAAGGGCCAGGTACTCAACCAGATAGCATCCAAGTTCCTCGATTTGACCGAGGACATCATCCCCAACTGGAAGGTCGCGGAGGTCGATCCCATGGCGACGATAGGCCTGCGCTGCGAGCCCTACAAGGTCGAGATGGTGGTGCGCGGCTATCTCGCCGGCCATGCCTGGCGAGAGTACAAGGCCGGCAAGCGCACGCTCTGCGGCGTGGCTCTGCCTGACGGCTTACGCGAGAATGACCGGCTCCCCGAGCCGATCATCACGCCCACGACCAAGGCCGCCGAGGGCCATGACGAGGACATCAGCCGCGAGGAGATCATCGCCCGCGGCATCGTCCCGGCCGACGAGTACGCTGAGCTGGAGCGTTACACGCTCGCGCTCTTCCAGCGCGGCACCGAGATTGCCGCGAAGCGCGGCCTCATACTCGTTGACACGAAGTACGAGTTCGGCCGCAAGGACGGACGTATCCTGCTGATGGACGAGATCCACACCCCCGACTCATCGCGTTATTTCTATGCCGACGGGTACGAGGAAAGGCTGGAGCGCGGCGAGCGCCAGCGCCAGCTCTCCAAGGAGTTCGTGCGCGAGTGGCTGATGGCCAACGGCTTCCAGGGCCTCGAGGGCCAGAAGGTCCCCGAGATGACTCCTGAGGTCGTTTCCGGCATCACTGACCGCTATGTCGAGCTCTATGAGCACATCACGGGCGAGAAGTTCGAGCGCACCGAGTGCGACGACGTCCTGTCGCGCATCTACGCCAACATCGAGGGATTCATTAAAAGGATGAGATAAGATGATCGAGCGTTATTCAAGGAAGGTCATGCGGGACGTCTGGACCGAGGAAAACAAGTTCAGCGCCTATCTCGAAGTCGAAATCCTCTCCTGCGAGGCTTGGAGCAAGCTCGGTGTCATCCCCGCTGAGGATGTGGAGAAGATCAGGGCCAAGGCCACTTTCAAGGTCGACCGCATCAAGGAGATCGAGGAGCAGACCCGCCACGATGTCGTGGCGTTCACCCGCGCCGTCAGCGAGAG
>ONNK01000126.1 GCA_900319185.1 uncultured Bacteroidales bacterium
GGCGACTGTGTGGGCGCCGAGCGCCTTGGATATGACCTTGCGGTATCCGAGAGAATCCAGCATCGCAGTGTGTGTGGAAAGGAAGCCGCTCCAGCACATGCCTATAGCAGTGAAGACGGCAATCGCATTCCCGTCCAGAATGCCGGTCGCATCGAAGGTCGGCAGGAGCCCGAGCGCTGCGCCGACAGCTCCGAGAGCAGTCATCGGAAACGCTATCAGTCTCATGTCCTGGAATCCGAACAGCCACTCGAACAACCAGTGGACTTTCTCGGCAAGCCAAGGAAGAATAGGTACACCTTGGTTCGCTGCTCCGGTATATCCCTCGGGACCGGCACCGAAAGTGAGTATGATGACCACTGTGGTAATGATCAGTACACCGGGAATGATAGCAAGTCCCAGATCAACACCGTTTTTTCCTCCATCAAGTATAGAGTTGAGGAAACGCATGAATACGCTGTTCTGATTACCTTGTTCCTCAATGACTTCCGCAGGCTCTTCCTTGATCTCTGAAGCTACGGGTGAGTCGAGTTCCGGAAAGGATTTCAGGCACTTCCGCTGCATGATGCGCGTGGAGATAATAGAACCGCAGATGGCGCCGAAGAGGCCGACGAATGCTCCGCCTGTATAGCCCAGGCTGATCATCGTGACCATCACGACGAGTCCCATTCCGAACGCCGTACCGAAATTGGTCAGCGACAGCAGCTGGTATTTCTTGAAGTACGAGGAAAAGTTCTTGTCCTTGCTGAATGCGATGATGGCCGGGTTGTCCGACAGGAAAGTCATCAGCGCGCCAAGGGCGGCAACTCCCGGGAGGTTGTACAGCGGCCTCATCAACGGCCGGAGGAGTTTTTCTAGAAGCCTCACCACACCGAATTCCGAGAGCAGCTTGGACAGTGCCCCGGTCAGTACGGTTATGCCCATAAGGTAGAACACCGTGTTGAGCAGAAGCTGATGGGCGGTGTTCATGATGGTCTTGAGGAGATTGCCTCCGCCCATACGGGAGGCCAGGGCCATGAATGTCCCTGCCAGGACGACGATCAGGACGATGGCCTCTATGTTGGAACGCTGTGCCTTTAAGTGCGAACGCAGGGTCATTATCTTTGCATTATCAACATGTGGTGTGCAAAGATAGGATAAAACTCAATGAAAAAATGCGTTTTCGCTATAAAAATGTAACTTACGCCCTGCGGGCGCATTCGGGGCAGATACCCTTTACAAGGTACTCGGTCTCCTCGGGCTCGAAACCTTCGGGGAGCATGACCTGAGGGATCCTGACATTGGGAAGGCAGAAGGTGCGGCGGCATATGCGGCATGTCAAGTGGACATGCCCCGTGCAGTGCAAAGTGTCATCGTGGTGGCAGACGCAGTACTTGTGAGAGCCGGAGCCGTCGTCGATGTCGTGAAGGAGGTGGGCGTCGCTCAGCAAAGTGAGCGTGCGGAAAATGGTGGACTTGTCGACGGTAGGCAATGCGTCATCGACATCGGCCAGGCTGAAAGCGCCGGTGAATGTATGTCTGATTTCACGCCAAATGAGAAGCCGGACCGCGGTAACGCGGACTCCGGCCTTCTCAAGCAATTGCTCATCAGTGAGTTGATTGTGTATATCCATTTCTTAAACCTTCAGTGCGCGCATGGCGTTGAGTACTGCCAGCACTGTCACGCCTACGTCGGCGAAGACAGCCATCCACATGGTTGCAATACCGAATGCGGCCAGCAGGAGCACTGCAATTTTCACGCCTATGGCGAATGCGACATTCTGTCGGGCGATACCGAGCGTGCGGCGGGCGATGCGGACGGCGAGCGCGACCTTGGACGGCTTGTCGTCCATCAGGACGACGTCGGCCGCCTCCAGCGCCGCGTCGCTTCCCAGCCCGCCCATGGCTATGCCGACATCGGCCAGAGCCATCACAGGAGCATCGTTGATGCCGTCGCCGACGAAGAGCAGGCTTGTCCCCGACTCCTTGGATTCGAGCAGTGTCTTGACATGCTCGACCTTTCCGTCGGGCAGGAGCTCGGCATGGAAATCTCCGATGCCGAGCTTTTCGGCAACATCCTTCGCTACTTCCTTTCGGTCTCCGGTGAGCATAACGGTGCGGTTAACCCCGAGATTCCTGAGGTTGATTATAGACTCGGCGCTGTCTTCCTTGACCATGTCGTTGATGACGATGTGTCCGGCATAAGCCCCGTTTATCGCCACATGTACGATGGTGCCGGTGAGATGGCAGTCATGCCAGTTGGCGTCGACGGCTTCCATCATCTTTGCATTTCCTACGCATACGACATCCTTTCCGACGCGAGCCTTCACGCCCATTCCCGGCATTTCCTCGATATCTCCGACCTCGCAGCCGTCAGTCGCTTCCTCAGGGAAGGCGTCGCGCAGCGCAGCCGCAACCGGATGAGTCGAGTAGTGCTCGACATGGGCGGCCATGTGCAGCAGATGGCGCTCGTCACAGGTCTCGGGATGTACGGCTTCGACGAAGAACTGTCCGTGTGTGAGCGTTCCCGTCTTGTCAAAGACCACCGTACCTGCCTTGGCAAGGGTGTCCATGAAGTTCGCTCCCTTGACCAGGATACCTTTGCGCGAAGCTCCGCCTATGCCTCCGAAGAAGGTCAGGGGCACGCTGATGACCAGCGCGCAAGGGCAGGAGACTACGAGAAACATCAGCGCCCGGTAGAGCCAGGTCGGAAATGCGCCTGCGAAATCACCGCTAAGAAGGGGAGGGAGAAGCGCGAGGGCGAGGGCCGCGAATACCACGACCGGAGTATAGACGCGGGCGAAACGCGTGATGAAAGCTTCGCTGTGCGACTTGCGTTCGCCTGCGTGCTCTACAAGTTCGATAATGCGTGAAACCGTGCTCTCGCCGTATGCCTTGGTGGTGCGGATGCGGACGACTCCGGTGAGGTTTACGCAGCCGGAAAGGATCTCGTCCCCGGCTTCAAGCTCGCGCGGGACGCTTTCGCCCGTGAGGGCCTTGGTATCCACGGATGTCGAGCCTTCGAGGATGATTCCGTCGAGAGGGACTTTCTCTCCCGGCCTGACGACGAGTATCTCGCCGATTCCGACGCTTGCCGGATCGACGGACTCGACCTTGCCTTCTCGCTCGACATTAGCTACGTCGGGGCGGATGTCCATGAGATGGGCAATGCTGTCTCGGCTCTTGCCTTCGGCATAACCCTCGAACAATTCTCCGACCTGGAAGAAAAGCATTACGAATACCGCTTCAGGGAAAGCAGTTTCCGCACCCGGAAGGAATCCGATGCAAAGGGCGCCCAGGGTTGCTATCGACATCAGGAAATGCTCGTCGAAGGCCTCTCCGTGTGAAATGCCTTCGGCAGCTTCCTTCAAAGTGTCGAAACCGATGAGGAGATACGGGACCAGATAGACCAGGAGCAACTGCCATGTGGCAAGGTTGCATTTTTTCTCGATCAATACTGCTACGGCCAGAAGGACGGCCGTCACTGCGATAAGTATCAGTTTTTGTTTCAGTCCGCCTTCTTCATGCTCATGATGATGTTCATGGCAATCGCATTCATGCTCATGGTGATGATGTTCGTGTGACATATTTCGTTGCTTTTTATTTTCCTTCTGCAAAGGTAGGGGAAGGAAACTGCAACCGGGTTGCAATGTCAGTCACGCGATTCGTACTCTTTGAGAGCTTTGATGGCGTGCGGGCAGAGGATGAGAAGGGAGAGGACATTGATCCATGCGGTAAGTCCAACCCCGATGTCACCGAGCTGCCAGACGACGTTGGCTTCACGCAGCGATCCGAAAATAACCATAGCCAGCAGCAGGAAACGGTAGCACCAGATCAGCGTCCGTTCAGTCTTGACGGAGCCGTTGCGGCCTGAGAAAAGATAGATGATGCTGGACTCGGTGTAGAAATAATAAGCCATTACCGTCGTGAAGGCGAAAAACAGCAGTGCTATGCTGACGAAGGCGCTTCCGAAGCCGGTAAATGCGGAATCGACGGCAGCCTGGGTGAATCCGACATAATTGGCCCCGAGTTCAGGTGCCCGCGCGACCAGCATTTCTCCGGTCTTGGCGTCAAGGATGTTGTAAGTGCCTGAACATAAGATCATTAGTGCGGTGGCCGTACAGACCAGCAGGGTGTCGACATATACAGAGAAAGCCTGGGCAAGTCCCTGCCTGGCGGGGTGGGAGACGGCAGCGGCGGCGGAGACCATGGCTCCGCTGCCCTGGCCGGCCTCGTTGGAGAATATGCCTCGCTTGACTCCCATCATGATGGTGGAACCAAGGATGCCGCCCGCGACCGGCTTGATGCCGAAAGCTCCGACCACGATGGACTTTAGGACGGCGGGGACGGCGTCAATGTGCTGGAAGATGATTATGATGGAAAAAACGATGTATCCGAGCGCCATGAACGGGGTGATGACGGATGCGACACGGGAAATGCTCTTGACACCGCCGATGATGACCAATGCCAGCAGGAAAGCCATCCCGAGACCTGCGGCAAGGCTGGGCAGTTCGAAGGAATTGGTGAGTGCACCTGCCACTCCGTTGGCCTGTACCGTAGGGAGCAGGATGCCGTATCCGACAATGGCCAGGATGGAGAATAGGACACCAAGGCCGGGTTTGCCCAGACCGTGTTCGATATAGCTGGATGGACCTCCCCTGAAACCGGTGGAATGCTTGAACTTGTACAGTTGGGCAAGCGTGGACTCGACGAACGCCGTCGAGGCCCCGAAGAAAGCGATGATCCACATCCAGAATACCGCTCCAGGTCCTCCCAGTGCGATAGCTGTAGCAACGCCGACGATGTTGCCGGTGCCGACACGCCCTGACAGCGCTATGCAGAATGCCTGGAAAGAGGAAATACCGTGCTTGTTCCCCGACTCGTCCTTCTCCGCCTTGGCAAAGAGGGAACGTATCATGAGCCCGAAACGCCTTACCTGTACGAAGCGCGTGCGAATGGAGAAATACAGTCCTGCACCGACCAGGAGTACCACCAGGAGCGGGTTCCAGACGATGTCGTTGACGATGGATACGATCTTTTCAAACATGGGGAATAGCTATAAGTCCGTTTTATGAATCAGCGTTTATATATATTGAAGCGCCAGGTCATGCCGATATCGTAATTGTTGACATGGTCATGATTGTCCCTGAAATAAACTGCATG
>ONNK01000181.1 GCA_900319185.1 uncultured Bacteroidales bacterium
TATCGTCGTCACCGAAATCATCGACGTGACCCCGATGCCCCACAATGGTTGCCGTCCCAAGGGCCGCCGTAAAGTTTAATCTCTAAAGAAGTATTACCATGGCAAGATATACTGGTCCTACCACTCGCATCGCCCGCAAATTCGGCGAACCGATCTATGGCCCTGACAAGGTCTTCGAAAAGAGAAATACCCCTCCGGGACAGCACGGTCTCGCTGCCAAGCGCAAGAAGACGAAGGAGTATGGCACCCAGCTGAAGGAAAAGCAGAAGGTCAAGTACATGTACGGTGTGCTGGAGCGTCAGTTCCGCAACACCTACGCCCGTGCTTCCCGCATGAAGGGACAGACCGGTGAGAACCTGCTGCTGTTGCTGGAGGCCCGTCTCGACAACATCGTGTACCGGATGGGCATCGCTCCCACCCGTGCCGCCGCCCGTCAGCTCGTCCTGCACCGCCACATCACCCTCGACGGACAGGTCTGCAACATTCCGTCCGCTTCGGTGAAGCCCGGACAGAGCGTCGCCGTTCGCGAGCGCTCCAAGAGCCTGGAGGTAATCCAGACGAGTGTCGCCGCCGCTACGAAGTACTCCTGGATCGAGTTCGATCCCAAGACCCTCGTCGGCAAGTTCCTCAATGTCCCGGCCCGTACCGAGATTCCCGAGAACATCAACGAGCAGCTGATCGTCGACCTCTACTCCAAGTAACAGAACTTAACACCGTAAAACTTATGGCAATCTTAGCATTTCAGAAACCGGACAAGGTGATCATGCTCGAATGCACCGACACCGTCGGCCGTTTTGAGTTCCGCCCGCTGGAACCTGGTTATGGCCAGACCATCGGCAACTCCCTGCGTCGCATTCTCCTCGCCTCTTTGGAAGGTTTCGCCATCTCGTCGATCAAAGTCACGGGGGTGGACGATGAGTTCCAGACCATCCCGGGCGTGATCGAGGGTATGCAGGACATCATCCTGAACCTGAAACAGGTCCGTTTCCGCAGGATGGTTGATTCCGTAGACTCGGAAGTGGCGAACATCACAGTCAGCGGCAAGCAGGAGTTTACCGCTGAGGACATTTCCAACGGATTGTCTTCTTTCAAGGTGTTGAATCCTGAACTGCACATCTGTTCCCTCGAACCTTCCGTCAAGATTGAAATGTCCCTGACCATCACCAAGGGCCGCGGTTTCGTCCCCGCCGAGGAGATGCGTGAGGAGTCCACGCCGATCGGGACCATTCCCGTCGACGCAATCTATACGCCGATCAAGAAGGTCAACTGGAGCGTCGAAAACTACCGTGTCGAGCAGAAGACCGACTATGAGAAACTGAACCTCGAAATCGTGACCGACGGTTCCATTTCTCCGGATCTGGCCCTGCAGGAAGCCGCCAACATCCTCATCTACCACTTCAAGCTGTTCACCGACGACAAGAAGATCTCCCTGGACAGCGCTGTCGAGTCCGACAGCAAGGAACTGGACGAGGAGTCGCTCCGGATGCGTCACCTGCTGCTGACCAAGCTGTCCGACATGGGCCTGTCCGTGCGCGCTTTCAATTGCCTGAAGGCCGCCGACATCGACACTTTCGCCGACCTCGTGTCCTACAGCCGCGCCGAGCTGATGAAGTTCCGCAACTTCGGCCGTAAGTCCCTGAACGAAATCGACCTGCTCGTCGAGAAGATGAAGCTCTCGTTCGGAATGGATGTCACCAAGTACAATATCGAACCCAAGAAAAAGATCGTTTAACTGCAATGAGACACAATAGAAAAGTCAATCATCTCGGTCGCAAGAGCGGTCACCGCAAGGCGATGCTCTCCAACATGGCATCCTCCCTCATCCTGAACAAGCGGATCGAGACCACCGAGGCGAAGGCCAAGGCCCTCAAGCCTTTCGTGGAGCCCCTCATCACCAAGTCCAAGGAGGACACCACTCACAACCGCCGCATTGTCTTCAGCTACCTGAAGGACAAGAACGCCACCTCCGAGCTCTTCCGTACGATCGCTCCGAAGATCGCCGACCGTCCGGGCGGATACCTCCGTATCCTGCACACCGGTTTCCGTGCCGGTGACGCCTCCGAGATGGTGCTCGTCGAGTTCGTGGACTTCAACGAGGCCGCCCTCGCCGCCCCGAAGGAGGCGAAGAAGAGCACCCGCCGCAGCCGCGCCAAGAAGGCTGCCGAGGCTCCCGCCGCCGAGGCTGAGGCTCCCGCTGCCGAGTAAGTCGCACCTATACGCATTGAAAGACACTTCCCTTTGCGGGGGAGTGTTTTTTGTTTTATCTTTACTCCATGAAAAGGGCTCTGACCGGTTTGTTTTTCCTGGCGCTGTGCCTCGTTACGCCCGGCTGCGTGAAGCAGACGCCGGACGAATACCGGCGGCTGGATGAGGAAACCCGGACGCAGCGGCGCTATGTGAACCAGTTCGCCTGGAACGTGATGGACACGTACTATCTGTGGCGGGACGAGATCGCCTCGGCGATGTCGGCGTGGAAGAACTGGGAGGAACCCATCGAAAAGGTGGCGGCGGTCCGCTATAAGGACAGGGCGGGAAAGGATATCGACCGCTGGACGATGCTGACGGATGATTTGGCGGCCGTCCAGAGCGGCCTTTCGGGCCATACCCGGACGCTCGGGATGGACTTCCAGATCTATACCGAGGCCTATCCCCTGATGCGGGAGAAGAACAT
>ONNK01000079.1 GCA_900319185.1 uncultured Bacteroidales bacterium
ATACTCACGCGTATACGGGCACCACTGTTCGACAGTAGCGGGCCGTCCGGTCTCGATGCATGACACACCGAGATAGTAAAGCGACTCCAAAGTGCGGACGGAAGTGGTCCCGACGGCTATGACATTCTTGTTCCCCCCTATGAGTGACTGGATGAAAGATTTCCTGACGACAAAAGGTTCGCTGTGCATCGGATGCTCGGCGACATTGTCGCTCTTGACGGGCAGGAAAGTGCCTGCACCCACATGCAGGCAAATGGTCTCCGTATCGATACCCTTGGCGCGGATGCGGCCCAGCACGTCTTCCGTGAAGTGAAGGCCGGCCGTAGGGGCGGCCACGGACCCGCGGAAACGCGCGTAGAGCGTCTGGTAGCGCTCCAGGTCCACGGCTTCGGTCTCACGGTTCAGATAAGGTGGAATGGGGACTGTACCGCAGGCTTCCAGAACAGCAGAAAAAGGCATATCCCCTTCCCAGGTGAATTCCACTATGCCGGTCTCTCCCTCGCGGGACAGCAAACGGGCCTTGAGGTCCATGCGGACAAGGGCGGGATTGAGGTCATAGCCGTACAGACGCAGGATATCGTCTTTCCAACGCTTGGAATTGCCTATGACACAACGCCATACACAGCGTCCTACAGATGCGAAGACAGTACTGTATTCGGCCGGATCAACCGGCTGCAGGCAGAAAATCTCGATATGAGCCCCGCTAGCCCTTTGGAAATGCATGCGCGCAGGAACGACCTTGGTATCGTTGAATACCATGACGGAAGAAGGTGGAAGCAGCTCAGGAAGGTCGCGGAAGATATACTCGTCGACCTTGCCGTCTTCATAACGCAAGAGCTTCGACCCGTCCCGCTCCGGAAGGGGATACTTCGCGATCCTGTCATCAGTCAGGGGATAGTTGTAATCTTTGATGTGAATGTCGGGTATCATCGTGAGATTTCAAAATTCGCGACAAAGTTAAGCAATAAGACGGAGATTCGGAAAGCTCACTGCGGCTTTTGCAGAGCACGAAAAAAGGGTTTTGAAAATTGAATTGCATAATTACAATTTGAAATTGCCAAAAATATCAATACAATTTTGTAAACACATGTAATCAGATAACATTTGTTAAATAAGATTATTTTATCCGGGATATGCTTTCTTGTTAAATAACATATAATCAGAAGATTATTTTGACTGACTTAGATATTTGGCTCAAGAAAAGATGTAACTCTGGGCGACGATTCCTGCATAAGCATAAGAAATACATACATTTTTCGATATTAATTAGCAAATAATCAGCACTTTACTATATATGAGCTAAATAATAACTAAATATCATGGTACCGACTAAACCTACTCTCCCCTATTGGGTATTAACTTCTGTGAATTGCATTTGGCACTTGCATCTTTCCATTATGTTTGCTACATTTGTAAAAACAGTGTTAAAAATATGAACCAGAGATTGCAGCAATTCCTCTCGGCCGAAAACATTTCCCAGGCGCAGTTTGCCGACTCCATTGACGTTGCTCGCGCGAGCGTGTCGCACGTGCTTGCCGGCAGGAACCGGCCGGGCTACGATTTTATCCGCAGCATAGCGGAGCATTATCCGAAGCTCAACCTCGAGTGGCTTATAACCGGCAAGGGAAAGATGTACAAACAGGATTCCCCTGCTGCAGTTCCTGCGCCAGTCCCTGTCGCTGCCGAGCCTGCAGCCGCAGATTCACTATTCGGAGACTCTTCCTTCGCCACTGAGGAAAAAGAGGAAGATATTCCCGCTTCTCCGGTAAAAGCGGCTCCTGGAGCCCCTGAGACGGCTCCAGTCAAGGATTTGCCGGCTGCGGGCCGCTCCATTTCCAGGATCATAGTCTTTTACGACGACAATACTTATCAAGAATTGAAGTAGTTTTGCTATATTTGTTTGTTCATCCGCATCCATGCCATGTACAAACAGATCATACGACCTTACCTGTTCTGCTTCAAGCCTGAGACTGCGCACAGAATGTATCTCAATCTCGTGCGTTTCTCCGGTCATTTCCCGCAGCGGTATCTCGTACGCCTGACACATGGCTACGACCAACCCTCACTGAAACGACAGCTTTTCGGGCTCGATTTCCGCAATCCCGTAGGCCTTGCAGGCGGATTCGATCCCAACGGCGACCGTATCAACGAAATGTCCAATTTCGGCTTCGGATTCATTGAGATCGGGTCTCTCTCCACGGAGCCGCAGGATGGCGGCCAGAAGCCGCGTCTCCTGCGCTTCAAAAAGCAAAGGGCTCTGGTTAACCGCTTGGAAGCGAAGAACAAAGGCATACGTTATGCCATCGACAGGATCCAGGCCAGACGACCGCATATCCCCCTCTGCGCGAACATCACGTACAACGCTACCAGCCACAAGGACGATGAGATCATAAACGACTATCAGAAAGCGTTTTCGCTCCTATATGACTTCGTGGATATGTTCACGGTCAATGTTTCGCGCCCAAATGCTGACGGACTGCTCGAAGTCCAGGACCGCAACGCCCTGGCGGATATCATCGATCCGTTGCTCGAGCTGCGCCTGTGCTACGAACAGTACAAACCCATCCTCATCAAAGTCTCTCCTGACACCCCGTACGACCAGCTCGACGAGATGATCGACTACTGCATGCTGTCCGGAGTGGACGGCGTCGTAGCCGGGGATACAACGCGCCATATCGAGCTCCTGAACAGCCCCAAGGCCACTTTCGGGTACTTGTCCGGCGATCCCCTCTTCGAACGCAGCATAGCTGTCGTAAAGCATATCCATGAGCACACCAAGGGGCGTTTCCCCATCATCGGCTGCGGCGGCATCATGTCGCCGGCTCAGGCTTCCGAGATGCTTTCCGCAGGTGCATCGCTCATCCAGCTGCATACCGGACTCATGTTCGAAGGTCCAAAACTCGTTAAAAAGATTCTCAAATACCTGGTAAACCACCCGTCATGACCACAGCGTCCATCTGTACCATCGGAGACGAGATCCTTATCGGCCAGATCGTCGATACCAATTCCTCCTATATCTCACGTGAACTCAACGCCATAGGCATACGCATCAGCGGCATGGTCTCGATAGGAGACAATCACGACAGGATAATCAACACCCTGCGCAATGAGCTGAAAAACAATGACATAGTCATTACTACCGGAGGCCTTGGCCCCACCAAGGACGATATTACCAAGGCCGCTCTCGCGGAGTTGTCCGGCAGTTCTCGCTACGTTGTCCACGAGGGGCAGAAAGAGGTCGTATACCGCATTCTCCATTCCCGCGGCCTGGAAGTGCTCGACATCAATGAGCAACAGGCGCTCGTCCCTGAGAAATGTGAAGTGATCGTCAACAAACTTGGGACCGCTCCGGTCATGGTGTTCCGTTTCGAAGATGAAGAGTTCGGTCATCCGGCCACTTTATACTCACTCCCCGGCGTACCTTTCGAAGCTTTAGGTGCTGTTCCAGACGTGTTGGCAGATATCAAGTCACACTACAAATTATCTAGCATAACACACAGAAACATAATGGTATATGGAATGGCCGAATCGGCCCTTTCCAAGCTCATTGAGCCCTGGGAAGATGCCCTGCCATCCGACATGCATCTGGCATACCTGCCCAACCAACTCACAGGCATACGCCTGAGACTCTCGGTCTACGGGGGCGAAGAGAAGGACAACATTTCCCGCATTGAAGACCGCTTTGCCGAGCTAAAAAGCATTCTGGGTGACATGGTATATTCGGACGCTGACGACACCCTCCAGGGCACGATTGGCCGCCTTTTGAAGGGCAGTGGAAAGACTTTGAGCGCTGCAGAGTCCTGCACGGGTGGTGAAATCGCCCATCTGATCACAACTGTTCCCGGCGCATCCGAGTATTTCCTCGGATCAGTCACCTCCTATGCCCCATCGGTCAAGAACCGGGTCCTTGGAGTATCTATGGAGACCATTGAAACCTGCGGAATAGTCAGCAGCGAGGTGGCCGCAGCGATGGCTGAAGGAGTCCGGAAGCTGACGGGCAGCACATACGCCGTCGCCACTACCGGCTGGGCCGATGCATACGGCGACGAGCATGAGCCAGCCGGTACGGTTTGGGTCGGAATAGCCGGTCCAGGGGGGACAAAGACCTCAAAATTCAACTATCGCAACGACCGGAACCGCAACATCGAGCGTTTTTCGGCTTCCGCACTCAATGAATTGAGGAAAATGATAGTATCAGACTTAAAAGCCTGATACTAAACAGATGAAACAAAAAAGTTCAAGAAAGTAACATTTTTGTTAAGTCCCTAAAGCGAGCTTTTCGACCGCCTCAAGGACCCGCAGGAAGTTCTTTCCAGCCACTTTTTCGATGTCGTTTTGCGAATAACCGCGACGGCTCATTTCTTCCCACAGGACCGGCAGTTTGGAAACGTTCTCAAGCCCCATCGGAGCGACCGTTATACCGTCGTAATCCGTACCGACACCGACATGGTCGATGCCCATGACCTTGACGGCATGGTCGATGTGATCAACGACATCTTTATACGACGGACGCGCCATCGCTTCCATCTCATGCTGGACATCTACCCACGCTGCAACCTTTTCCGGATTGCGTGGATCCGCGATGAATGCGGCTTCAATCCGGTCGGCGCGGTCGCCCAGACCAGACTCCGTCATGGCCTCGTCGAAATCGTCGCGGAGGAACGAAGGGCAGAAATTGATCTGCACTACCCCACCCTTATCTGCGATGGCTTTCAGCAGCTCGTCAGTGAGGTTGCGTCTATGCGAAGCGAGCGCCTTGCAACACGAGTGTGTGGAGACTATCGGGGCGCTCGAGAGAGCCAGGCAATCCCGTACGGTATCGTCCGAACAATGGGCTATGTCAATGAGCATGCCCAGACGGTTCATCTCCTTCACCACTTCCCTTCCGAAAGGGCTCAGGCCACCCCATCTATGCTGCCCGGCACAAGAGTCGCAGATCTCATTGTCGGCATTGTGCGCGAGCGTCATGCATGTCACACCCATCCTGTAGAACATGCGGAGCATAGGGAGCGAACGCTGTATAGGAGCCCCGTTCTCCATGCTTATCAGTATGGAAGTCAATCCTTTGGCTTTGTTCTCACGGACTTCGGCGGCATTGAACGCGAGTTCGACTTCGCCTTCCGCCTCGTCGACCTGGTCATACAAGTGGGACAGCATGTCCAGCGTATAGCGCGTAGCCTCGTCGGGAGGAAGTCCAGGCGGGCAGTACAAGGCGAAAACGGAAGCGTCGACCTTCCCCGCCCTGAGCTTCGGAAAGTCGACGTGTCCCCACGGATTGTCCTTGGAATAATCGCGCGCGCGCATCATCTGAGAAGGCGCGTCGCAGTGCGAGTCGAGTACGAGCATCAGTACTAGCGCTTTACGTTGGAATAACGCTGGAGTGTGGACGACTTGACATTGATGATGTCGACGACCGGGTCGCAGTCGAAAACGAGTGTGGAGTTGCCGCTGAGGTCGACGTGGATGGTCTCGGTCGCGGCCTCATACACCTTCGAACTGTTGGAGAGCTTGACGCTGCACTCCGATGCCTTGAGGTTGATAGCATCGACGGAAGACGATCCGGAGCCGGTGACAGTGAGGTCGGAGGTCTTTCCGTTCAGGGTGACACGCGAGGATCCGGACGCCGTGACATTGACATCGAGGGTTTCGCCTTCCATGCGGACTTCGCCGCTGCCCCCGCTCACAATCTCCAGACTCTCGGAATCCTGCTCCAGTTCGATGAGGGAATTGCCTGCTACATTGATCTTTATCTCGTCTGCAAACAACACAAGGTCTGCATATGACTTACCGGCTGCAGTGACTGTCACACTGCCCGCGTCCACGGTAAGCTGCTTGACTTTGGCGCTCTCCGCCAGGTCGAGACGGAAGTCCTTGCACTCCAGGTCGTAATTGACCGAGAGCGTGGACGAACCGGACATCTTGACGGCCGAAAGCGGTTCAGGCATATAAACGGTCGCCTCGAGGACGGGACCCTCGGACTTGCGTCCCCTGAACATCTTGCGCACGTCAGAAGGTACGGACTTCTCGTCAAGGGTGATATAAAGGGTGTGATTCTTGACGTAAGCCTTGACATAGTCCTTCAGCACGTCTTCGACGTTCAGCGAGATCGAATAGTTGCGCGAATCCACGACGCGGACGTCGAAGTCATAGTCGACATCCAATGCGTCAAAGGCGGAGAAATCATGCGTAACCTGCTTGTTCTGGGCAGGTGCGATAAGGCACGACGCTACTAAAGCAAATGTACAAATGACAAAAGCCAATAATCTGTTTTTCATATCATTATATTTTAACAATCTTCCATTAATGTAGCCCATTCGTCAGTCTTGGCATCAAGGTCACGCTTCAACTCGAGGTATTCCCGGGTAAGCTCCATGATGTCGTCCGAAGGGCCGGGCGCGGCCAAGACGGACTCAATCTTCTTCATGCGCGCCTCGTCCTTTCCGATCTCTGTCTCGAGGAAGGAGATACGGTTGCGGACCTTCCTTGCTTCCTTCGAAACGGCCTTGCGCGAGGCGAAATCCTCCCTCGCCCCGGCTTTCTTCGCCTCGGGCTGCGGCTGGGTGGCCACGGCCTCCTGCGAAGCATGGCCGAAACGGCGCTCCAGCTCGCTGAGAGTCTCGATGCGTCGCTTCTCCAGGAACTCAGAGACACTGCCAAGATGCTCCTTAACATGTCCGTCGCGGAACTCGTACATCTTGTCCACGAGGCCGTCCAGGAAATCCCTGTCATGCGATACAACAATCAACGTGCCGTCAAAAGCCTTCAGGGCCGATTTGAGGATATCTTTCGACCTGATGTCCATGTGATTGGTCGGCTCGTCGAGCGCCAGGACGTTGTGGCTCTGGAGCATGAGCTTCGCCATGCCCAGTCTGGCGCGCTCACCGCCGCTGAGCACGGAGACGCGCTTGTCGATATCTTCGCCCTTGAAAAGGAAGGCGCCGAGGATGTCGCGCAACTTTGTGCGCACCTCCCCCACCGCTACCCTATCGAGGGTATCGAATACCGTCAGGCTGTTGTCCAGCACATCCTCCTGGTTCTGGGCGAAATAACCTATGTTGACATTGTGTCCTACCTTGGACTCGCCGGAAAACGGCTCAAGCTCGCCCATGATCACACGCATGAGCGTGGTCTTGCCCTCGCCGTTGCGGCCTATCAGGGCGACCTTCTCACCCCGCTTGATCTCGATATCCGCGTTCCGGAACACGACCTTCTGCGGATATCCGACGGTCAGGTCGGAAGCCTTGAATACGACGTCGCCGGCACGGGCCGCAGGCGGGAACCGCAGGTGCATCGCAGAGCGGTCCTCGACGTCGATCTCTATGCGGTCAAGCTTCTCGAGGGCCTTGATGCGCGACTGTACCTGGTTGGACTTGGTAGGCTTGTATCGGAAACGGTTGATGAAATCCTCCGTCTTCTCAATCATACGCTGCTGGTTCTCATAGGCGGCAGTCTGCTGGGCCATGCGCTCTCTGCGTAGCTCAACATACTGGCTGTAAGGCACTTTGTAGTCGTAAACATGCCCGAGCATGATCTCGACGGTGCGGTTCGTCACGTTGTCGAGGAACTTGCGGTCGTGCGAGACCAGCAGGATGGAACCGCGGAAATCCTTCAGATAGCCTTCGAGCCATTCGATGGACTCGATGTCCAGGTGGTTGGTCGGCTCGTCGAGCAGCAGCACGTCAGGAGCGCCGAGAAGAATCTTGGCAAGCTCGATGCGCATGTTCCAGCCCTGGCTGAATGTCTCCGTCTTGCGGGAAAGCTCGTCGTCCTTGAAGCCGAGTCCCATCAGGATGCGGGTGGCCTGAACCTCCGGAGGCTCCGAGTGGCTGATGGCCAGATGGTCGTTGAGGTCATTCAACCTAGTTATCAACTCAGCGTATCCAGCAGAATCGTAATCAGTCCTTTCCGAAAGCTGGACAGTGATCTCCTCGATCTCTTTCTCCATGTTCTTGAAGACATCGAAGACGGTCATCGCCTCCTCCAGGACGCTACGGCCCCGGTTGTGCTCCATGATCTGGGGAAGATAGCCTATATTGATGTGGGCGGGCTTGTCTACGGTACCCGAAGTGGGATTCTGCTCGCCGCAGATCAGCTCGCTGGTGTGCTCGTAGCACGCGTCGGTGTGGGTGTGGCCCTCGGTCTCCTCCTGGCCGCAGACCAGGTAATCATAGTTGACGTAGCAGTTGTCGGTGTGCGTGTGCGCGCCCTCGCCCTCGGGGATGCCGC
>ONNK01000010.1 GCA_900319185.1 uncultured Bacteroidales bacterium
CTGGACATGGTGGCGCGTTATATTACAAAGATCCCCGACGTGGCTATTGACCTCGTGGAGGTCAATGACAAGCCCATGACCATTATCTATCCCGGCGCAGTGTGTTCACAGGCTCCGGCAGAGGGCGAGACGGTCCCTAAGGACCGCTGGCATCTGGCGTATAATACGGTCGCCGAGGACGGTTCAGTCGGGATACGTATCCCGCTCATGGATTTCTGCAAGGAGCTGGTCCGCCGTCTCGGACGTCCGCTGGTCTCCACTTCCGCCAACATTTCCGGTGAGCCTTCGCCCAAGACTTTCGCCGATATTCCGGAGGAGATACGTTCCGCCGTTGACTATGTGGTGGATCCTTCGCTGGAGAGGGGTTCTACAGGCCTGGCTTCCCAGATCATCAAGCTGGAGGTAGACGGTGAAGTGACAATCATCCGACCTTAGGCCATGGAACTGTTTTTCTCGAGGGACATCGACGGCTCGGTCTGCCGTCTTGACGCCGACGAGTCGGCGCACTGCGTGAAGGTGCTGCGGCACCGCGAGGGCGACGACATCCATGTCATCGACGGCGAGGGCACGCTATATACCTGCCGCATACTTTCAGCTTCGCCGAAGGAGGTGGAGGCGCAGGTGACCGGGGTGGAGCGCGACTGGGGCTCTCATCCGTACCGGCTCCGCATGGCAGTATGCCCGACGAAGAATACCGACCGTTACGAGTGGTTCGCGGAAAAGGCCACCGAGCTCGGCGTGGATATGATCACACCGGTGATTGGCGACCATTCCGAGCGCAAGGTCTTCAAGACGGAGCGGCTGAAGCGCATCCTGCTCTCCGCCTCCAAGCAGTCCCTCAAAGGCGCCGTCCCCCAGGTCGACGAAGCCCTTCCGCTCCGCGACCTCATACAGTCATACGCTTCCGGTGAGGGTACTGTCCCTCAAAACGTCCTTCGGACCCCCCCCAAGCAAAATGCTTGGGTCCCCCCCTCTTATGTTGCCGAGGGTGGCACAGTTTTGAGGGACAGTACCCTCACCGGAAAGCCGGTGCTGAAGCTGATTTGCTGCTGCTATGAGGGGGAGGAGAAGAGAGTGTCAATAGGGGAGGTTTTGGCGGAGAGCCAGGTGTCGGAGATAGTGATCCTGATAGGCCCGGAGGGAGATTTCTCGAGGGAGGAGGTGGCGCTGGCGCTGGAGTGTGGATTCCGGCCGGTGCATCTGGGGCCGTCAAGGCTCCGCACCGAGACGGCCGCGCTGGCCGCGGTAGCGGCGGTCTATTTCCATTACTGCGGAGATAAAGGAATGTAAATCATGTATATAGGCCTTTTGTCCGATACGCACGGTGTGTTTGACGAACCGTTCAAGGAGTTCTTCCAGCCTGTCGACCAGATCTGGCATGCCGGGGACTTCGGAGGGGGATTGGAGACAGCGCAGGAGATTGCGTCCTTCAAGCCGCTTATCGGTGTCTACGGCAACTGCGACGGGCAGGACATCCGGATGGAGTATCCTCACCATCAGTTCTTCGAGTGCGGGGGAATGTCAGTGTTGATGATGCACATCGGCGGGTATCCGGGGCATTATGACCTCAGGGCCAGGGCGTTGATAGACAGTCTGCGACCGCAGGTCTTCGTCTGCGGACATTCGCATATCCTTAAAGTCATGCGCGATACATACTACGACATGATGACCATCAATCCCGGCGCCGCCGGCATCCAGGGCTGGCATCTCGTGCGGACCGCCCTGCGTTTCCGTATCGAGGGAGGCAAGATCTCCGACATGGAGGTCTTCAATTATCCACGCTGATCTACTTACGAATCTTGACCTTCCGGCATCGGTTTATTTGGGCCGACGAAGCCCATTGTGCTGTCAGGGGGAGTGACGTCTCCCTGAAGCTGTTCCTCGTCAGGCCCCTCGATATCACCTTTCGTGCATGAGGTGACGACGGATGGAGCGACTGCGGCGAGGCCAATGGCCAGACCCGCGACACGGGCCACATGGCCTAGCCTGCGGCGCCGCTCCAGTTGCTCCTCCAGATAGCGGACTTCCGACTCGCATTTAGGGCAAGTACCGGCGCAGTCGCCCTTATGCTTGCACTCCGCCGTGACGAACTCTATGTCATTCGCCTTTGCTATCTGCCTTCTGATCTCCTTGAGGATCCGGCATATTTCCTTTCCTCTTTCCATGTATCTTCGTTTTATACTCAAATCTGTCAAAATCCTTGAATCCCATCGCTTCCAACTCCTTCACGCTCCTGTCCCGGTCGGCGTCTTCGTTGTAGCCGGGAATGTGCGGAATGCGTAGCGTACATTTCGAGGCCAGCCCGGCGTCCTCCAGCAGGCGGAGGTTGTCGCGGACCCTGGCATTGTCTAGCCCGGTGTAGTCCCGGTAGATGTCTGGGTTCATGTCCTTGATGTCTATGAACCAATGGTCGATGACCGGCATCAAAGCCCTGACGTTGTCCTCCGGGACATTGAGGGAGGTCTCCGCATTCAGCTTCCATTCAGGGCCGCAGAGGCTGCGGAAAGTCCGGATGAAATCCGGCCTCAGCAGCGGTTCGCCCCCGCCGAAGGTCACTCCTCCTCCTGTCGCCAGGAAGTACAGCTCGTCCTTGCGGACTTCGGTGTACAACTCATCCGGGGTCATGACCCTGTGCGGCCCGTCCGGGTAAAGAGTCTGAGGATTGAGGCAGAAGCGGCAGCGAAGCGGACACGCCATGAATGCCACGAGGGTGGTCACTCCGTCCCCGTCGACAACTATCCTGTGCCTTGATACGGAGGAAATGTCAGCTTGTATCTCCATGCTTCGTCGTATATAACGACGCTGATTCGAAGATACTGCGTGGATGGGAAGATTATTTCCCGGCGAGATGCTTTTCCCACGCCCAGGCTGCGGCGAGAGTGTCTTCGACGCTGCGTTCCGCCTTCCAGCCGAGCTCCTCGTTGGCGAGGGTAGGGTCGGCCCAGATGGCGGTGACGTCTCCGGAGCGCCTTGGGGCGAAACGGTAGTTGAGTTTGAGGCCGTTGACCTTTTCGAAAGCCGTGACGAGCTCCAGAACGGAGACGGGACGGCCGGTGCCGACGTTGAATATCTCGTAAGGCTCTTTCATCCGGCCATCGAGCATCCTTGAAACTGCGCAGACATGTGCCTTGGCCAGGTCCACTATGTCTATGTAGTCCCTCAGGCATGTTCCGTCAGGTGTAGGGTAGTCGTTTCCGAAAATGCTCAGGCATTCGCGTTTGCCGATGGCGGTCTGGGTGATGAAGGGGACGAGGTTGTTGGGGACTCCGCGCGGCAGTTCGCCTATGAGCGCGGAAGGATGTGCGCCTATGGGATTGAAATAGCGCAGTGCGATGCCCTTAATCTCCGAATAAGCCTTGACCGCATCGCGGAGGAAGTCCTCGCACATCTGCTTGGTGTTGCCATACGGAGAGGTGGCGGGCTGACGCGGCGAGCGCTCGGTGACGGGCAGCTCCTCCGGCTCGCCGTATACGGTCGCCGACGAGGAAAACAGCACGTTGCAGCCGCCGTGTGTCCGGGCTGCCTCCAGGACGTTGATGAAGGAGAGAAGATTGTTGCGATAGTAGAGCAGGGGCATCTCGACGGATTCTCCCACGGCCTTGAAGGCTGCGAAATGGATGACCGCGTCGATATGGTATTCCTCGAACAGGCGGTTCACCGCTTCCATGTCGCAAAAGTCCATCTGCACGAACGGGAGCCGGCGTCCGATGATCTTCGTCACTCCTTCGAAGCATGTCATGTCGCAGTTGGACATGTTGTCGGCTACGACTACGTCGTAACCTGCCTCTACGAGCTCTACCGTAACATGGCTGCCTATGAATCCGGCGCCACCCGATACCAAAACAGTCTTTTTCATCATCAAATCCTTTTTGTTCCGTCAAAGTTAAGAATAAATGGCTAAATTTGTGTGATATGAAACGATTGTTGAAAGCTATTTGGAGTTCGATCCGGGGAGAGATCCTTTCCATAATCCATGACCCTCGCAGCCGCACCGCTGCGATATGGACGTTGTTTTTCTCTTTTTTGGCCCACGGCTACAGGTGGTTCAACGCGTGTTTCAACCACGACTCGCTGATTATCTGGCAGTCGGACGGGTTGCAGCAGCTGTACCTGGGCCGGTGGCTAGTCCCTTTCTGGCTGCTTGTCCGAGGCAAGATCGGGGTACCGCTGCTCATTGCAGTATTTTCAGTGTGTTTCCTGGCCCTCGCCGACATCCTGCTGGTAAGGGTCCTTGACATACGCAAGAAGTACGGGATAGTCCTTCTGTGCGCGCTATTGTCTGCCTCACCGTCCGTCACATGCCTGTTCTCCTGTTTCATCACGGCGACGGATATCCATACGCTGGCCATCTTGCTGAGCGTCTCAGCCGTATGGTTTTTCCTCAGTTTCAGGAGGGGATGGATCCCCGCATGCCTTGCCCTGGCCGGGGCCATGGCATTGTATCCCTCCTATGCCGAGGTTACGGTATTGCTACTTATCCTGCTGATATTCAAGGATATAGCATGTGGTGAGAAAACTGTCACCGAAAAAGGGAAAATCTGGAGGATGTTCGCATTCGTGGCAGCGGGCGGTTTCGTCTATTATGCTGTTTGGTTCATTGCAGTACGTTACCTGTCTGGTGCCGGGTTGTCCGCATCCCCGGTTGCCGGGGATTACAATAGCCTCAACAGGCTCGGTGACCTGCGCCTGTCAAACCTCCCGGACTTGGTGAAGGGTACCTATGCTTCTTTCTGGCAGTTCGTTTCATTCCCTGAGACCATGCATCCACGGATTGTGGGGCTGCTCAATGTATTGCTCGCCATTGGCGCTTTCTTCCTCCTTGTGCTTTCGGTACGAAAGCCTGTCAGGCTGCTGCCGGCTGCAGCATTGCTTCTCATACTTCCCCTTGGGACCAATTTCGCATACATATTTTCAGGCGGTCTGGTCCACAGCATGATGGTGTTCTCCTTCTCTATCCTGTATGCCGGTGCATTGATGTGCATGGAGTTTCCCGGACGGTCCGAGGGCTTGGGAAAGGTCGCAGGCACTGTGACGAAAGTGTTGATGGCCATTGCCTTGTCGATCATCGCATTGACATTCATCGTCTTCGCGAACCAGTGTCATATCAGGAAAAACCTCGAGGAGCAGGCCACCCTCTCCGTGATGACACGTATCCTGGACAGGATGGAACAGACGGAAGGCTTCGAACCTGGCAAGACGCGGGTGGTGTTTGTCGGCGACCTCAATGAGTCATCCGTGGCCCAGGTCCGGAACGGATATGATGAGACCAATCCTGTGCAGTGGAAATGCGGTTATTACAGCATGACCTACAACGAAGGCTACGCCTTCTATCTCCAGAATGTCCTGGGGTATCCTGTAGGCCTTGTGGACCACCAGACTCTGGACAGTTATTCGCAGATGCCCGAGGTCATGGAAATGCCGGCTTTCCCGGCCACCGGTTGTGTGAAAATGATTGGAGACACGCTCGTGGTCAAACTCTCAGAAGAGTGATTGTCTGAATATGATGGAGCGTATTTGGGAGAAGATGTTCGTCGCGGCTACGGTGCTTTTCTGCGCCGCAGCGCTTGCTTATGGCCAGAGTGCCGCTCAGAAGTATGTTGAGCAGTTGAAGACTACGGACGAGCTGAAGGAAGCCGTCTGGGGTATCAAGGCCGTCAAGGCAGGAGGGGGGAGCATAGCCGAATACAATTCGGGTATCCGCATGATGCCCGCCTCCAACGTGAAGGTTTTCACGACCGGCCTGGCACTCAACGAACTCGGAGCGGACTACCGTTTCAAGACCCGTCTGGCATATAGCGGAAGTATCGAGGACGGGGTTCTGAAAGGCGACCTGTATATCGTCGGAGGGGGAGACCCCACCATCGGTGCGCGCGATAGCGTGGCTTTCGCGTTGCAGAAGACTTTCTCTGATTGGGAGAAGCTGGTCCGCGCCGCGGGAATCAAATCCATAGAAGGCTATGTAGTGGGTGACGGACGCTGGCTGGACTGTGAGCCTCAGAATGTCTCCTGGCAGCTGGAGGACGCTGCGACGGGCGACGGGACGGTCATGACCGGCCTCGGCTTCGGCAGCGGCCTGCAGGCCTTCACTGTCGCGCCGGGCACGAAAGCCGGCGACCCCGTGAAGGTCACGCCGTCTTTCCCCGATACGCCTTGGATGAACTGGACGCATACTGCTGTGACCGGCCCTTCCGGGTCCGGGGACCAGCTCTATTATGAGTGTACCGACCTGGCTCCGGTCGCTTCCATGACGGGCTCCCTCGCTTTGGGAACGGCGGCCAAGCGTATCACTTGCACCAATCCGTTCGGGGCCCTTACGTGCGCTTTCTATTTCTACAGATATCTTGAGAATAAAGGCATTACGGCATCCGAAGGCCCCGCAGACATAGACCCTTCAGGTCATCTGCGGGACTTTGCCGGCGACGGCACCGAGCTTCGCGCAGCCGTCGCGCAGGACGCCCTGACCTTCATCGGCGAGAGCAAGTCCCCGACCTTGAAGGATATCATAAAGCAGGCTAACGGCGAGAGCGACAATTACTACGCAGAGGCCTTGCTGCGCATACTTGCCAAGGAGCGCACAGGCTCGGCCTCTTTCGAGTCCTGCCAGACCGCGCGTCAGGACGCCTTCGCAAAGCTCGGCGTCTCCGGCGCGGACAGGGTGCAGTTCTACGACGGCAGCGGTCTCGCCCGCAAGAACTATATCACCCCCGACTTCACCGTCCGTTTCCTGACGGCGATGACCAAGGCCCCCGGTTACAAGGAGTATCTGTCGTCCCTGCCGCAGGCGGGCAGCGGCACGCTGGCCAGCCGCCTGCGCAGCGCTCCCGAGTCCGTCCGCAAACGCGTCCGGATGAAGAGCGGCAGCATGAACGGCGTGCGCTGTTTCAGCGGATACATCCTGGCTTCCGACGGGAAGCCGGAGAATACCATCGTATTCTCGATAATGACGAACAATACCGTGGTCCCTTCATCGAGGATGAACTTCATCATGGACCGCATCATCACTTTACTTGCTGAGGAGAACTGATATGGCGAACAAGGTCAAGACCGTCTGGTACTGCACTTCGTGCGGAAACGAAAGCCCAAAATGGATGGGGCGCTGCCCCGCCTGCGGCGAATGGAATACCATGGTGGAGCAGCCTAAAGAGAGCCGTAAGGCCGTTCCCGGCGCCTCGGTCCCGGCAGGGGAGCGCCACCGCCCCGTGCAGCTGCGCGACATCTCCGCCGCCGGCGAGGCGCGCATCTCCCTGCACAACGGCGAGGTGGACCGTCTCCTCGGCGGAGGCATAGTCCCGGGCTCGCTCGTGCTGATAGGCGGCGAGCCGGGCATAGGCAAGTCCACGCTCTCGCTCCAGATCCCTCTGCATTGCTCCGACCTCCGTACCCTTTACGTTACCGGTGAAGAGAGTGTCAATCAAGTCAAGATGCGGGCCGAAAGGCTGGGAGGCGATACCGGGCAGTGTTTCATTTTCAGCGAGACGCTGATGGAGAATATCCTTGCAGAGGCCCGTTCCATGATGCCCCAGCTGATGATCGTCGATTCGGTGCAGACGATGTTCACGGAGACTCTGGATTCGGCTCCCGGTTCGGTATCTCAGATCAAGGAAGTTGCGGCCCAGCTGCTTCGCTTTGCCAAGGAGACCGGCGTCCCGGTCATACTGATCGGACATATCACCAAGGACGGTTTCATCGCCGGTCCCAAGATCCTCGAGCATATCGTCGATGTGGTATTGCAATTCGAGGGGGAGAATCGCGGCTCGTACCGCATACTTCGCAGTATCAAGAACCGTTTCGGGTCCACATCTGAGTTGGCCGTCTTCGAGATGACCGGACAAGGACTACGCGAAGTCTCCAACCCGTCAGAGTTGCTGATCCCGATGCACGAGCAGGGACTCAGCGGCACGGCCGTGAGCGCCATGCTCGACGGCTCGCGCCCCTTCCTCTTCGAGGTGCAGGCGCTCGTCAGTTCGGCTGCTTACGGCACTGCGCAGCGCTCGGCGACCGGTTTCGACGTGCGCCGGCTCAACATGCTGCTCGCCGTGCTCGAGCGCCGCGCCGGTTTCCATCTCAGCGCCAAGGACGTCTTCCTCAACATGGCCGGAGGCCTGAGGGTCAGCGATCCTGCCTGCGACCTCGCCGTCATCTGCGCCGTCCTCTCGTCCAATTTCGATTTCGCCATCCCGTCCGACGTCTGCTTTGCGGGCGAGGTCGGGCTCAGCGGCGAGATACGCCCGGTCGGCCAGACCGACAGGCGTATCGCCGAGGCAGCCCGCCTCGGCTTCAGCAAGATATTCGTCTCGTCTTTCTCATCCTTCGACAGGAAATCCGCCGAAGGTATCCAGGTCGTGAAAGTCGCGGACGTCCCCGCCCTCGTCAAGGCATTGTTCAAATAGCCCTCAACCAGGCCAGGGCATCCTCCATCGGACTGTCAGTCAGGACATCCGGTGCGATAGGATCGTCGCAGAATACCTCCCCTGTACGGGCGACGTCGCAGCCGGTCGTCAGGACAAGTTGCGACCCGTCGGGCATATTGAACGGAGTGTTGGCGGAAGCGTAACCGGCCGTCGGAGCACCGAACGTGCGGACATTCCCAAGCCCGCGGAAAGTCAGCAGGGTAGCTTCGCCCGAACTCGCCGTCATGTCGTTGGTCAGTATGGCCACTGGGCAGTCAATGGTGGCTGCACGTGATATGCCTGTCCCCTGAAGGACGAATGGGAGTTGTATCCATGCGGTGCGTTTCCGCGAACGGAAACGAAGGATATCGTCGTCGGGAATGAAACGGTGGATGGCTGAGATCATCGGATACATGTCTCCGCCGGTATTGTCCCGCAGGTCGATGACGGCTCCGGGCAGGGTATCCGACAGGTTCTCGAGGACAGTCAGGGCATATTTTATCCCTTCATCCTTGTTCCCGGAAAACCTCGGCAGTTTGATGACGACTATGCCGTCCTCCTCGAAACTGACCGTCGGCATCGTCCATTCAGAGGTCGCATCCTCCACGACGCTTTCGGAAGTCTTTATGAAAGAATGCTTGCCTCCGGCCACTTTCAGGGCGGTCCGGACGATGTCTTTCGCCTCGTCCTGGGTCTGCGGAGAGGCCGAGAGAGCCTCGGCCCTGGCCGCCTTCCACTCCGGGCCTTCGGCGAACAGCCCCTGCTTGTCCATAAGCTTTACGGCTTTCCGTACATATGCCTTGTCTGCATTTCCGCATGCCACTGCTGCGCACATGGCCAGGGAAAGAATAATCAGTCTTATCTTCATGTCTCAAATACGATGGAGGGTGACCGAAACGGCCACCCCCCCCCTTATTGTTTACGGCCCAAAAGCCGATTATTTCTTAGATGCCTTTACCACGTCGCTGAGCTTGGTGTAGAGGGCGTCGGTCTTCTCGAGGAGTTCCTTGCGGAGGCCGTTGAAATAGGCTTTCTTGCTGCCTTCGGGCTTGACGTTGACCTTGTCCTTGAGGTCATTGAAGAGCTCGACAGCCTCATCGAGGAGGTTGGAAAGACCCTCGTCGGAAACGGAAGGGTTGCAGGTAGCGAGGAAATAACAGTCGTCCACGAACGCGCTGAGCACGTATTCGATGTCCTTTTTTACATCACGAAGATTCATAAGATTCTATCCTTTTTGATTTATCGCTGCAAATATAGTGGTTTTCATTGAACTGACAAAACAGAGGAGTGCAGATCAGGATTTTCCTGCCCTCAACTTGAGAAGCAGCCGTTTGAACATTTCTCCAAACAGTTTGGAAATGGATATCATCCCTTACCGGTATCGATTCCAGGCATCGGACCAGTCATATAGCAAGGTTGTTTAGGGTAAAGATAGTACTTTTTCTTTATTCCCCGTCAACATCCCAAACGTGCTTTTGCATACCATCCTTTTGTCGAAGGCACTATTCCCTTGTTAATTACGTGGGAAAGAAGTATATTTGTAAGTTAAACGTGACTATGATATCAGTTATTATTCCTGTTTACAACACGGAACGTTACATAGACCGCTGCCTTGAATCGGTCACCTCCCAATCCGTAAGTGACATCGAGGTCATCTGCGTAGACGATGCGTCTACGGATGGTACCCCAGCGTTGCTTGAGGCTTGGAAGGAGCGTGATCCCAGGGTACGTGTCATCCGCAATGCCGAAAACATGCTCGAGTCCGTGTCCAGGAATGTTGGCTTGGAAGCCGCCCGGGGCGATTATGTGTATTTTATCGACTCCGACGACTGGATCGACCAGGGCTATCTTGAAGCCATGCTGGAGCATGCCGGTAAAAGCGGCCTACCCGTCGTAATTGACGCAAACTACCTGCATGAGTACGAAAACGGCGCCAAGAGCACCTTTCCCGGGGATTTCGGCTTCATAAAGGATGGCGAGACATCCTACATCCCCAGAGAGATCCACAACCATTTCCCGCCCGTGGTCTGGTCCCGTCTCTACAGGAAAGACTGGCTTGACGCAAACGACATACGCTTCCCGGACACAAGGCTTGGGGGCGGTGACGTCACTTTCACCGGGCTTACCACGCTCCTTCTTGATGAAGGATATGTTTTCAGGGGACCGTGGTATCACTATTTCCAGCGTCCTACATCCTTGATGCGGAATAAGGAGTACAACTACTGGAACATCCTGGGTTTCAGGTTCCTGTACGATGAATTGAATGCCCGTGGAGTCTCCATGGACGGGCTTCGGATGTTCTTCGCAGGACCCATAATGGTAGACTCGGAGCAGAAGTTCGACATACTCCATTCCTTCTTTCCAAAGATCCAGGATGCAGTGCTCTCAAGGCGTGAGCTTTACACGCCCCTTGACCTGTTCACCCTGGAAACCATCTGCTCCTGCGAGAGTTACAGTGACTTCCGTCAGAAATACAGCCCTAACCTTGCCGCAACCTTCATCAGAAAGATCAGATGAACGAATTGATATCCGTCATAATGCCGGTCAAGAACGGCTCCAATTACATCGCTGAGGCCCTTGAAAGCATCGGTCGCCAGAGGATGGACGTCGAAGTGATAGTCGTGGACGACGGCTCCACGGATGACACGGCCATGATAGCCTCTGCACACGGGGCCAAGGTGGTGAGGCATCAGGACTGCCAGGGCCCTGTCGTCGCCAAGAACAGCGGGCTTGCCGCAGCCACCGGGGAATACGTGGTCTTCTTTGACCACGACGATATAATGCGTGACAACTCCCTGAGTACCCTTTACAATGCACTCTCGGATGCCCCTCAGGCGGCAGCCGTAGAGGCTAAGATAAAGGATTTCCTCTCGCCGGAGATCGGCCCCATGCCCGGCATCGTGATACGCCCTGAACCCTATTACGGCCTGTTTACCGGAGCTATCCTCATCCGCCGGAGCGTGTTCGGCATTATAGGCCCTTTTGACACTAACCTCAAGGCGGGAGAGATGATTTCGTGGTTCTCAAGGATGGAGCAGAACCACTTGGAAGTCAAGAAAATCGATTTCGTGGCCACCGACAGGAGGATACACCGCACCAATTTCGGACAGACCAGCAAGGAAGTCGAATATAAGGACTACGCCAGGGTCCTGAGAGAGAGGATTAAAGCTTTAAGGGGACAATAATATGGGTTTCAAAGACAGCAGACGCCAGAGGAAGGAGATGACGATTTGCGGTGGGCTTTTGCTCGCCGTCCTGCTGATCGTGCTCTGCTTCCTGGTTTTCAAACTGGTCCCGTGGCATATCCTGTCAATAATCCTTTGCGTCATTGCGGCCCTTATCGTGGTTTTCGTCCTTATAGGTGCATTCCTGCCTTTCAATATTGACAAGATCATTTCAGACAACATAGGCAGGGCACTGGATCCATTCGACCGCCGTCTCCTTGACATATCTCTCCGCGACAGCATCGACCAGGATGAGCTTGATTCGTTCCTCGACGAATGGGACATCGAGAAAGCGCCCATCAAAAGCGTCATGCTCGTCTCATACCTCATGAAGACGCATCCGGAAGTCACTTTCCCTCAAGCTATCATACCTCGCCTTAACGGTGTACTATCATTCTGCCGTTTCCAGAACCTCAAGCGTGAAGCACACCTGTGCAGGATAGGGAAACTGCTTGCCTCAGAGGATATTCCGTTCGTAGTCCTTAAGGGCGGTGCCATGAAGGTCTATCGCCCCGACTTCCCCAGATGGATGAACGACATCGACATCATTGTTCCTTCGGACAGGTATGAAAGGACATTGGAGATCGCAGTTTCAAACGGGTATTCCAAGGCAATGTTGACCGACCACAGCGTAGACCTTTCGCTCCCCGGCTCAGAGGAGGGGTTGCTGGACATACATCACCATCTAGAATTGATGACAGGCAAGGATGAAGCTTTCAACGAGGGGTTGTTCTCAAGGGCGAAGCAGACTACTGTTTTCTCCGTTCAAGGATTTCTCCCATGCCCAGAGGACATGGTTTTCATCGCACTAGTGAACCTCTTCAAGAATCTTGTCAAGAGACAGGCGCCGGAGAGTTGCCTGACTACATTCTATGACCTTAAGTTCTTGGTAGACAGCAAAAAGGATTTCGACTGGGACCTGATATCGGAAAACGCGAGACTCACGGACTCCGAATTCCAGGTCTACTACTCCACCCTGTTCATATCCCAGGTCCTCCCTGACCTCATGCCCGGATCATTCAAGAGCATGGAGGGCATAAGAAGGGAGAAACTGGTCCGTCAAGCGACCGATTACCTTTTCCACCGCGACATCCTGGCAAGTGCCAGGGACGAAGTGATGGATACGGGCGTAGGCAAGTCCCTGAAAAAGGACTGGAACGTATTCATTTTCATGTGGGTGGCATTCGTGGATGTCGTGAAATGGATGTCCGGCATGCAGTGGATCAAGCGCATGCTGCTCAAATACAAAAGTGCTTTCAAGAAAGGTTAATCCATAATCATAACCAATGGCAATCACTAATTACAAACTCAATGATGCAAGGATGTTCGCCGACGTGGCTGACAACCTCGCCATCATCATCGATGCCTCAAGCGGTATCTACTTCGGCATGAACGGATACGGCACAGGTATTTTCAAGAATCTGCTCGATGGATCGTCCGTAGACGATGTGGTAGCTGCGGCACAACAGCTCCCCGGGGCACCTGAGGATGTAGCGACCTCCATACAAGCCTTTATCGAGACACTTCTGGGATTCGATATCATCCTCCCTGCGGATGCAGAGAGCACCCGCCCCTGCGAACTCATCGAGAAAGACGCACAGTATGACCAGTTCGTGCCTACCTGCAACGAATACAGCGACGTCCAGGAACTCCTGTATGCCGACCCCATCCACGAAGTGGACGAAACGGAAGGCTGGAAACCCGTTTAAATTGTTCAGGCTATGTCCAGGGTTATACTTGAAGAACGGAAGTGTCTCGAGAGGCTGGATTGCTACGTCAGGAACAAGATGGAGAATCCGGTGGAACGCTTTTATTCCCTTGGCGGGATCAAAACGGTCCGAATAGTGACCGTGGAGGATGCTTTATTCTTGATGGACAGGCAGTTGGCTTGGAGCAGGATAGCTCCATCAGACAATCCCGACGCGACAGTCTTCCTGTGGCAGGAAGAGTCGTTACGGGATTTCCCCGGAAGGGCGCTGGGAGTCAAGGGTGAACTGGAAGACGATTTCCTGCAGATCATCGGGGTGCCCGACGGCCCGGAGGGAACAAAAGTCAGGGAGTACATGAATGTCGACTTCAAATACGGCACCGTGCTGTATGACGGGAAGGATGTCTTTTACCATGCCGTCAGAAGTTTCGACCCGACGGTATGGGGCAAAGACGGCCATTTATTTGCCAAGATATTCTACCGTCTGCTCAAGACGCCTGTTTCCTCATTGGTGCACTCGGCATGCGTCGGTACCGGCGGGAACGGAATCCTCTTCTGCGCGAAGGCGATGATGGGCAAGTCCACGCTTACAGTGGCCTCCATGCTCAAAGGCATGGAATACGTCTCCGACGATTATCTCATCCTCCACAGTGACAGGGACTCCCTGCTCGCATCCCCTATTTACAATATCATCAACCTGTCGCCGAAAATGTACAGGCTCATGTTCGACGAACTGGACAAGTCGCGTTTCGTATGTCCCAGCGCCGTACAGGACAAGTATACCCTCGACATCTCCGCATACACGGACAGGATGCGCCGCAACTATCCCGTCAGGGCGGCAATGCTGCCGGTAATAGACACGTCTGCCACTGAACCGGTCATAGTGCCGTGCTCCGTAAGCGAGAAAGGTGCTGGAATCACGCAGCTCATCCATTCCACTATATCCCAGGTATGGGACCAGCAGCCGAGCGAGACCATAGTCAGGATCAGTACGATGCTGCGTCCCCTTCCTTTCTATAGAATAATCCTTACGCCGGATATCTTTGCCAACGTCGAGTGTCTCCGGCGGTTTGCCGACAGCTTGTCAGCATGATAAGTCACGATATGGAACATACACATCCCATCACCGTTATCCTTCCGGTCTATAATACAGGAAAATACCTTGACAGATGCCTGGATTCTCTCTTAGGGCAGTCTTTCCGGGACTTCACACTGCTTTGCATAGATGATGGTTCCAGCGATGGCAGCGGGAGTACACTTGATGCCAGGGCTGCCGTCGATGACAGGATACGTGTGGTGCATCTCCCTGAAAACCATGGGGTTCCGTACGCGCGCAACCTCGCCCTCGATCTCGCGGAGTCAGAATACATCTATTTCATGGACTCCGACGACTGGATCGATCCCGACTTCCTTGAAGCCATGTACACCCAGGCCAGGGAAACCGGTCAGGACGTAGTGATAAACGGCAACTGGTACATAGAATACGACGATCCGGATCAGCGCAAGCGCGCAGGCAGGTTCGATTTCGTCAAGGAAGAGGCTTCATATTATCCTCCGGTTGTAGTACAGACAAGGTTCTTCCCCGTGGTATGGACCCGCTTGTACCGTCTGTCCTATCTCAGGGAAAAGGGCATCAAGTCTCCACTTCTTAAAGGTGGTGTAGAGGACAATTACTTTACCGCCATGGCGGAAATCCTTCAGGAAAGAAGCTATATCTTCAACGGCCCCTTCTATCATTACTATCAGCATGACGGTTCGCTTGCACGCCAGCCGGACTCCGCTTTCAGGCATTTCGAGAACTTCAGGGTCTTTGTGGACGAGCTTCACAAAAGGAATATCCCTCCGCAGGCGGCCAGGCGTTTCTACGTCCTTGATGCACTGGAGATCAATACAGAAGAGAAGTTCAATTTCCTCCATTCTTTCTTTGAGGATGTCGAGGCAGACGTGCGCGCATGTCCGGACCTTTATTCCGTGGCTGACATTTTCGTGATGCTGATGATCCTTGCCTGCCCCGATTATGAATCTTTCCGCAAGCGGTACAGCCCGAAACTGAGTACCTCGTTCATGGTGAGGATTATACGCAATAACGGGCGTCCTACCAAAGAGCAGCTTTTGGACGGGACCTGGGTTGTTTGAGGCAGAATGTCTGCCGACAGCACATCGGCATCTGCTAAAAGCTCCTACTGGATGAAGTACCAGGGACTCTTCGAAAGGAGGGTGACGCCGTTGCCGTCGGTATGGTCGAGGATACGGCGGGCCCGTAGAGGCTTGCGCTCGTAATAGTCCGGTTCAGAAGGGTCGAGGGAACTGATGCGGACCAGCTGCGATGCATGGATGAAGCGCCCGCCTCCTATGTAGATACCGACATGGTTGACGCGCTCGGGCTTGTCATCGGTCGCCGGCGTTCCGAAGAAGAGCAGGTCGCCGGGCTCGAGGGAGTCAAGCTCCACGGGGACGCCGGCGCGTACCTGCTGGGAGGTATTCCTCGGCAGCAGGATACCATTCATGAAATATACGCAGAGGACGAGGCCGCTGCAGTCGGCTTCCTTGATGGACGTTCCGCCCCACATGTACGGGACGCCGAGGAAGTGCATGGCAGTCTCCACGATGCTGCTGCCGTCGGGCTTGAGCGAAGCTGTCCTGACGGCGAAGTCCGCCACGTCTCCCTTCTGGATCCAGCCGGTCCTGCCGGAAGGTAGCATGCAGGCAAGGAAACGGCCTTTCCTGACAGCCTTGCTGCGGCTGTCCGTGACGGGACGCACCAGACCGCCCATCACCAGGTCACTGACATGCCTTGCTGAAAGGGATGGCTCGGCATAGATATGCGTATAGTCGGCCGTGCAGATATATTTGGGACTCGCTATGTATGCGTTGACCTCGGACTCTGTCATGAAAGCCAGGCCGAGCTCGTTCACCCACGCCTTGTATGGTTCCGGACTTACGATCTGGCGCCAGTATCCTTCCTCTTCAACGACTTCCACGACCGTTCCCATGAGGGTCTGGTCGCCGTTCTCGGCGGTGTAGTCCGGGGCCTCGCGCATAAAGTTGACCGACAGGTCGACAACGGCCCAGCGCCGCCCTTCCCCGGAGGGGACCTGGGCGGCCGCGGTCGCAGCCACTATGATGAATGCGACAAATGCAGCGAACTTTCTCATATCAATGACATTTGATACAAATATAGCCAATTTCCCGTAACTTTGTGTCCGGCATGGAAAAGCGGTACCACTCATATGCGGGGTATTTCCGTGAGAAATACGGCGAACGGCTGCAGAAGCTCGTCATAGACGCAGGATTCACCTGCCCCAACCGTGACGGTACGGTCGGGACGGGAGGATGCTCGTACTGCGACAACGCTGCCTTCCACCCTGGCTACAGCACTCCCGGCAAATCTATCGCACAGCAGCTTGATGAGGGTATCTCCTTCCATCAGGTACGATACAGGGGAGCGTCGCACTATCTTGCATATTTCCAATCTTACAGCAACACTTATGGGCCTGTGGAGCGTCTACGGCAGGTATACTCGGAGGCGTTGGATCATCCTAAGGTCGTCGGCCTGGTCATCGGGACGCGTCCCGACTGCATCGATGATGCCAGGTTGGACTTGCTTGAGGAGCTTCGCGACACGCCCATGGCGGGCAAGCCTGAGCCTTTCCGCACCCCGATCATCCAGGTCGAGTACGGTATCGAGTCATGCTATGATGCTACTCTCGAGCACATCGGGCGCGGCCACGGCTTCGAGTGCGCCCGGAGGGCTGTCGAAGCGACCGCCGCGCGCGGCTTCGACGTCGGCGCGCATTTCATCCTCGGCCTGCCGGGCGAGACCCGTCAGATGATGCTGGACCAGTGTGCGCTCATCAACGCCCTGCCTCTCAACAGCATCAAATTCCACCAACTCCAACTGGTCAGGGGAACACGCATGGAAGCCGAGGCCCGCGAACACCCGGAACGCTTCCAGCAATGGACGCTAGACGGGTATCTCGACTTCGTCATCGATATCCTGGAACGTCTCCGCCCAGACCTGTACATCGAAAGGGTCGCCGGCGAAGTCCCGCCCCGCTTCGTCGAGAAGACCTGCTGGGGGCTCATCCGCAATTTCCAGATACTCCATCTCCTGGACGCGAGGCTGGAAGCCCGGGACACCCGTCAGGGAGCCCTTTGGGCACCTCCTGTTTTTGATTGAAAAAAGATTATTCGTATATTTGCCAGTTACAAACGAATATATCGTGGACAACTGTCGGATACTCTTTGCATGCATCGTCATCGCGCTGCTCACTTCCTGCCGTGCGATAGGGGATTTCGTGCATGACGGGGACGTTGCCGCCAAGGTGGGTTCGCACAAGCTGTATCTTTCCGAACTGGAAGCTTTGATTCCCAATGGGGTGTCGGCTGAGGACAGTACACGTCTTGCGGAGCAGTACATCCGCTCCTGGGCCACCGGATGCCTTTATGCCGACATGGCGGAGCAGCAGCTCTCCAAGTCGGAGAAGGACGTATCCCGTGAGCTCGAAGACTACAAGAACTCCCTGCTCCGCTACCGTTACGAGCAGCGCTATGTGAATGAGCGTCTGGATACGACCGTCTCCCGCCAGGAGATCGAGAAGTATTACGAGGACCATAGCGACCTTTTCATCCTTGACATCCCTATCCTTAAAGCCCGCTTCCTCGATATCATGAAGGATTCTCCGAATTACGAGACCATCCGCAGGAGGATGTCGTCCAACAGATACGAGGACATCGCCGAGGCGGACAGCCTGGCGTACTCTTCCGCCCTACGTTATGTCGATTGGTCGGAGCGCTGGATAGACGCCGTCACCCTGGCGCGGGAGTTCGGTACTGACTACGGTACCATGCTCTCAAAGCTCTCCGGTTCCTACATCGAGATGAGGGAGGAAAGGGGAGACCTGAAAGTCGCCTATGTCCTTGAGACCCGCAAGGTCGGGACCCTCGCTCCGCTGGAGTATTGTGAAGACCGCATCCGCGACATTATCATAAGCAACAGGAAACACCGTCTGCTGACGACTTTGGAACAGGACTTGCTGGATGATGCCCTGGCCAAGGAAAACTTTATTATTTATTCTGAAAAATGAGAAAGACAATCATCGTGCTGGCGACTGCCGTCGCCCTGTCGTGCTGCTGTACAGCCGCTTTTGCACAGAGATATGAGGGTGGGCTGATAGACAAGACCGTTGCCGTCGTCGGCAACGAGATGATATCCCTCGCCGACATCGAGGCTCAGATCCAGATGATGCGGGCACAGGGAATGCCTTCCGACAGGGGCGCCCGCTGCGAGGTGTTGGAGAAAATGCTTGAGTCCAAGATATTCCTGATGCAGGCCCGTGTTGACTCCCTCACCGTCAACAGTGACAATGTCGAGAACGCCCTAAACAGCCAGATCGACCAGTACCGGACCTATTTCGGTGGCGACGAGGGGTTGGAAGAGTATTTCGGCAAGCCTCTCTATCGTCTGCGCGAGGAGTGGCGCCGCCAGTTCGAAGACCAGAGTCTCACTGAGCAGGAGCAGTCTGAGATCGCCTCCAAGGTCCCCGACATGACTCCCTATGAAGTCAAGAGGTATCTCGATTCCGTAGACGTCTCTACGCTTCCGATCGTACCGATGAAATACCAGATGAGCCAGATATGCATCTATCCTGACCGCGATGCGGCAGCACTCGCAGTCAAGGAGAGGCTCCTTGCGCTCCGCGAGCGCATCCTGAACGGCGAGAGCTTCGCAACCCTTGCCCGTCTTTACTCCGAGGATGGAAGTTCCAGGAGGGGCGGAGAGCTTGGCATGGCATCCAAGTCCATCTACTGGCCCGCTTTCTCAGATGCAGCCATGGCTCTCAAGCCCGGAACCATCTCCCAGATAGTCGAGACTCCCGACGGATTCCATATCATCGAGGTCCTTGAGAAGAAGGGTGACATGTTCAATGCCAGGCATATCCTTCTCCGTCCCCAGTATACCCAGGAGGACCAGAGCAAGGCTTTCAAGACACTCGACTCCCTGCGTACCGAGATACAGAACAAGGCGGTGACTTTCGAGCTCGCCGCGCGTTTCTACTCCGAGGATCCAGCCACCCGCACCAATGGAGGGCAGATGTCCGATCCCAATACCGGTAGTTCCTATTTCGAAGTGGACCAGATCAAGCCTCAGGACTATGCGGCCATCCGCGACCTCCAGGAGGGCGAGATCTCCGAGCCCATCGCGTCCCTTGACAATGAAGGCCGCGACGGCAATCTCGTATACAAGATCATCCGTCTGGACAAGATCATCCCTGCCCATACCGCCTCTTTCGAGAATGATTTCACGGACCTGGCCGAACAGGTAAAGTATGAGAAGCAGATGAAGGTGATCAACGGGTTTATCGACGACAAGATAACCACTACCCATATCGTCCTGGACCCTCTGTTCAAGGACTGCGAGTTCAACCGCAGCGGATGGGCGGACAAGTTCCGCGAATAGCAGCTTCCCGTCGATGTCCTTCCGTCGTCCGATCATCGCCCTGTTGCTGGCGGCCTTCGTGCTGCAGCCGCTGTCTGCCCAGTCCAACCGGGGCCAGACCGACAGCGTCGTGGTGCTGATGAACGCCAAGTCCCTGGAGTTGCTCGAGAGCGCGTCGGGGATGCAATTCCGAAAGGCCATCGAAGCCCGCTTCCTTCACAACAATACGTATCTAGTCTGCGATTCCGCTCTCTGGAATGTCGACATGCGCATAATCAACGCATACGGCCATGTCCAGATCATCCAGGACCGCACCGTCCTGTCTAGCGAGCGGTTGGATTACCTTATCGACGACGACCTGGCGCAGTTCAGGGGACCTCAGGTCCAGCTCATGGACAAGGATGGCAATACCCTGAGGACACGGTACCTGGACTACAATACCAGGGATAGCGTCGCATATTTCCAGAGGGGAGCATCGATGCGCGACAAGGACGGGCAGGTGATTGAAAGCTTTGAGGGCACATACGATTCGAAGGAGAAGCTCTTCTCGTTCGAGCGCAACGTGAACATGTATACCGATTCGGTATATGTCAGCACCAGGCGTCTGCTGTACCATACCGATTATGATTTCGCCGAATTCTTCGGCGGACTCGATGCCTGGAAGGGCAAGAATATGCTTTCCTCGGAGGAAGGCTCCTACGACAAGGCAAACGACCGCTTCTTCTTCACCAATGATGTCCATATCATGTCCGACACCCAGGAGGGCTGGGCTGATTCGCTGTATTTCGACCGTGCACGCAACGACATAGAGATGTACGGCAACGTCCAGGTGATGGACACTACCCGCAATGTCTCTGCCTTGTCCAAGAGGCTCTTCTATGTCGATTCGCTTTCGCAGGTTACTCTGGACAGGGAAGCGGTGGTCATAGCCAAGACCGACCAGGGCGGCCAGATCGACACTGTGTACATGGGCGCTGACAACATGGTCTATTGGACTGTGCCAAAATGCGATATAAACGGCAATGTCATAGCGGCTGCCAAGAAGCGTCTTGATGACATGTCTGCGGATCCCGTGGCCACGTATCGTGGCAAGAATACGGAGTCTTCCTCGAAGGAACACAGGCAGGAGGGTGAAAGCACGGCAGTTCCGGAGAGCATTTCCGAGAATGCGGCTAAAGCCGATGTTGAGTCTTTGCAGATTGACAAGGATGGACTGCCTCCCGTCTCCGGTGCCGGACAAAGCTTGGATTCACTGGCGCTCGGGGAGCCGGTATTGATCGATTCCATCGCTTTGGCCGAGAAGGCCAGGCTGGACTCGATCATACTGGCCGATTCGCTCGCCGCGCGGCGCGCGTGCTTTGTCAGGGATTCCATTGCCAACCGCGATACAACGGCAATCGGCTTCCTGAGGGCCAGGGGCCATATCCGCATGTTCAAGTCCGATATGCAGGCCCGGAGTGACTCGCTGGAGTATACAGACCTCGATTCGCTGGCCAGGCTTTTCAAGTCGCCCATCGTTTGGAACGAGGGCAACCGCCAGTATACCTCGGACAGCCTTACCGTGTCGGTCAAGAACCAGAGGATGGACAAGGCAAGCCTGATGTCCAACGCGTTCATCATCATCCAGGAGGATTCAATGTGTTTCGACCAGATACGTGGTACCGAGATAATGGCATATTTCGATTCGACCACCGTACTGGAGCGTTTCGATGCGCTCGGCGGCTCTTCGGCTTTGTTCTATCTCAAGGAAAATGACGCGTTCGCTACCGTGAACAAGGTCGAGGCCAAAATGATTACGGCCGATTTCGTTGAAGGGGAGATCGACAGGATATCCTATTTCGACAGCCCCAAGAACGACGCTTACCCTTTGGTTCAGCTTCCCGAGGAGGAGAGACGGATGAAGGGATTCAACTGGCAGCCCGATATACGGCCCAAGGGCAGGAACGACATTACGGGCCTGCCTCTCCGCAGGTCCGAACGTATCGGCTACCTGGCACGTCCTATGCCGCTTTTCCCTGAGACGGAAACATACTTCCCCGGGCACATGAAGTCTATAGCCCGCAAGCTGGCGGCTGCTGATTCGCTCCGGCGCGTACGGCATGCGGAGGAGCGCCGCCGCCAGGCGCTCGCAGAGCAGGAGGCGGCGCTGGCCGCAGAGGCTGACTCCCTGCGGGCGGAGTCCGCAGCGGACTCCGTCACGGCCGTGGCTCCGGCCGATACCTTGACTGAAGCTAAGGGCTCTCCGGTGGATACGGTCGTTGCCGTAAGCAAGGCCGTCGAGCCCGAGATTCCTGTCCGCGAGCTGACTCCGGAAGAGCAGAAGGCGGCGGAAGCTGCGCGTAAAGCGGCGGAGAAGGCAGCCCGCAAGGCGGAGGGCGAGGCCAAGCGGCAGGCGCGCATCGACGAGCGCGAGGCCCGCTGGGAGAGGCTTGATGCCCGGGATGCGCTCAAGCAGGCCGCCAAGGATGCCAAGGCCCGTGAGAAAAAGCGTGAGCGTACACTGAAACTTGTGATAGCCGCCGACAAGGATGCGGCCCGAGACCAGAAGAGACTTGAAAAGTATATCCGGAAGTACGAGCGTCGGAAAGAGCGTAAGGAGAACCGGAAGAACAAATAACCAACCCATTCATGGAAGAGAAGAAGAATTATTCTTTGCCTGAGAACGCGCATCGCGAGCTCGGGCCGGGCGAGGAGTACAAGCCCATCCTCGATCCTGGAAAGAACTATCCCGAGGTGACTCCTTATTCGGTGGTCATGGGCCTGATCATGGTGGTGATATTCTCCGCAGCTGCAGCTTATCTCGGTCTCAAGGTAGGCCAGGTGTTTGAAGCAGCCATACCTATAGCCATCATTGCGGTCGGAGTGACCGGTGCCCTCGGCAAGAAGGGCGGCCTCGGCCAGAACGTCATCATCCAGTCCATCGGAGCATGTTCGGGCTCTATAGTAGCCGGCGCCATTTTTACTCTGCCGGCCATCTACATCCTCGGCCTGGACATCAATTTCTGGCAGATGGTCTTCTCGTCCCTGCTCGGAGGCGTGCTGGGCATCCTTTTCCTCATCCCGTTCAGGAAGTATTTCGTCAAGGAGATGCATGGCAAGTATCCCTTCCCTGAGGCTACCGCCACCACCCAGGTCCTGGTCAACGGCGAAGGCGGCGGCAAGGGGGCCAAGACCCTGCTCATCAGCGGTATCATCGGCGGTCTTTACGACTTCGTTGTCGCCACGTTCGGCGCATGGAGCGAGACTGTGACCACTACCGTGATGCACTGGGGCCAGGTCGTTGCCGACAAGGCCAAGCTCGTCCTCAAGCTCAATACCGGAGCGGCCGTGCTCGGCCTAGGCTATATCATCGGCCTCAAATACGCCTTCGTCATCTGTTGCGGCTCCTTCCTTGTGTGGCTCGTGATCATTCCACTTATGAACCTCATCTGGGGCGGCAACGTGATCGACCTGATGCACACCGGCGTGGTGAGTACTATCGGCCAGATGTCTCCGGACCAGATATTCAAGGATTATGCACGCCATATCGGCATCGGCGGTATCGCCACGGCCGGCATCATCGGCATCATCCGTTCCGCGGGCGTCATCAAGTCCGCTGTCGGACTGGCTGCAGGCGAGTTCCGGCACAAGTCGGGCGAGACGGCTGAAGCCGTTGAGCGGACGCAGAAGGACATTTCCATGAAGTCCGTCATATTCGGTATCGTCATCGCATTGCTGGCCATCTTTGCTTTCTTTGCCTTCGGCGGAGTTGTCAGTAACGTATGGCAGGCCCTTATCGGCCTTGTCATCGTCGCGGTGATATCGTTCCTGTTCACCACTGTGGCGGCCAACGCCATCGCCATCGTGGGGTCCAATCCCGTCAGCGGCATGACCATTATGACGCTCATCATCACTTCCCTCGTGCTGGTGGCCGTCGGCCTGAAGGGCAATGCCGGCATGGTCGCGGCCATGCTCATCGGCGGTGTCGTCTGCACCGCGCTGTCCATGGCCGGAGCTTTCATCACCGATCTCAAGATCGGTTATTGGATCGGAACGACCCCTGCCAAGCAGGAGACCTGGAAGTTCGTCGGCACACTCGTCGCCGCGGTGACGGTTGCCGGCGTGATGCTCGTGCTCAACAAGACATATGGATTTGTCGGAGACAAGGCCCTGGTGGCTCCTCAGGCCAATGCGATGGCCGCAGTCATCCAGCCTATGATGAACGGCGGCAGCGCGCCCTGGCTGCTCTACGGCATCGGCGCGCTCATCGCCATCCTTCTCACCGTGTTCAAGGTACCGGCCCTGGCATTCTGCCTCGGCATGTTCATCCCGATCGACCTCAACCTCCCGCTGCTCGTCGGCGGAGCGATCTCGTGGTACGTCGGTTCCCGCTCCAAGGATGCGGCACTCAACGCTGCCCGCCAGGAGAAGGGTACCCTCATCGCCAGCGGCTTCATCGCTGGCGGCGCGCTCATGGGAGTGGTCAGCGCCATCCTCAAATTCGCCAATGTCGACTGGTTCATGTACGGCTGGAATGGCCGTTTCGGCGAGGCCGTGGCCATCATTCCTTTCCTCTGCCTTGCGGCTTACATGGTTTATGCATCGATGAAAAAAGATAAATGATATGGAAAAGATCCTTGACAGATTCCTCAGATACGTCGCAGTCGACACCCAGTCCTGCGAAGAGTCGGAGAGCCAGCCTTCCAGCGCGAAGCAACTGACCTTGCTGGCCATGCTCCGCGACGAGCTCCGCGCCCTCGGAGTCGAGGCTGAGCTCGACGAGTATGGATACGTGATGGGCCGCATCCCGGCCAATACCGACAAGCCTGTTCCCAGGCTGGGGTTCATCGCCCACGTCGATACGGCTCCCGATGCTTCCGGCGCTGACATCAAGCCGCAGATCATCGAGAATTATGACGGAGGCGAGATCGCCCTGAAGGGAGTCCCCGGATTGTACCTGAGGCCTTCCGAGTTCCCGGAGATGCTTGCCCACGTGGGCAAGACCCTCATAACCACTGACGGTACAACGCTTCTCGGTGCCGACGACAAGGCCGGAGTCGCCGAGATAATGAATGCCGTCCAGCATATTATGGCCCATCCTGAGTTCAAGCATGGCGAGATCCGCATCGGATTCACTCCTGACGAGGAGATCGGCCGTGGTGTCGTTAAGTTCGACGTCAAGAAGTTCGATGCCGACTATGCGTACACGATGGACGGAGGCGACCTGGGCGAGCTGGAGTTCGAGAACTTCAACGCCGCGGCCGCTACGGTCAAGATCCAGGGTCGCAACGTCCATCCTGGCTATGCCAAAGGCAAGATGAAGAACGCCATGCGCATCGCCATAGAACTCAACGGCCTTCTCCCGGTAGAGCAGAAGCCGGAGTATACCGAAGGATATGAAGGGTTCTTCCATCTCATCGGTTTCAACGGCACCGTTGAGGAGGCGACCATTTCATATATTATAAGGGATCATGACATGGACCTGTACGAGCACAAGAAAGCAGTCATGCAGGAGTGCGTCGACTTCATCAACCGCAAGTATGGGGAAGGCACTGCCGTGGCTAGCATCCGCCACCAGTATTACAACATGCGCAAGGAGGTCGAGCCTCACTACCATGTGGTGGAGAAGGCTGTCGAGAAGTATGACATACCGCGTGATTATCTGCACATTGAGATAACCGAGAGCATGGTCGTCTCCG
>ONNK01000137.1 GCA_900319185.1 uncultured Bacteroidales bacterium
GCGCGGCAGGCAATCCTAAGCTCGCCATGAACCTCACCCTGTTCACGGTGGCCTCGAACGCGATACTGGACCCCATCTTCATCTTCGTGCTGGACATGGGCATACAGGGAGCCGCGCTTGCGACCGTCATCTGCCAGACCATGGCGCTGAGCTATTCGATGCGCTACCTGTCGCGCAAGGACAACTTCCTGCATTTCCCCAGGCCGCTGTTCCAGCTCGACTGGCGCATCGCCAAGCAGTCCCTGGCCATCGGCCTGGGGCCCTTCCTTATGAATGCGGCTTCGTGCCTTGTGGCCTTGTTCATCAACCAGCAGCTGCGCAAGTATGGCGGTGACCTCGCGATCGGCGCATACGGCATAGTGAACCGACTGACCATGCTTTTTGTCATGATATGCATGGGATTCAACCAGGGCCTTCAGCCGATCGCCGGGTACAACTACGGCGCGCGGCAGTACTCCAGGGTCAAGGAGGTATTCATCCTGACGGCCAAATGGGAGGTGCTGGTCACCACCCTGTGCTTCCTCGTGTCGGAGTTCCTGCCCCGACAGGCCGTCAGCCTTTTCACCAACGACCCCCAACTGATAGACTTCGCCGCCCACGGCATCAAGACCATGAACGTCGCTTTCGCGCTCGTCGGCTTCGGAATGGTCTCGGGCAATTTCTTCCAGTGCCTCGGCATGGTGAAGAAGTCCATCTTCCTGTCCCTGACCAGACAACTCCTTTTCCTCCTCCCCTTCATCTACACCCTGCCCATCTGGTTTGAAGAGGACGGCGTGTGGTGGAGCTTCCCCATCTCCGACTCCTTGAACATCATCGTCTCGGCGATATTGATCATCAACATATTCAGAAAGTTCAACAAGCTGAACGACGGGGACGACCCCTCGATCCTGGGCAGCACAATATCATGATGCCATGAACGCCACCATCATCAACATCGGAAGACAGTTCGGAAGCGGCGGACGCAGGGTTGCCGCGGCACTGGGCGTCCGGCTGGACATCCCGGTATATGACAATGAACTCATAGCGGAAGCTGCCCAGAAAAGCGGTTTCAGCAAGGACCTCTTCCTGCAGAGGGACGAGCACAAGAGCAACTTCACGCTTTCCAACCTTTTCGGGTCCATCAACAGGTACGGTTCTGCGGAGAGTTTCCTCAACGACAACCGCCTGTTCAAGATCCAGAGCGACGTCATACTCGAACTTGCGCAGCAGGGACCGGCCGTCTTCGTAGGAAGGGCGTCCGATTACGTACTGAGGGAGATGGACTGCTTGGACGTGTTCATCACCGCCCCGCTGGAGATCCGCATAAAGGACGTCGCGGAGCGCGAAGGCATCAGCCTGGATGAGGCTGAGAGCATGATAGCCAAGCGCGACCGCGACCGCGAAGCATACTACAATTACCTGACTTTCGGCAACTGGGGCGTGGCATCCAACTACGACCTCTGCATCGATTCTTCCATACTTGGCATCGAGGGCACCGCAGACTTCATCGTCGACTTCGGCCGCAAAAGCGGGCTGATCAGATGACCTTACGGAGGATATATGTTCCACTTGCTGTCGCCGCCGCGCTGATCGTGACGGTGACATTGTGCGTAGCGGCACACCGGCCCAAGCCGGTCCCGCCGCCCGTCAACGCTATCCTGAACGAAACCCTCACCAACGCCATGTCCGACAGCGTCTCGCTGCGCGGCATAGACCGTGAGGTACGGGAGTTCATGCAATACTGGCGCATTCAGGGCATTTCACTCTCCGTCATGCGCAACGATTCGCTGATGTTCTCGAAAGGTTACGGCTGGGCTGACAAGGAGAAGAAAGAGGAGATGACTCCGCGCCATATCCTGCGCCTGGCCTCTGTTTCCAAACTTGTTACGGCCACAGGCATCATGAAGCTTGAGGAGCAGGGACGCCTGTCACTGGACGACTATGTTTTCGGACCGGACGGCATCCTGTGTGACTCCGTATGGACAGCCCTCATAAAGGACAGCCTGTACTACGATATCACCGTCGAGCACCTGCTGCGCCATCAGGGAGGATTCTCAACGAGGGGCGGCGACCCGATGTTCAGCACGCGCACCATCATGCTCCAGAACAGGCTCAGGACGCCTCCGGACCATGAGACGCTCCTCCGTACCCAGCTTCCCCGCAAGCTCGCGTTCGTGCCCGGAGAGACCCAGGAGTACTCCAATTTCGGTTTCCTGCTGCTGTCGATGATCATTGCGAAGGTCACAGGCGTCGACTACGAGAGCTGGATGCAGGAGAATGTCCTCAAGCCTGCAGGCTGCGTGGACTTCCACATCGCCAACAATTACTATCAGGACAAATACCCCAACGAGGTCAAGTACTACGTCCAGCCTGACGACAGTCCCGTGGACGAATACAACAACAGCGGTCGCAAGGTCGTGCGCTGCTACGGCGGGAACGACATCCGTGCGCTTTCCGGCGCCGGAGCCTGGGCGGCATCCACGGCGGAGCTCTGCCGCTTCGTCGCCTCCATCGACGGCAGGCCGGAAGTCCCGGACATCATCAGTGTCGAGAGCGTCCGCCGCATGACCGAATGGTTCGACCCGGACACCTTCTCCCTCGGCTGGAACGACACCAAGCCTACCGGCGAATGGACACGCACCGGAACATTCTCCGGCACCAGCGCGCTCATTAAGTATTTCCCCGACGGGGAATGCTGGATCCTGGTAACGAACACCAGCACCTGGCGCGGAGCCGGCCTGGCCCCGTTCACCACGGAAATGTTCCAAAAAAGCAGAGCCGCTTGCTCGGCCCTGCTTCCTCACAGAAATCTATTCTACGTCCAGGAAGAAACCTTCCCTTCCGAATAATCATTATTCTTCGCCTGCCATCACGAGGCGCATCGTGTCGCGTGCGATGACGAGTTCCTCGTCGGTGGTGATGAGAGCCACCTTGACCTTGGAGTCCGGGGTGGAGAGCATAGTGTCGACACCCTGGGCGACATTAGCCTCGAAGTCGAACTTGAGTCCCATGTAGGAGAAATTCTCGCAGACGCGGCGGCGCAGGCGAGCGTTGTTCTCGCCGATGCCGGCCGTGAAGAAGATGGCGTCCACGCCGTCCATCACGGCGATGTAGGAGCCGACGATCTTGATGATGTCGTAGGCGAGCTTCTTGAAGACGAGCTTCGCACGGTAGTTGCCGGCATTGGCGGCGGCGTCGAGGTCGCGGGCGTCGGAAGACAGGCCGGAGAGGCCGAGGAAGCCGCTCTTGCGGTTCATGATCTCGGTCATCTGGTCCGGGGTGAGGTTTTCCTTCTTCATGATGTACGGGACGACGTTCGGGTCGATGTTGCCGCAGCGCGTGCCCATGATCATGCCCTCGAGCGGGGTGAAGCCCATGGAGGTATCGACGACCCTGCCGTTCACGATGGCGGAAATCGAGCTGCCGTTGCCGATATGGCAGGTGATGATCTTGGAGTGGTCGATGTCCAGGCCGACGAACTTGGCGCCCTTGTAGGCTACGAACTGGTGGGAGGTACCGTGGGCACCGTAGCGGCGGACGCGGTATTTCTCATAGTACTCGTAAGGAAGGGCGTACATGTACGCGTAGTCCGGCATGGTCTGATGGTACGCGGTGTCGAAGGTGACTACCTGCGGTACGGAAGGGAGCACGTGCTGGACGGCGCGGATGCCGAGCAGATGGGCGGGATTGTGGAGCGGGGCGAAGTCGCAGCAGATCTCGATCTTGGAGATGACGTCTTCGTTCACGAGTGCACTGCCGGAGAAGAAATCGGCGCCCTGCACGATGCGGTGGCCGACCGCCTCGATGTCGTCGAACGAGGAGAGCACGCCGTGGACCGGGTCCACGAGTGCGTCAAGGACGAGCTGCATGCCGACCTTGTGGTCCGCGATGTGGACTTCCTTGTCCATCCGGGGCTTGCCGGTGGGCTTGTGGGTTATGTTGCCGCAAGGAAGGCCTATCTTCTCGACGATGCCCTTGGCGAGGAGGTCCATGACGCGCTGGCCGGCGCGGTAGGCGATGAGGTAGAGCTCGCTGGAGACCGCGCTCACCGTCGAGTTGTACGGCAGCGACATGCCGAGCGCCTCCGCGACCATGCACATGGAGTTGGCGGTCGTCATCGACGTGCAGCCGCCGCACGTGCCCCAGGAGTGCTCGATGAGGCCGTTGTACTCGTCGGGGTCGATCTTGCCGTCGTGCATCGTGCCGACCTTGTCCTGCGCGTGGATGTGCAGGACCTCCTTGCCGCGGAACGTCCCGAGCGGCATGTAGCCGCCCGTCACGACGACGGTCGGGATGTCGATGCGCGCGGCGGCCATGAGGTGGCCCGGAACGATCGAGTCGCAGGTGGAGAGCATGACCATGCCGTCGAAGAACTGGTCCTTTACCTCGTCAAAGGTTTTGTAGAAGG
>ONNK01000106.1 GCA_900319185.1 uncultured Bacteroidales bacterium
TCACCGGCACGGACTCGCCCGTGAGAGCGCTCTCATCCACAAGCGATTCTCCCGACACGACCACGCCGTCAACGGGAATCCTGTAGCCCGGTTCTATCGCGATGACATCACCTACGGAACACTTGACCTCGGGCTGCAGTTGCTTGAGCGCACGCAGGCTGGCCGTCGTACCATGCTTGGCCCTTTCCTCGAGCCAGCGTCCCAGAAGGATGAAAGCCGTGATCATCACGGCGGACTCGAAATAGAGCCCCGCCTTCAGGCCGCGCGAAACCCAGAATGAAGGGAACAGGAGGTTGAAGAGGCTGAAGATGAAAGAAATCCCGACACTGAGCGCCACCAGGGTATCCATGCTGGCGCTGCCATGCCTCAATTGCTTCCAGGCATTCCTGAAGAAACGCCTGCCGCAGCCGAACACAACCGGTGTGGAAAGGAGAACCAGGAAGATGTTCCTCCACAACGTGTCCTTGAAACCCATGGACACCAGCATGACTATCACGGCAGCAGCTATGCTAGCCAGAGCGTCGTTACGTAGGGTTCTCAATTCATTTGCGCGTATGCGCTCCGCCTCTTCGTCCAGATCGGAGCCGCTGACGCTTTCAGCATCAGCCTCTTCCGGGACGGCTTCGTCATCCTCTTCGGGGACGATCAGGTCGTAGCCGCCGTCAACCACGGCCTGCTTAAGTTCCGCGGCGGATACTACAGCAGTATCATACTCGACCTGGGCCATGTTGGAGGCCAGGCTGACGGAGACGTCCTTGACGCCCGGCTGTTTTTTCAACGTATTTTCGACACGCGCCACACATGCGGCGCAGCCCATCCCCACAACGGGGAAATTCTTCTTGACTGTCATTCTAAAACAGAAAAAAGGCGGGCGGCTGCAGCGCCGTCCGCCTGTAAGTATTACTGCTCGTCCGGAGTGTCAGGACCGTTGTTCGGGCCCTGAGGGCCATACTGAGGTCCCTGGGGACCGCCCTGGAACGGGCCCTGAGGGCCGCCCTGCTGGGCGCCGGCACTGGCCTGGTACATCTTCTCGAAAGCCTTGTTGAGGGCCTCGGAGTAACGGTCGATATCGTCGAGGTTCTGGTTCTTGACAGCCTCCTTGAGGAGATTGACATTGCTCTCGACCTCTCCCTTGATGTCGGCAGGCACCTTGTCGCCGTTCTCCTTCAGGAACTTCTCTGCCTGGAAGGTGAGCGAGTCGGCATTGTTGATCTTGTCTGCGCGGTCCTTGGCGGCCTTGTCGGCAGCCTCGTTGGCCTTGGCCTCGTCGCGCATGCGCTGGATCTCGGCGTCGCTCAGGCCGGAAGAGGCCTCGATGCGGATGTTCTGGGCCTTGCCGGTGGCCTTATCTGTCGCGGACACGTTCAGGATGCCGTTGGCGTCGATGTTGAACGTCACCTCGATCTGAGGGATTCCGCGCGGAGCGGGAGCGATACCGTCGAGGTTGAACTCACCGATGAGCTTGTTGTCGCGGGCCATCGGGCGCTCGCCCTGAAGGACGCGGACCTGTACCGAAGGCTGGTTGTCAGCGGCGGTGGAGAACACCTGGGACTTCTTGACAGGGATGGTGGTATTGGACTCGATGAGCTTGGTCATCACGCCGCCAAGGGTCTCGATACCGAGGGAAAGAGGGGTGACGTCGAGCAGGAGGACATCCTTGACGTCGCCGGTGAGGACACCGCCCTGAATGGATGCGCCGATAGCGACGACTTCATCGGGATTGACGCTCTTGTTGGGCTCCTTTCCGAAGAAGTTCCTGACGAGCTCCTGAACCTTCGGGATACGGGTGGATCCGCCGACGAGGAGGACCTCGTCAATATCGGATGCGTTCAGATGGGCATCGGCCAGCGCCTTGCGGCAAGGCTCGATGGTCTTCTGGAACAGGGAGTCGCATAGCATCTCGAACTTGGCCCGGCTGAGGGTCTTCACAAGGTGCTTCGGAATGCCGTCCACGGGCATGATGTAAGGCAGGTTGATCTCCGTGGAGGTCTGGTTGGAGAGCTCGATCTTGGCCTTCTCGGCAGCTTCCTTGAGGCGCTGGAGCGCCATGGGATCCTTCTTGAGGTCGATGCCGTGGTTCTCGCTGGCGAACTCCTGTGCGAGCCAGTCGATGATGACCTGGTCGAAGTCATCGCCGCCGAGGTGGGTGTCACCGTTGGTGGACATGACCTCGAAGACACCGTCGCCGAGCTCGAGGATGGAGATATCGAAAGTACCGCCGCCGAGGTCGAAGACCGCGACCTTGGAGTTCTTGTCCTTCTTGTCAAGACCGTAGGCCAGAGCGGCTGCGGTAGGCTCATTGATGATGCGCTTGACGTCGAGACCGGCGATCTTGCCAGCCTCCTTGGTGGCCTGGCGCTGGGAGTCGGAGAAGTATGCGGGGACCGTGATGACAGCCTCGGTAACCTCCTGGCGGAGATAGTCCTCGGCAGTCTTCTTCATCTTCTGGAGGATGATGGCGGAAATCTCCTGAGGAGTATACAGGCGGCCGTTGATGTCGACACGGGGAGTGTTGTTTTCACCCTTGACGACTTTGTAGGGCACGCGGGCGATCTCAGTCGAGACCTGGTCGTAGGTCTCGCCCATGAAACGCTTGATGGAGTAGATGGTGTTGGCCGGATTGGTGATGGCCTGGCGCTTGGCGGGATTGCCGACTTTGCGTTCTCCGCCTTCGGTGAACGCCACTACGGAAGGAGTGGTACGCTCGCCTTCATTGTTGATGATGACGGTAGGCTGGTTGCCTTCCATGACTGAAACGCACGAATTGGTGGTTCCAAGGTCAATTCCGATGATTTTTCCCATAATATTACGTCTTTATTGTTTTTCATTCCTGCGCGGACACTTCATCCGCGACACCGCACTGTCTATCTAAAGCTGTGCCATTCGGTTCCGCTGACATTTTGGCAGAAAAATTCATATCTTTGTGGCAGATATGTATTACAGGACACTATCCGACGGAGAGGTACGGGACCTGGAAGGCAGGATCCTGTACGAGGACAACCACCTGCTTGTCGTGAACAAGCGGGCGGGCGAGATCGTCCAGGGCGACAGAACCGGCGACGAATGCCTGGCGGAGACCCTCAAGGCCTTCGTCGCGCAGCGGGATGCCAAGCCGGGACAGGTCTTCATGGGCATCCCCCACAGGCTAGACCGGCCCGTCAGCGGCATAGTCGTATTTGCCAAGACTTCCAAGGCCCTCGAGCGCCTCGCAGCGATGTTCCGCGAGGGCGAAGTGCACAAGACCTACTGGGCGTTGTGCTGTGCAGCCCCGCCCGCGCCCGAAGGCGAGCTCGAGGACCTGCTCGTGCGCAACGAGAAGATGAACAAGACCTTCATAGCCAAGCCTGGGAACCGCGAAGCGAAACTCGCGCGCCTGCGCTACCGGTACCTCGGCCCTACCGAGCGCTACCACCTGGTCGAGGTCGAACTCCTCACCGGCCGTCACCACCAGATCCGCTGCCAGCTTGCCGGCATGGGCTGCGTCATCAAGGGAGACCTCAAGTACGGCGCTCCCAGATCCAATCCGGATGGAGGCATATCGCTGCATTCACGGCACATAAGCCTTGTCCACCCTGTCAAGAAGACCCCTTTGGAAATCACCTCCCCCCTGCCAGTTTCATGGCGGGGCATGGAAGCATACATCTGACATCCGTCATCCATCATCACTGCCACCTGGGTGGAGGAGTTCCATCGCCTGGAGCGTACGCATGTATTCGCTGGGCGTGTCATTCATGAACAACTTGAACGCCATATTGAAGGAGGCCACTGAATGGAATCCTGACATGAGCGACAGTTCGACCACTCTCAGGCGATGGTCCTGCTTCATCAGCGATACCGCATACTGTATCCTGTAGCTGTTCACGTACTGGCAGAAGTTGCGGCTGGACTTCAGGTTTATCGTCTTTGAGACCATTCCCTTGTTGGTTAGCATTTCCATGGCGAGCGCAGCCAGCGTAAAGCCTTCATCCAGATATGGCTGTTCCCTCTGCATGTACGTCTCGATGCGTTGGAAGAGAAGGTCCATACGCTGCTCCTCGTCCATGGAGCCTGTTTCAGGCCTGTGGGATGAGAACACTTCGGGGATGTGCAGGAGGCGGCTGCCATGAGAAGGCTGGAGATACAGTAGGGCGTAAAGTATGGACAACGTCAGGGACAATGCCAGAAGTACCCAGCGAGAAAAAGAGGCATCAACGGTCCCGAGCGCTACGACCACGGTACAGGAAAGGGCCAGGACACGCGAACAGGCAGCCCCCTGCGGGGATATCCGCCCGGCTCCGGTGAAGGCTTCACGCCTGCTGCGCGACCACGGAAGCCATTCCCCGAACGGGCCGGCGGCCAGCAGGAATGCCGTCAACAGCGCCGTGAATGTCGAAGCGTCGACCGGTAGGCTGACTCCACACACACCCAGCACGCTTCGTACAAGGCACACCGATGACAATATGGATGCCATGAAAGGGAAACGGTTCTTTGGCTGCGGGATAGTCACAGACTGAAGCAGAACGGCGTCACAAAACAGGAGGTCGGCTGCCAACAGGGACGCAGGAATCCCGTTCCACGCATCCATCGAGACTAGCGCCAGGGGCAGGATGTCCCGGGCGAGACGCAGTCCGTTGTCCTTCAGTCTCAACATGCGTCTGCCGGACAACAATCCCAGGATACACAAGACCGCACTGAGGCCGATGAATGAATATGCGATGAAGACTTCCATGGATATCTGAATCTGCGTTCGGGATCAAATATCCACAAAAAAACTCCCGGAGTACAAGTCCGGGAGGGGGTCAGACGAAAATATATATCTTTTTTTATGCTTTTTTCAGGTCCTTGGACGTATGCTTCAAACGAATGGACTCGAAACCGCGTCCGTAGACTCCGGTCACGGTGGATACCGACAGGAAGGCGTCCGGATCGATCGACTTGATATAGCGGAGCATGATGTTCAGGTCTGTCTTGCGTGTCAGCACCATCAGCACATGCGTGGACTGCTTGGAATACCAGCCCTGACCGTCCAGGACGGTGACTCCGCGATGAAGGTCCTTGGCTATGGCATCGGCGATCTCCTCATACTTGTGCGAGAGGATGAACAGCTGGACGGACTGCTTTGAGCCGGCCAGGTACATGTCCAGTACGGTACTGCATATCGTTATCAGGATAAGGCCGTAAACGACGGTAACGATCTTTTCCGTGAACGGCACGAGCGCCCCGTCGGCCGTATAGGACGGGACGAGCAGGGACGAACAGATGATGACGACATCCATCCCGAGTATCATCCTTCCGGGTGAGATGCCTTTATACTTGTTCACGATGAGCGCGATGATATCCGTTCCTCCCGTACTGCCTCCGGCCGACATGGTCAGGCCGATGCCGACTCCGACGAGTATACCGCCCATGATGACGCTCATCAGCTTGCCGTTGTCGACAGCAAGGGTCTGGCATATCTCGGCAGGAATCCAAGTCTGGAAGAGGTTGAGGCCGAGCGAAGCCAGCAGGATGGCAACCACGGTCTTGCCTCCGAAACCCTTGCCGAGCGTAAACAGCGCAAATATAAGGAGCAGGGTGTTGACGGTGAAATAGGTGTAACCTATCTTGATGGCACCGTGCGTTGCATACTGGATGATGGAAGCGACACCTGTCACCCCGCCGCCAACGAGATTGTTGGGCACGAGGAAAACCGTCCAGCCCAACACATAGAGCAGCAGGCCGAGAATCAGGAGGGCATAGTCCCTGATGTGCCGCAATACGCTTTTTTCTTCTTTAAGAGGCATCTGATTCGGATTTGCTTTTCTTCTTAAAACCTGTCTTGATCTCGTCGAAACCCTCGCCGTAGACATTGTTGGTGGAAGACACCGACATGAAGGCTCTGGGATCGACCTCCTTGATGACCCTTGTGAGGTCAGGGAGCTGCTTGCGGTTGAGGAGGATCAGGAGCACGTTCTTCTCCTTCTTGGTATACCATCCCTGCGCGCTCAGCACGGTCACTCCCCTGTTCATGTTCGTAATGATGTGGTCTGCGATGTCAGCGTAATGGTCTGAGAACACCAGCAGCTGGTACGAAGACTTGTTTCCTCCCACCACATAGTCGATGAGGGCCGAGAAGGTGATGATCTCCACCAGACCGTAGACCATGTCGGTGAACGACTTGTCAGGCAGGAAGAGAAGGGCGGAGACTATGATGATATCCGAGATAAGGAACACCTTGCTGAGGGAT
>ONNK01000179.1 GCA_900319185.1 uncultured Bacteroidales bacterium
GGCATAGATATCATGGCCAGTCGGGACGCCGATGCCTGGGAGAAAGCGCTGGAAGCCGAAGCCATCGCCCGGGATGCCGGTTTCAAGAAAGAGCTCGCCGAAATCCTTATATCCAAGGCAAAACTCTGTTCCTACGCCGAAATTTCCCCGGAAACCGGCCGGAACGACGAGGGGCTGGAATATGCCCGGGAGGCGCTGGCCTTGGCCGAGAAGGTCGATGCCGCCGAGCAGCAGTGCGAGGCGTGCTACGTGATCGGCTCCCTGTATATCAATAAGAACCGGTGGAACGACCCCATCGACCCGGAGCTGTACCGGACCGCCGGGGAGTGGCTGGACAAGGGCCAGGCGTTGGCCGATACCTACGACCTGCCGCGCCTCCGCCGGAACGGCATCCTGTTCCGCTCCCGCTGGTTCCAGCAGGGCGACCGGAACGAAGAAGCGATCCGCTATTTCGAGCAGGTGCTGTCGACCTTGAAGGATTCGGACCACCTCACGGCTTCCAGCCTGGATGACCGCCTTGTCCGGCTCTACACCCGCACCGGGGCCTATGAAAAGGCCTTGGACACGCACGACGACTATGTTTTCCATATCCAGAAGTATCTCCAGCAGAAGCAGGATGAAACGCTGCAGGAGATGGAAACCCGCTTCCAGGTGCAGGAGAAGGAACGGGAAATCGAGCGGAGCCGCTTCAGGACCTGGCTGCTTGTGCTGGCCCTGCTGCTGGCATCGGCCGTCATCCTGCAGGGCATCGGTTCCATCCGCAAGATCCGGCGGCGCAACGCCGAACTTAAACGCGCCGGCGACGCCAAGGAGCAGATCATCCAACTGCTTTCCAAGGATCTTCGAAACCCGGCGAACGCCCTAGCCGACGAGATTGCCGCCCTCTCCGCATCAGCGGCCACGCTCTCCCCGGAACAGATCCGGGAAAAGTGTGGAGAACTGACGAAGGGGATGGAATCCATCAACACGGAAGTCGCCACCTATGTGGAAGGCCTCCTGGTCGACCGGAGCCGGCGGATTGCCGACATCGGCCTTACCCCGCGTGAGATTGAAATCATCCGCCTGAGCGCCGAAGGCCTGAAGGCCGCGGAAATCGCCCAGCGCACTTACCTTTCCGTCCATACAGTAAACACCCACCGCCAGCATATCTATGCCAAGATGGGCGTCAAGAACGTCGCCGACATGCTCCGCAAGGCCGGCGAACTGGGAATTCTCTGATACCCTGCGAGATAACGCTGGAGAGGTGCACTTTTTTGGAGACCACTGAAAAAGACTTTGCTTATGTAACCCTCTGAGAATCGCATATTTAAAAGCCCCCTCGAGATTTCGATTCCTTGTCCGGTTTTTCGATTCTCGAGGGGTTGTTTTATTTTGAATAGAGGTTCTCCCTGCTATTTACCGATCTTTTCGCTCAATAATCGCACGATTCGCTTCAGATTTGACGCGTATATCGCCACCGCCCCCTGCAGGGCCATGCATCCGATGCCGTAGGATTCCGCCCTGTCATATCCGAGATTGTTCTTCAAGTCCGAGTTCTTCGCCTCTATCTTGTATCGTTCCCGGTATTTCTCCTTGAACTCGTCCGTCTCCTGGAATGCCCTCTGTCTCTCTTGGGCCTCGCTATGGATAGATACCGAGTAAGACTTTGTCCTCTGATTAAAAGCAAAGCAGCCCTCACGCCATTTGCATAAGACGCATTTACGTGTGTCGAAGTAATGGACCTCCCTGGCCGCCATGTTGTCCCGCGCCTTGGCGACGGCCTTGCGGACGGCCATGTGCCCGGCCGGACAGACATACATCCCCGCATCCTTGTTGAACGAGAAGCCGCCATCTTCCTTGCGGCACCCCTGAACGACATTCGCATTCAACTTCGCGATGACCTTCACGCCCTTCCTTTCGCATTCCTCCAGATTCTCGTTGCTCGAATACGCCCCGTCGCCGATGGCTTCGTCCACCTCCTGTCCGTTCTCGCGACTCTTGTCGATCAGTTCCTGCATGTAGTCCCCATCCGCAGTTTCTCCTGAGGTGACTACGGCCGCGGTCACAAGCCGCTCCTGGTTGATGGCCATGTGCGTCTTGTAGCCGAAGAACTCGTCGTCCTCGCTCTTGTGGCCCGTGCGCGCATCGGAATCGGCCGAGCATTCGAAGTGGTCCTGGATGTCGTCAATCGCCTCCTTCAGCAGGTTCAAGTGCTTGGAAACGCCAGGCAGCCGGGACAGCGGCATCTCAGAAACGGCCTGCACGAGCGACTCGGCATAGGACATCGCCTTCTCAATATCCTCCCCCTCATACTTTTCCGGCAAGTCCTTCTTCACGCTCTCGTCGAAGCGGTACAGACTCTTGCGGAGGTCCTTGCCCAGCTTCTGAAGATACTCGCTGGGATAACGGCGGTTCGCACGGGAGCGCGTATGGGTCGAGTCCATGATGATGGACTTCGACTTGATCAGGCCATGCTCCGCGGCCACCTTCAGGCTCTGGGAGATCAGCTTGTCCATCAGCTCCGGATCCTGGAGCCGCTGTCGGCGGAAACGGGTCAGGCTGCTCGGGTCGATCATCTCCGTCTGCTCCGGAGGCAGGCCCAGGAAGCACTTGTACGCCATGTTGTAACGGGACTGCTCCACCACATCGACATCGGACCAGTTATCAATCACCTTGATCAACAGGTACTTGAACATCACCCGCGGATCGATGGCCGTGCGACCGTTGTC
>ONNK01000183.1 GCA_900319185.1 uncultured Bacteroidales bacterium
AGCTCGCCCTCGTCGTCGAGTCCGGCGGTGTCGTCCACGATGGCCTTCCTCATGCCAACCAGACGGTTGAAGAGGGTTGATTTTCCTACATTCGGTCTCCCGACTATTGCTACCAGGCTCATAGTTTGTGTTCTTTGTAGAGCGCGCAGCCCTCGCACGCTTCAGTGACCTCGCCGGAGCAGTGCTCCGGGACTTCGGCTTTCTTCCCGCGGCTCAGGACATCTTCCTCGTGCATGCAGCGGATGCCGAGACGGCGCATGTCCTTGTTCTTGCTCACCTCATACTCGGGGAACTCCCCGTCCTTGCGGAATATGATGTTGAAGCACATCCCGAAGACGCAGGCAAGTATGACGGCAAGGGCAAGGAGGAAGACTTTCATGCGGGTCTAGAAGATGAATTCAGGGCTGATGGGCTCGTAATTGTATACTTTCCTGATGATGGAGGCGAAGGTACCGGTCATGCTCATGACCTTGATCTTGTGGGTATCCTTGCCTTCAGGAAGGGGAATGGTGTCGGTGATGAACACCTCGGCAAGCTTCGACGCGTTGATGTTGTCGAACGCGGGGCCGGAGAGGATGCCGTGGGTGGCGCAGGCGCGCACGCTGGCCGCACCCATGTCCATGAGGACATCGGCGGCCTTGGTGAGCGTGCCGGCGGTATCGATCATGTCGTCGACGATGATGATGTTCTTGCCCTCGACCTCACCTATGGCGGTGATCTTCGATACGACATTGGCCCGTGCACGGGACTTATGGCAGATGACCACCGGACATCTGAGGTCCTTGGCATAGGCGTTGGCACGCTTGGCACCGCCCATGTCGGGGGCGGCGATGGCCAGGTCGGGGATCTTCATCGCCTTGATGGCCGGGATGAAGACCTTACTGGCATAGACATGGTCAACGGGGAAATCGAAGAAGCCCTGGATCTGGTCGGCATGCAGGTCGCAGGTCATCACACGGTCGGCGCCGGCCGCGCGGAGGAGGTTGGCGGCGAGCTTGGCTCCTATGGATACGCGCGGACGGTCCTTGCGGTCCTGGCGCGCCCATCCGAAATAAGGGATGACGGCTATGACCTTGTCTGCCGACGCGCGCTTGGCTGCGTCGATGCAGAGCAGGAGTTCCATGAGGTTCTCCGCCGGCGGGAAGGTTGACTGGATAAGGAACACGGTGGCTCCGCGGACGCTTTCCATGTAGGCGGGCTGGAACTCACCGTCACTGAAGGGAGTTACCTCAAGGTTGCCGAGACGGAGTTCCGGCTCTTCAGGCGACTTGATGGCGTTCAGTCCGTCGATAACTTTGGCCGCAAAGTCCCTGGAGGCCCTGCAGGCGAAGATTGCCATTCGATGTACGTTGTTCATATCAGTTATTGGGATTGGCTAAAACATTGTCAATGTAATCCAGTATCTCGTCCCTGCCCATGGCAGTCTGGGACGAACTCCGGAACGTGGGCGGCAGCTCCTCCCAGTCCTGGAGGAGCACATCCTCGTTCCGGGCTATCTGGGCCGCGAGGACATTGGGACCCTGCTTGTCGCACTTGGTGTAGATGATGCCGAAGGGTATGCCGTTCTCGCCGAGCTCGGCGATGAAGTCAAGGTCGATCCGGCCTATGTCGTGCCGTGAGTCCACGAGGACGAAGAGCATCATCAGCTCTTCGGAATTGTGGATATAGTCGCGTATGACTGCCTTCAACTCTTCCCTGGCCTTCTGCGGGAGCTTGGCGTAGCCGTATCCGGGAAGGTCCACGAGATACCAGCTGCCGTTGATGAGAAAATGATTGACGACCTTGGTCTTGCCGGGGGTGGCGGAAGTCATGGCGAGCTTCTTGCGGCCGGTGATCATGTTGATAAGGGAGGACTTGCCGACATTAGATCGGCCGATGAAAGCAAACTCAGGCAGTTTCTGCTTGGGCTTCTGGCTTGTCCTTGTGCTGCTGCCGGCAAAGACGGCGTCAGTGATCGTCATGGGGGTCCTCTTAAAAACGCGTGCAAATATAACTATTTTCCAGCAATTATTTTCCTACCTTTGCAAGGAAACGAGGCCTATTTTTCATGGAAAAGGAGTACATCGATCTCTATACCTTGCAGAACAGTTTGAAACTGGGTCTGGAGGACCTGTTCCCGGAGAAGCTCTGGGTGCGGGCGGAGATCGCGTCCGTCAGCCTCAAGGCCAACGGGCACTGCTACATGGACCTGTCCCAGAACGGCCCGGACGGCATCATCGCCCGCGCCAAGGCCGTCATCTGGAGATCCAAATACTACGCCCTCAACCAGTTTTTCGTCGCCGCCACCGGTTCATCCCTCCAGGCGGGTATGTCGGTGCTGGTGAGGGTGCAGGTGACCTACAGCGAGCTGTACGGCCTCACCCTCACGGTGGACGACCTCGACCCTCAGTTCACGCTGGGCGAGCAGGAACTTGAGAAGCGCCGCACCATTGCGAAATTGGAAGAAGAAGGGCTTCTGGACAGGCAGAAGGAGCTCGTCCCGGCGGTGCTGCCATACGCGCTAGCCGTCATCACTGCGCGCGACGCCGCCGGCTTCGGGGACTTCTCCCGCCACCTTCACGGCAATGAATACGGATTCGCCTTCCGCACCGACCT
>ONNK01000043.1 GCA_900319185.1 uncultured Bacteroidales bacterium
AGTCTCGCCGAGAAGCCCTTCTTGGCCGTTTTCGACGGCGTGCCGACTTTCGACATCGAGCGTGCGAAACTCCCCATGGGACTCCTCGATGCACTCGCAGTCGAGACCTCCGTATTCCCTTCCAAGGGCGAGGCCCGTAAGATGATCCAGGGCAACGGCTTCTCTCTCAACAAGGAGAAGCGCACCGATCCCAACGGTATGCTCACCGAGGATGACATCATCGACGGCAAGTACATCCTGGCCCAGAAGGGCAAGAAGGACTATTATATCATCAACGTCAAGTAGTCATGGACAAGGCACCGAGTACAAGGCAGCTCAAGGTCGCGCGGGAGATCCAGAAAGACATGGCCGAGATCCTTCGCAGCAAGGGCATGGCAGCTTTCGGGGGTGCGATGGTGACCGTCAGCGAGGTGCGCGTGAGCCCCGACCTGTCGATTGCCAAGACCTACGTCAGCATCTTCCCTTCAGCCAAGGCCGAAGAGGTCATGGCCATACTGAACGACAATCTCCGGACTTATCGCGGCGAGCTCGGCCACATGGTGGCCAAGCAGCTCAGGATAGTCCCTGAGATCGTTTTCTATCTCGACACTTCGCTCGACTACGCCGAGCATATCGAACAGTTGCTCAAGATGTAATGAACCTGCCGTTCTTCATAGCCGGCCGTTATCTTTTCGCCAGGAAATCCCACAATGTCATCAACATCATCTCGGCGATAAGCGTCATCGGCATGGCCATCGGAACGGCGGCCCTCATCATTTTCCTGTCAGTATACAACGGCTTCGACGTCATCATCCGCAAGTCGCTCAGCGACCTTGATCCGGACTATCTCGTCAGCCCAGCTCGTGGCAAGGCCTTCATCCCCGAAGGGGAGGCCTTCGACTGGGCGTACGAGTGCCCTTATGTGCTGAACATGAGCGCGGTGATCCAAGAGAACGTCTTCGTAAGCTATGACGGGCGTCAGGGCGTGGCGAAGGCCAAAGGCGTGGATGCCGTCTTCGAGGAGGAGTCCGGTATACGCGACTATGTCCGCATAGGGGAGTTCCTCCTTCACAACGGCTCGCTGCCCATGACGGCTGTAGGTTCCGGCTTCGCGTACAAGATGGGCATAAGCCCCAATTTCGTAGCGCCGCTGGAGATTTGGTTCCCGGACAGGACAGGCAACATCTCCCTTACCAATCCCACCGCTTCCGTCCACTCCATCAAGGCAAGGCCGTCGTGCGTGTTCTCCATCAACTCGGACGTTGATGCGTCGCTGATCATCCTGCCGATGGAGGCGATGCGCACCCTGCTCGGGTATACCGACGAGGTGACCGGAGTAGAGATCAGGCTTAAGCCTGACTGCACCCGTCGTGAGCGCAAGGAGTTCGAGAGTACGCTCACGCAGTTGTTGGGCGACGGCCTCAGGCTTTCCGACCGCATCCATCAGAACGAGTCCCTCTATAAAATGATGAAGTATGAGAAAGCCTCGCTCTTCCTCATACTTGTTTTCATCATCATTATCATAGCTTTCAATATCTTCGGCAGCCTCTCCATGCTCATCATCGAGAAGCAGGAAGATATCGGGACCTTCCGGAGCATGGGCGCCTCCGATACCCTGATCCGGAGGTTCTTCGTGCTGGAAGGCTGGCTGATCTCGCTGCTGGGACTGGCCATCGGCCTGGTGCTGGGCATAGGACTGACACTCCTTCAGCAGAAGTTCGGCCTGATACCGATGCCTGGCAATTACCTTGTATCCTCTTATCCCGTGCAGCTCCGTTGGAGCGACGTCCTGGTCACCTCGCTGAGCGTGGCCGTCATCGGATATCTCATCGCCCTTATACCGGTCTCTACTTCTTTTCCCAGGCGCCGGTAATCTCCCCGATATACATAGTATGGACGCCCATCTCGGCGTACATGCGTTCCCGGATGTCATCCGGTACCCTGTTCAGGTCAAAGGGTGCCGAATACATCTTGCGGCATTCTATTGCCAGGCGGCCCTCGGCGAAGATGGGGTTGCCCGCCTCAGTGAATTCAACGGTCAGACCGGCATGGGCGGTCTTGTCCGGATCGTCGCGCAGCGAATGAGACCCGATGTAGACCAGAGCGTCCTTGCAGGCCTTGGTCCGGGGGAATCCTGTCACGGTGAAGTAGGCGTTGTCGTCCATCATCTGCTTTGACGCTCTGTCGGAAGAGACGAATACGATCACTACAGGTTTGTTCCAGAGCTCGCCAATAGTACCCCACGAGATGGTCATGGAGTTGTACTTCTTGCTGTTGCCCATGGCCAGGGCCATCCAGTCCTGAGCGAAGTTCTCGACAGGATTCATGTTGAGTTCCATGGGATCGACCGGGGTCCAGGCGTGAGCCGTCAGGACGGAGTCGGCCTGGACAGCCTCCTCCGGAGCTTCATGATGCCTGCCCTTGCAGGAGAAAAGGCAAGCGGCCGACGCCAGGACGGCCGCAAGTATTGCGATACGTTTCATGCGTTATTCTTCAGGAAGGAACATGGGATCCCAGGCGGGCAGGAGGACGGGCTTCTGCTCGAGCATCTTAAGGACGTCGGCGGGGACGTATTTCTTCTCAAGCACCAGGCGGAACATGTATTCGTTGAACCACTCGTCGGTCATGATGATGTGGCCCTTGTAACCGGATGCGGCGCCCCAACTGTTCTCGACCATCCATTTCTTCGGCTTGCCGGAGGCGTCAAGGTCGACGGCCATGAGGGTCATGGCGTGGGTGGAGCCGCTCGCGTGCGTCATGATGCGCTCGCGCTTGTCCATGGTGTACTCCACTCCCATGAGCGAGTCATAGTCGAAGTTGTTCAGGTCAGCGACTCCCTTGGAACGGTTGAGGAACTTGTTCACGTCGCAGGAGAAGTACATCGCTGTGTTGTCCTTGATGGAGGCTATGGCCATCTCTTTGATCCGCTCGATGGGGAGGTTGACGTACACCCAGTTCTGGCCGTCATAGACATGGCGGTCATAGTCGATTTCGTACACCTTGCCGTACTCGCGGGTGGGATCGTTCATGACCATGATATAGTTGTTCTCGAGATCGGCCCCGATGAACTCCTCGTAGAAAGACTTGGGCGTGTATACCTTGCTGCTGACGAACTCTCCCTTGGAGTCGTAGCGGGTCCATTCGAACTCGGTAGGAGGCACTCCCAGGCACAGGGCCAGGATGTGGTAGACATCCTTCAGCATGTCTGTCTTCATCGCCTGCAGGTCGTCCTTGCGCCCTGCGGCGCGTAGCTTGAGGCCGTCCTGCCTCAGGAGATTCTTGACCTGGGTGGACATGGCCGACGTGCTGTTGGCGCTGAGCGTCTCTGGCATGACATCAGCCGGCACGAGGCCGTATTTCATGATGAGGTTGGACACTCCCGTGAACTGGCCGCCGTCACCGATGGGATTGGCGAAAAGCCAGTCCACCTTGCGATCCTCGAAGGGCAGGTCCCGGGTGTCGATGACTCCCTGGAGGAAAAGGTTGGCCTTCTCAAGCTGGTCATAGAAGAAGATATAGTTCTGCGAGAAGGTGAAATCTCCGAGGTCGAACTTGTCGATCATCCTGGCCCTAAGGACATTGAGTCCGGAGAAAAGCCAGCACCTTCCGGAAGACTTCTGGTCCGTGATGCCACGGGTCTTGACCTTGTCGGAGAAATGGGTGTCGATCATGGCGAGGTTGTCCGCATTCTCTGCCAGGACGGTGATCGAGGTGGTGTTGAGGGCGTTGCGGAGTGCCTTGTCGGCGGCTGTACCGGCGTATCCCTTGCTGATCTCCTTCAGCATGTCGGCGGAAATGCCGCCGCCGGCGGTCTGGGCGCCCATCCCGGCCGGGATGAGCAGCACGGCCGCGGCCGCGATGGCTAGTCTTTTCATCTTCATGTCGTTATGTTTTATTGATCAATCCAAAACCTGGATTACGGCTCCGATCCTTTCCTTGCGGCACCAGAGCCACATCTTGCCGTTCCTGTCCACTTTCTTGACTACAAAGGCGAGGTCGCTCTTGGTGACGACATCGCTCCGGTTTGTCCACGTGATGTCCCCCTTGACCTTCTGCCCCTCGCCCGTAGGTACGAACTTGAGGGTCAGGCAATAATAGTCGGACATATTGTCGGTATGGACGCGGAATTCACCCCTTTCACGGTTGAAAGCCACCTGGCAGGTCAGGGGATCGTATTTGAATATCATGTCGTCCTTGACCTTGAGGCTGAAATCGGATGTGGCTACGAACTCTGGGTCGACCTTGTTCCCCGAACAGGAGGAGAACAGTGCAGCCGCAAGTACCAAGACTGCCAGATATATGTGACGCGGGCTTTTCATTGTACTGTGATGGTTTTGGTGATGATGTCACGCGTGCCGTCTTTGTAGTCAATGACGGCCTTTAGGGTGCCATTGCCCAAAATGGTGTAGTAGCCGGAGCCGTCGGTGCTGAGGACAGAGTTTCCGTAGTACCATGTGACCTTGGCTGCATCGGGGGCGTTGAAGACACGCAGTGGCATCTTGCCGTTCTTCTTGAAGGATCCGTTGGCGTTGCGGTCAGCGGAATTGAGGTAGATAAACGGATAGCCGTCCTTGTAGTATTTCTTGGTGGTGAAACTGGCGGAAACGCTCTTGCTCCGGTCACCCTGCTTGAAAACCGTTACCTTGTAAGTGGTGTTGGGCTGGAGTCCCTCGAATGTATGGGCATAGCTGCCGGGAGAGTACGCCTTCACGGAGATCTCTTTCATGGGAACTCCGCCTTCCGTAGCAATGGAGATGGATGAGCCGTTGTCGGTCGGCTCAAGTGATGTCCACTGCACGATGGCGGCATCCTGGAACTCTTCGACCTTTTCTATGGAAAGCGTGCCGGTCACCGTGAACCTTATGAAACTTCCGTCCCTGCAGATGCCGCTGAGCCCTATCTCCGGCCCCTTGCCGCTCCAGAAAACGAACCCCGGCGAAGTGCTTGCATTGAAGGTAGTGTGTGTTCCGTTAGGCCAGAAGACCGAATAGACGTCCTTTGCGATGGGGATGGCTTCTATGAGATCGAAGCAAGGATGGTTGGGATTGCAGTTGACCTCATTGTTTAACCACCTCTCACTTGCCTTGATATTCTGCCTCGACGAGGTGGAGTAACCGGCATCATTCTCCGAAGAGTCGTAGTGATAGATGAGCATGCCGGAGCCTCCGACAAAAGAATCCCATCCTTCTGCTGCGCGGCATTCGAAGAAATAGTATTCACCGGCAACGTCGGTTTCTGCTACGAAATAGCGTTTCTGGGAGCTGAGGGGGGCGAGTGCCTGTTGGCCGAACTCCAGCGTCTCGGCCTGGCCCAGACCGAGGGTCCAGAGTTCCATGGCGTTGTAGTTGGGCGGGGTGTTGCCGTTGTCGTTGTAGTTTCCGTGGTCCATCAGGCTGGTATAGCCCCATACGGCACCAGCGCTGTGCTCGTCTCCGAATTCGAACAGTCCGCCGCTGTCGTAACGGTCGGTATCATACAGGTCCATAAGCCCCAGGGCGTGGCTGTACTCATGGCAGAACGTCCCGATCCCTGTGAAGATCTCCTTGAGAGTACCATAATCGAAGTCCTTCGTGAGTTCGGTCGAAATGGCGTATGAGTTGATCTTGGTACCGTCCAGGTTGAGCCTGATGCCGGCCTCGTCGAAATACCATTGGTGCGACCAGATGTGTGTCGGGCTGGCTCCTTCCGCTTCGTCAGGTCCAGGAACGAATACGAAAACGTTATCCGCTTCGCCGTCTCCGTCTCCGTCGAACTGGGAGAAGTCTATCTGGTCGTCAACGAGGCGGCAGGCCTCGGCCACGGCCTCGTGTGCGCGCTTGTCGAAGCCCTGTGCGTTGTTCTGGCCGTAGTAGGCAAAGCCGTTCGAGAGGGTTACGACAGGAGTGATTATGAATTCGAAGTTGCATGCTCCCTCGAACTGGTCGTTGAAATAGTCCAGGGCGCTGCCCCTGGCGCCTCCGTAGGAGTAGCCCTTCTGGGTCAGCATGTTAACGAAAGCGCTCCTTTCGAACTTGAATGTGAGATCCGTGAACTGGGCCAGGATGATTATGGCCTTCCTGGTGGGCGCTCCGGCCTTGGTATCCGGTGATACGCGGAGGCGGTGTGCGGCGCGGAGGCGGTTTGTCGCCTCACGCCGGCGTCCAGCCTCGGCGAGCAGGGTCCCGTGAGGGACGATCCTGGACGCAGCGGCGGCCGCCGTCGCCCCGTTCCTGGGGTCGACGCGGACTCCCGAGCTCCTCTGAGCTCCGTTGAAGTCATAGGCGGCGTAGTACCAGTATCCGTCTTCTCCCTCAGTCACGGCGCATCCGTCCTCAGTGGTCACCGTGTGGTAGAATTCGTCGCCGGAGACTATGATGCGCAGTTCGGTGCCGTCAGGCTGCCGTACGGTCACGGGAATGTTCCTCGCCGGAATGGCGTACATGCCCAAGGAAGCCGTAAACAGGAAAAGCAATGATAGGACTAAGTATCTTTTCATAACCGAAGCATACCGCAAAAAGTATGCATATTTACGAAAAAAGGGGGAGAATACCAAAAAAAGAAAGAGCCGGTCACCTCACGGCTTCCGACTCTTAGACGTGTACTAAAACCTAAACCTATAATATAGATGCAAAAGGTCTTAGAAACGTTGCATGAAAAATCATTTTTTTTGACTTTTTTATTTCTTGGCCTCTTCGACGGAAACTTTCCTGAACTCCTTGAGGTCCTTCATCAGGTCGAGGGCGACCTTACGGGCGCGGGCGCCGGCGGCTTTGTTGCCCTTGGCAACCTGGGCGCAGGCATTCTCCTGGAAAGCTGCTGCCTCAGCAATGATCTTTTCAACAAGCTGTTTCATTTTACAGAATTTTAGGGTTAATATGTGATAAAATACGAAAAATCTGGTTATCTGCTATTTCGTCGACTGCAAGATAAAAATTATTACACTCAAATCCAAATAATTAGGAATTTTTCGCATTAAGAAGATTCATTGCCCGTTCTGGACCGCCTGTTGCGAAGGTCTCGATGCCCGAAATGATGCGTACACTAAGCTCCTTTACCGTTTCTTTCTGCTCTTCAGTCATTTCCCCAAGGACATAATCGATCTGGCCCCCGCGCTTGAAATCGTTGCCTATACCGACACGAATCCTGGAGTATTCCCGGCTACCGAGCGCGTCCTCGATGTCCTTGAGTCCGTTGTGACCCCCATCGCTGCCCTGCATGCGCATCCTGACCGTACCGAATGGCAGGTTGAGGTCGTCGCAGATGACGATGAGACGCTCCGTCGGGATGTTCATCTTGTGCATCCAGTAGCGGACAGCGTTGCCGCTGAGGTTCATGTATGTGGAGGGCTTGAGGAGGATGAATTTCCTCCCCCTGTATGAGCATTCGGCCACGCTGCCGTAGCGCCTGCTCTCAAAAACGACATTGGATGCCTGTGCCCAGGCATCCAATATCATGAATCCCATGTTGTGCCTGGTAGAAGCATACTCAGCGCCGATGTTTCCCAATCCGACGACAAGATAGTTCATACCGGGATCAACGGATTTCCGGCTACTCAGTAGTCTCCTGAGCCACCATGTTACGAGTAGACTTGACACCGCAGATGATAGTATCCTTGTCGGAAATAACGGAAATCTTGTCGAACTTGAGGTCGCCGGCCTTGATCTTCTTGTCCAGTCCGAGGCTGGAGATGTCGACGGTGACATCGTCAGGGAGATCCTTCATGAGGGCGCTGATGCGGATGAAGCGGGAGTTCTGAGTGAACTTACCACCCTGCTGCACGCCGACGGAGTGTCCGCTGATGATCACGGGAACCTTGATGGCGATGGGCTTCTCCTCATTGACTGCGAGGAAATCCACGTGGAGGCAACGCTCGTTCACCGGGTGGAACTGAAGCTCGTGAAGGACTGCGTTGTAGGACTTGCCGTTGTCGAGCTTGAGGTCGACGATGTAGGACTTGGGAGTGTGGGTGAGACCCTTGAGCTCCTTCTCGTCTACGGTGAAGAGGATGTTCTCCATACCGAGGCCATAGAGGTTGCAAGGGACAACGCCCTGCTTGCGGTAAGCCTTGACGACCGCTTTGTTGCCGACCTGACGGATCTGGCCTTTCAATTCAAAATGCTGCATTTTTTAAAGTATTAAAATGTGTTACTCAGCCCCGGACCTGCCGGGGCCCCATTGCACCAAAAGCCACTGGCTTTTAAAATGCGGGCGCAAAGTTAGGAAAAAAATTGTTAATCAACAAGTCCCGTCGCCTTGTCCCATGCGAGATCCTTGTAATGATTGTCGAGATAGATGCTGCCGTTGCATGGAAGGTACATGCTCAGGCCGCAGAATGTGTTGATGGCGAACCCTCCGTAAGGCTTCAGGAACTCCTCCGTGGCTCCCTTGTAGAGGATGCATCGGTTCAATGCGGAAGAGAGGCTGTTGCGCTCCTCGGTATTGATGCCGGCCTTGACCAGTATGTCCTCGAGGTCGTAGAACCAGTGCTTTTCGTAGCGGTAGAAACGCTGGACCTTGGACGGATCGAGATTGTCCAGCTGGGACGAGTACTTCGTAAACAACGTCCTGCATACGGAAGCCAGGGCGTCCAACTGCGTGCAGTCGACCAGTGAAATGGTGGCCGAACGGTCGGTCTTGTCGGTCTTGGCGGCATACTTCTGATAGTAGTCATCCACTACTGAACGGGTGTCGACGCTGCCCGAACCGAGCAGATGCCCTGCGAGGTTGTTGTAATTGAAACCGTCGGCCAGGATCTCTGCCTGGGAGAATCCGACCTGGTCGCAAACATCTTTGAGCTCGTATGCCACTTCGATGCCGCCTGACAGGCATGCGTCCATCAGGAGATAGTCCAGATGCATGGGGATGGCGTTACAGAAATCGACAAGCTCCATCTCAGTGGCCGTGGACACGGAGTTGGTCATGGTCAGGCTCTTGGTCAGCGGCTCGCCCGGAGAGAGCTCCGGGTCGACATGTGGGTATGTGCCTTCGGGCAGGTCATGGCGAGCGGTAACTTTCCTTCCGCTTGAATATGATGGCTCAAAGTATTCGGGCTCATCGTAATACCCGACAGGCATCCAGCCGGAGGCATGCGATGAGAACACCATGCCGTAATGCTCGGACGGGAACTGCCGCTTGATGTCGGACAGTATGGAGTTCATCCTGGACTTGTCGGAGAGGTTGCCTTCGTATGTCCTGAGAGTGTCGAGCACCACGCCTCTTTTCTTGTCGTTGTAGATGCGGATAAGCTGGGGGGAGGTTGCGGTGCGATAGTCACCTCGCTTGACCGAGAGATGGCTTACGACCAGGAACACCCGGCTGTCGTTCTTCCCGGGCGCGAAGCCATTCTTGAGATCCTGGATGTCTTCGTAGAGATAGTCCCTGAGCGAATTGTACCCGGCCGAATACAATATCATCACCCTGTCATATCCGGTCTTGGTCGGGTCGATCCTGTCGCAGCGGCACCCGCTCACCAGCGAGAAAACCGTGGCGAGAGCAAGGATTATCCTGACAGCGAACCTTTTCATGACAGGGACAAAGTTAGACATTTTTTTCTTTTCTGCGCGGATGGTGTGCAAGAATCGAGCCTTGCCACGACGAAGAGTCCATGTGGGTATAGATCTCCGTGGTAAGGATGCTTTCGTGCCCGAGCATCTCCTGGACGACGCGAAGGTCCGCGCCGTTCTCTACGAGATGCGTGGCGAAAGAGTGACGGAATGTGTGCGGGGATATCTCCTTCCTGACCCCGGCAAGCATCGCCTGCTTCTTGACCATGTTGAAAATCGAGACGCGGCTGAGGGACTTGCCGGAACGGTTCAGGAAGACGAAATCCTCATAGCCGTGGCATGGCTCAGGGCGGGCTCCGTACCAGGCTTCCAGCGCCTCCGCGGCCATTTCCCCCAGAGGGATGATGCGCTCCTTGTCGCCCTTTCCCACGATCCGGACGAATCCTTCCTTGGCGAAAATGTCGGATATCCGCAGGGCGGCGGCTTCACTCACGCGCAGGCCGCAGCCGTAGAGTACCTCGAGTATCGCGCGGTCCCTCAGCCCTGCGGGAGTCGAAGTGTCGACGGAAGCGATGATGTCATCGACTTCCTGTACGGAAAGGACTTCCGGCAGGTAACGGCCTATCTTCGGGGTGGATACTCCGTCGCAGGGATTCTCCTTGACGGCGCCCTCGAGAATCATCCAGTCGAAAAAGGAACGGAACGCGCTGAGCAGGCGGGCCTGTGAGCGTTTGGACAGGGTATCCGCGCGCTCGGACAGATAGTCTACGATGTCCGCGGGGCGGACCGATGCGGGCTCCAGCCCGCTCTCATCGAAGAAGAGGGAGACGTCGGAGAGGTAGCCTGCCACCGTATTCGGTGACAGGCCACGCTCTATCTTCAGGTAATAGGCGTAGTCCTTAAAGAGCCGAGTACTCCCGTCCATACTTGAGCATCTGGCCGAGATAGTCGTCGGTGTACTCGACCTTGTAGTCCGTAACCCTGCCGTTCTCCACTACTGGGATGATGTCAGGATTGACGAAACCGCCGTAAGGCTTCAGGTTGAGGGCTGCATAACGTTCGAGCACCTCCTTGTGCAGAACGGGGTCGATGTGGACGGCGTATTTCTCCACGAGGGCCTTTCCGGCCTCATAGTCGCCCTCGGACTTGATCCTCTGGATCTCGGCGAGCAGGTCTCCGAACAGTCCGCGCAGGGCCTTGTAGTCGTTCACGACGAAATAGGTCTTGCCCTTGCGGACCTTCTTCTCGATAACCTTGTCCTTCAGGCCCTTCTCATAGCACCATTCGGCTATGAGCTTGCGGTTCTGCATGTGGGCCTCGGTGTTGGGACGGCCGAGCTCGACGCGGCTGAACTGCACCATCAACCCGTTGCGGATGTAGTTGGAATACTCGGCCTTGTAGGCCTCTGCGTCTGGCATTATGCCGAGTTCCACCATCTTCGGGTCCGCGCAGTAGTAAAGGCCGAACAGGTCGGCGCGGGCCTCCTCCAGCGTGGAACTGTATTCGCCGAGGGCGTTGGGCGACGTGCCCGGCAGCAGCTGGCCGGAGCCGTGCCCGAGGCATTCGTGGAGGTCGGTGTGGATCTCGTCGGTGATGGTTAGATACTTCTTAGCCAATTCAATCTCCTTCTTGCTCCACGCGAATTCGGTCAGCGTGCTCTTGGGACACTCCTGGGCCGCATAGTCGTATGCGTGAGTGATGTTGGCAATGGTCACGCTCTTCGAACCGTGGTCCCTGCGGATCCAGTCGGCGTTGGGGAGGTTGATACCGATGGGGGTGGAAGGATAGCAGTCTCCTGCAAGGCAGGCTGCGTTGATGACCTTGGCGCTGATACCCTTGACCTGGGCTTTCTTGAAACGAGGATCGACGGGGGAGTTGTCCTCGAACCACTGGGCGTTCGCGCTGAGTATGTCGCTGCGCCTGGATGCCTCGTGGTCCGTGATGTTGACCAGGGCCTCCCAGGCGCCCTTGCGGGCGAGGGGATCGTTGTAGTCCTCCACGAAACCGTTGACGAAGTCTACGGTACCGAGTGTATCGTTCAGCCATTCGATATTGTACTTGTCCCAGAGACGCAGGTCTCCAGTACGGTAGTAATCCACAAGGGTGGCGATATACTGTTCCTGGAGGTCGTTCTCGGCTACTGTCGCGGCTTTTTCGAGTTCGTCGATGATATGGTCGATGGCAGGGCCGTAAAGGCCTCCGGACTTCCACGGGAGCTCGACAATCCGGCCGTCAGCGTCTTTGACAACCTTGGTGTTGAGACCGTAGGATATGGGTTCGGGATCATCCGGGTCGGCGATCGAAGCGTAATAGGCTTCGACTTCGTCACGGGTCACGCCTTCGTAGAAATTGACCGCTGATGCTGCCACGATGTCGGTGTCGGGATCGGTGGATTTGCGCGAAGGCAGGAAGCCGCGGTCGTAGATGACGTGCATCATCTCACCGCATTTGTCCCCGTCTCCCACGGCCTGCATCAGGCTCATGAAATACTCCTCGGAGCAGCTCGGGAAGAATTTGTCCTCGGCATAATGATGGTGGATGCCGTTGGAGAAGAACACGCGCTTCGCATAGACTGTGAAGTCCTTGAACTCCTCGCAGTCGCGGTCTCCGTCATAGTTCTCAAGTATGTTCTCCAACACCCTGCGGACCCGGAGGTTGTACTGGCCATTCTGGTCCCAGTATATGTCGCGGCCCCATTTGGCCGCTTCCGACAAGTGATATACGTACTCTTTCTGCTTCAGGCTGAGATCCTCCCAGCCGTCTATCCTGTACCTGATGATGCGGAGGTCGGCAAACTCGTCTATCTGATACTTGAAGTCACTCTCTCCGGCGCCCTGCCGGCATGAAACGAGCGCGAGTACCGCGCTCCCTGCGATCAAAGCCATCCTTGAAATACTTTTCATAAGAGATTATATGTTTAGGCAAAGATAGGAAAAATGAGTAAATTTGCAGTTCCAATCAACCGGAATATGGCAGACAACGGCAGCATCGTCATCAGAAAGGCCAGGGTCAACAACCTCAAGGATGTGACCGTGGAGATCCCCCGCGGCAAGTTCGTGGTCGTGACGGGCATTTCCGGTTCCGGCAAGT
>ONNK01000066.1 GCA_900319185.1 uncultured Bacteroidales bacterium
TGACTATTATGGAGTCCAGGTCGAACTCCTTGTTCTCCAGAAGGTCAGCTAAATGCTGCTTGATCCTGGATATCTCGGAGGCATTTTCGCTCAGGGCGGGATTGATCTCTGACTTCCCGGACTCGAAGTCTATCCAGTATGTGGAATTGGCCGTGACGCGTCTTCCAATGACTTGCGTGAGGTATCTCTCCTCGTCCAGGGTGAGCGTGCTGAGCGAGCTGATGTAGAATGTCAGCGGGTCGGCGGCAGGGATGGAATACAGGTCCCGGTCTTCCTCGTATATAGACCCTGAAAGACGTACGTCCACCTTGCGCAGCGCCGGGGCGGTATTGACCGTCTGCACATACTCATAGACGAAGTCACCTCCGGCGTTGACGAAGACCGTGTCCAGCCGCAGCCCCTCAGTGACTATCGGGACCTTGACATAGCGGTTGAACATACGGTCTTTCCTCTCAATTTTGCGGCGGTTGTAGCTGGCTGCGAGCATACGTGTATAATGGTCGACCGCCTCCCGTTCGGTCACGCCGTAAATAGAGGCGAATGCCTCGTCCGACACATACGTGGTGTCGGTCTTGAGGTTGTACAGGTCCGGTATGTTCCTATGCAGGAACACTTCCAGCTCATGCTGACGGATGAAACGCGTAGTGTCGGTGATGATAAAGCGGAGGAACCGCTCGTACTGCTGGTAACCGCGCAGCTGCGCCCGGCGGTAGTCCTTGCCGGTGATGAGTACCGGGTCCAGCATGATATCCTCTCCCAAGACGTTCATTTCGGGTGTCAAGCGCAGCTGCCAGCGGCTGTCAAGCATGTCCTTCGGTACCGTGACCAGGAAACGCAGGTCGACCTTGCCATGCCTCTCGGCAACGTTCCTGAAGCGGGCGGTCACGATGGCGGCCTCTATGACGTCGGTGGCCACCATCTCTCCATCCTCGTTCCGCACTGCCCGCATGATCATCATCTCGCGTCCGTCCGGGGCCTGCACCTTGAGCGTGTCCCTGTGCGCCTGGATATCCCCGGCGGATATCTCCGGGAGCTTGTCTTCCTTGGCCAATGCGAGGGAAGCGGCCGCCGCCCCTTTCCTGAGACTGCGCAGCTTGGACTGCGTGGAGCAGGAAAGGATGGCGGCCAGGGCCAGTGCCGCGATGATGTACCGGAATGCGCGCATCAGAACTCGTACTGGAGGAAATCGTCGGTCTCTATGATGGCGACCTTGGAAGCCAGCACGTCGTATGCGGTCCTCTCAGTCCCGTCAGCCGCTGTGTAGCGCTGGCTCCTGAGCCGTCCCGTAACGCTGATCTTGTCTCCCTTGTGTATGGTGGTGAGGTCGGGCATGTTCTTGCCCTCCCATGCACTGATGTAATGCCAGGTGGTCTCTATGACGGGATCGCCGTCACGTCCCTTGTAAACGTAGTTGGTGGCCACGGAGATTTTGGCCACGCGTGAATTGCCGACAACCTGAAGCCTGACGGCTCCGACGTTGCCCCTGATCTCGATTCGGTTGAGCTGTTCCATAAGTCTGAGTTTGTAGGTTGAGGACGGATCGGCGCTGACTGCCGGCGCCTCCGGCCGTGACAAAGGAACGGCGTTCCGGGACGTTTCCAATGGAACATAAAAAAACATTCCGAAGATTCTCGTCTTTTTGTATGGTCCGTATTTTTTTGTATTACGGGGCGGACGTAAAAAAAGGTATTTACCCCCTCTGTCTTTTTGTAACTTCCTTGGCTTAGAAAATCCCGCTTCGCATCTTTGCCTTAAAAACGAGAAACTATGGAATACGGAGACAGATCCGATGACGCACCCGTATGCCTGGAATGCGGTGACAGGATAGGATACGGGAGGAAGGACAAGAAATTCTGCAGCGAGACATGTCGGAACAGGTATCACAACCAAAAACACCATTACACCCGTTCCGTCAAGTTGCGGATACTCGGAATCCTGGAGAAGAACTACTCCGTCCTTGAAAAGCTCCTCAGGCTCGATATCCGTTCGATCTCACTGGGCGATGCCGCGCAGATAGGGTACAATAAAGAATTCGTGACCTCCTACCACAAGGTCGGAGGTCACGACGAATTCAGGTGTTTCGACATCAAGTACCGCTGTTCCGGGACGCGTATCTTTCGGATCGAGCGGGTGACGCCGGAGGTTTAGGCCTGCTTCTTCTGCGGGTCTTTGAAGAGTATCGCGAAGAGTACGCCGACGACGCAAGCGTATGCGGCGAAGATGTACCAGGCGGTGCTCCAGGACGGCTCGGCGGCGTTGTACACGAAGTGGTTGACGACGCGGCCGGCGGCCCAGGTGCCGATGGATGCTCCGAGGCCGTTGGTCATGAGCATAAACAGGCCCTGTGCACTGGAGCGGATGTCCTTGTCGGTATTCTCATTGACGAAGAGCGAGCCGGAGATGTTGAAGAAGTCGAAGGCCACGCCGTAGACGATGCAGCTCAGTACGAACAGCCACACGCCGCCGCCGGGATTGCCGGCGCCGAAGAATCCGAAGCGGAACACCCATGCGAACATGGCGATGAGCATCACCTTCTTGATGCCGAACTTCTTCATGAAGAAGGGGATGAGGAGGATGCACAAGGTCTCGGAGATCTGGCTCAGCGAGATCAGGGCATTGGCGTTGTTGGCGCCCCAGGCATTGGCGAATGCGGGATCCTCCTTGAATGAGGTGATGAAGGTATTGGCATAGCCGTTGGTGACCTGCAGGGAAGCGCCGAGCAGCATCGAGAAGATGAAGAAGATGGCGAACTGGCGGTCCTTGAAGAGCCTGAAAGCGTTGAGGCCGGTAGCCTCAACGAAGGACTGCGTACCTTCGGCTTTGGGCTTGCAAGGGCAGTTGGGCAGGGTCAGGGCATAGACGCAGAGCAGCAGGCTGATGATGCCGGACACGAAGAACTGGTTGTACGTATGCTGGAACTGGACGCCGTCCGCACCCTTGACGAAGTTGACGAAGAGCATGGTCAGGATGAAGCCGACGGTACCGAATACGCGGATCGGCGGGAAGTCCTTGACGGGGTCCTTGCCGGCTTTCTCCAAAGCGTTGTAGGCCACTGAGTTGGCTATGGCGATGGTCGGCATGAAGAACGCGATGCTGATGGTGTAGAGCGCATAGAACGGGCCGAACTGTATGCCGGCGCCGGAGCGCATCGCGTACAAGCCGGCCGCCAGCATGGCGAGGCCGGCGACGCCCTGGCACAGGGACAGGACCTTCTGCGCCGGGATCCATTTGTCGGCGACGATGCCCATCAGGGCGGGCATGAAGATCGAGACGAAGCCCTGGGTGGCGAAGAAGAGCCAGATCTTGGGACCGAAGCCGACGCTGGCCAGGAAGCTGCCCATCGAGGTGAGGTAGGCACCCCATGCGGCGAACTCCAGGAAATTCATAATGATCAGCCTGAGGCTGATGTTCTGATTTTTCATATTGAAAACTTTTAATGGTTGTTTCGTTTCGGTGTGTTATGCAAAAATAGAAGAAATTACTCAGTTTTTACTATCTTTGAAGGTTAAAATTTGAAGCCCAGATGAAATTTGTCCAGACTGCGTCCGATCCGTGCAGTTCCGCCCGTTGCGGAACTATTACCACGGATCACGGCAGCATCCACACTCCCATATTCATGCCCGTCGGGACCGTCGGTGCCGTCAAGGGCGTGTACCACAAGGAGTTGAAGGAGGACATCGGCGCCGAGATCATCCTGGGCAATACTTACCACCTGTATCTCCGTCCCGGTCTGGATACACTTCGCGCGGCAGGAGGACTCCACAAGTTCGAGTCCTGGGACCGCCCGATCCTGACGGACAGTGGCGGGTTCCAGGTGTTCTCGCTCAGCCCCATCCGGAAGCTCACTCCCGAGGGCTGCACCTTCTCCTCGCATATCGACGGCTCGCGCCATACTTTCACGCCTGAGAACAATGTCGATACGCAGCGCATCATCGGCGCCGACATCATGATGGCCCTCGACGAGTGCTGCCCCGGCGACGCCGACTATAAATATGCCGTCAAGTCGCTCAGGCTCACCCAGTCATGGCTCGAGCGCTTCGCGAAGCGCTTCCATGAGACCGAGCCGCTCTACGGCCATTCGCAGAGCTTTTTCCCGATCGTCCAGGGCTGCGTCTATCCCGACCTGCGCCGCCAGGCCGTCGAACATGCCATGCAGTTCGACGCCGACGGCTACGCCATAGGCGGCCTGGCGGTGGGGGAGCCTACGGAGAAGATGTACGAGATGCTCGAGGTCGTCGACCCCATCCTGCCGAAGGACCGTCCGCGCTACCTCATGGGCGTAGGCACACCGGCCAACATATTGGAAGGCATCGCCAGGGGCGTGGACATGTTCGACTGCGTCATGCCCACCCGCAACGGGCGCAACGGCATGCTCTTCACATGGGATGGCATCATGAACATGCGCAACGCCAAGTGGGCGGAAGATTTCTCCGAACTGGATCCGGCCGGCACTTCATTTGTTGACCATGCATATTCGAAGGCTTACCTGAGGCACCTGTTCGTGGCCAAGGAGATGTTCGCCGGCATGATAGCCACCGAACACAACCTCGCATTCTACCTCGACCTGGTCCGCCAGGCCCGCAAGCATATCGAAGAGGGCGACTTCGCTTCGTGGAAGGACGAAGCCGTCCGCAAAGTGACCAGAAGACTGTAAGGAGATGGATATTAAGCCGAAGATACTCGACTGGTACATTTTCAAGAAGTTCATACTGACCTTCTTCATCGCGCTGTTGCTCATCATCGGCATAGTCATCGTATTCGATATCAGCGAGAAGATTGACAAGTTCGTGTCCAACCAGGCGCCGCTCAAGGCCATCATCCTGGACTACTACGTCAACTTCATCCCGTACTTCGTGAACATGTACAGCGCGATGTTCGTGTTCATTTCGGTCATCTTCTTCACCTCGCGCATGGCCGCAAATTCCGAGATCGTGGCCATCCTCTCGGGCGGCGTCAGCTTCCATCGCATGATGCTGCCGTATTTAGTCGCTTCGGCCTTGATAGCGTTGCTGTCCCTTGGACTCAACCTCTATGTCATACCGCGGTCCAACCAGGAACGCCTCGCATTCGAGAAGGAGTACGTCAAGAACAAGAGCACGGCGCTGCGTAACGTCCACTACCAGATCGCCCCGGGCGAGTTCGTGTTCGTGGAGAGCTTCAGTACATGGAATAATACCGCGTACCGCTTTACCCTTGAGACTATAGAGAACAACCAGATAGTCAAGAAGATATCTGCCGAGACCGCTGTCTGGGACAGCCTTGCCGGGGCCTGGCAGCTCAAGAGGTATTTCATCAGGGACTATACTTCCGGCATGTCCGACCAGGTGCATTCCGGGGCACAGAAAGATACGGTCATCGCCCTCACGGTGGATGATTTCTACCGCAACTCGCAGACCGTGCAGACCCTCCCTTACGGGGAGCTTCAGACCCTTATCCGCACCCAGAGGATGCGCGGCGATTCCAACATCATGTATGCCCTCATCGAGAAGCACAACCGCTGGGCCATGCCTTTCTCCTGTATCATCCTGACCATCATCGGAGTGGCGCTTTCCTCGCGCAAGAGGAGGGGAGGACTGGGCTGGAACCTCGCTTTCGGCATCGCCCTGGCGTTCTCGTACATCCTCTTCCAGCGCTTCGCGCAGATGTTCGTGTATACGGACATCCTCCCGCCAGGGCTCGCCATCTGGATACCAAATTTCCTGTTTGCCATCATTGCGGCCGTCCTTTACGGCCGCTGCCGCAGTATGCGACTCCGCAGTCGGCAGGCGTGGACCTGCGGGCTGATACCCGTGAGGACATAGTCCTTCCGCCCCTCGGGCGGGCCATGGTGCCCACGGGGCTTTATCTGGAGATACCCGCAGGGTATGAGGCGCAAGTGCGCCCCCGCAGCGGCCTGGCCGCCAAGAAGGGCGTCACCGTGCTCAACTCGCCCGGCACCATCGATGCCGACTACCGCGGCGAGGTGAGGGTGATCCTCGTGAACCTGTCGTCGGATCCTTTCACCATCGTCCCCGGAGAACGTATCGCGCAGATGGTGTTCGCCCGGCACGAGCAGGTGGAATGGGAGGAAGTCGATACGCTTGAAGAGTCAGAACGCGGAGCCGGAGGCTTCGGAAGCACGGGAGTGAAATGAATACTGAAGAGCTTTATCTTAAATATCGCGAGTGCGGCTGCCGCGTGACTACGGACAGCCGAGCCATCACAGGAGGCGAGATGTTCATCGCCCTGAAAGGGGAGAATTTCGATGGGAACGAATACGCGCTGAAAGCGCTGGAGGCGGGCGCGGCCTGCGCCGTCGTTGACGACGGCTGCGCCGCGGCCTCGGCCGGCGACCCGCGCGTCATCGTCGTCCCTGGCGGCTTCGAGGCCCTGCGGTCGCTGGCGCGCCATCATCGCCGCAATTGCCTGGGCGACAGGCATCTGACGGTTCTTGGCCTCACCGGCACCAACGGCAAGACCACTACCAAGAACCTCATCAATGCCGTCCTGTCGGCCAAGTACAAGGTGACTGCTACGGAAGGCAATCTCAACAACGACATAGGTGTCCCGCTCTCGCTCCTGAAGATCACGGATGCCACCGAACTGGCCGTCATAGAGATGGGCGCCAACCATCCCGACGACATCAAGCATCTCGTCGAGGTCTGCGAACCCGACTGCGGCCTCATCACAAACGTCGGCAAGGCCCACCTGCTCGGATTCGGCAGCTTTGACGGCGTCAAGAGGGCCAAGGGCCAGCTTTACGACTTCATCGCCGCCCATGGCGGGGAAGTGTTCGTCAATGTCGACAGCGAGGACCTGAAGGCCATGGCAGAGGAGCGCCAGGGGCTTTCCATCGTGCCTTACGGCCTGGATTTCAACGGAGTGGAGATACTTCCGCCTTCGCCGGAGCATCCTTTCCTGCGCATGAAGCTTGACGGCCGGACGATCGAGACCCATCTGGTTGGGTCGTACAACGCCATGAATGTACTCGCAGCCATCTGTATCGGCTGCCATTTCGAAGTGCCGTTCGAGGACGCCGTTGTGGCGGTAGAGTCCTATATCCCCGCCAACAACCGCTCACAGATGCAGAAGACGGAGCGCAATACCCTCATCCTGGACGCTTACAACGCCAATCCTTCCAGCATGGGCGTGGCGCTGGACAGCTTCGCCATGATGGAGGCGCCGCGCAAGGTCGCCCTCCTCGGCGACATGCGCGAGCTCGGCGACAACTCCCTCTCTGAGCACGTCAAGGTCGTAGAGAAGATAGCGGCTTCCGACTTCGAAGCTTATCTGGTGGGTGAGGAGTTTGCGCGGGCGCTGGAGGCCGCGGGCCGTCCGGCGAAAGTCCTCGGACATTTCGCCGACTCGGACGCCCTGGCGGCCCATCTGGCCGCGCAGCCGATAGAGGGCGCCTGCGTGCTGGTCAAGGGTTCACGCGGAATCCGGATGGAGAAAGCGGTTCCCGCCTTGTAACGGGCAGCCGGAAAAGTCCGGCTATGGCGCATCCGAGGGCGAAGCCCACGATGGCGCCCACCACTACGTCGCCGAAATAATGCTTGCCCGCGAAGATACGGCTGAGGCCGATCAGTGTGGCCCAGAAAAAGATGAACCACTGGTACGCTCCGTACCGGTGGTTTTTGTCCATTTCCAGGCTTATGCTTGATGCTGCCGCAAAGCCGAAGGCATTGGCGGCGTGACCGGAGAAGAATCCGTAATACCCGGCACGTTTCTCAAGGACATGGAGTCCGTGCCTCATCATGTATGAGTCATAGCAAGGACGGAGCCTGCAGACTGAATCCTTTACGAGATTGGCCACCTGGTCGCATGCTACGACTGTCAGTACCATTGCGAGGGTCATCACAAGCCCCTTTTTCCATCCAAGACGCTTTATCACGAGGAAGAGTACCGCGGCATAGAGCGGGAACCATGTCTCTTTCAGTGAAAAGAACTGCCAGAACCAGTCTCCGGCTTCGCAGTGGAGACTGTTCAGTGCCAGCGTGATACGCTGGTCCAGGTCTATGAGCGTCTCTAGCATTTACTTGTGGAGGGCAGCCCAGAGGGCTTCCTTGAGCTCTTTCAGCCCTTGCTGGCTCATGGAGGAGATGAAGACGTGAGGGATGTCCTTGGGGAGCGTCGGCTCTATCTCCTTCTCCTTCTTCTTGTCGATGAGGTCGCATTTGGTCACCGCGAGTACGCGGTCCTTGACAAGCAATTCGGGATTGTACTCCTCGAGCTCGTTGAGGAGGGTCTTGTACCCGGCAGCGATGTCTTCCTCCTCGGCTGAGACCATGAAGAGGAGCACGGAATTGCGCTCGATGTGCCGCAGGAAGCGGATGCCGATGCCGCGGCCTTCGTGCGCACCCTCGATGATGCCGGGGATGTCGGCCATCACGAATGACCTGCCGTCATAGTACCGCACGATGCCGAGGTTGGGCTCCAGTGTAGTGAAGGCGTAGTTGGCGATCTTCGGCTTGGCCGAAGTGATGGTTGCCAGCAGGGTGGACTTGCCAGCGTTGGGGAATCCTACGAGGCCTACGTCTGCCAGAAGCTTGAGCTCGAGGATGAACCATCCTTCGACGCCATCCTCTCCAGGCTGTGCGAAACGCGGAGTCTGCAGGGTAGGGGTCTTGAAATTGGTGTTGCCCAGGCCGCCGCGGCCGCCGCGGCAGAGGATCTTCTCCTCGCCGGCCTCGACGAGCTCGAAGAGCACCTCGCCGGTCTCGGCGTCCTTGGCCACGGTGCCGAGCGGGACATCGAGGACGATGTCCGCGCCGTTCTTGCCGTGGCGGTTGCCGCCTTCGCCCTTGCCGCCGTCATCGGCCTTGACATGCTTGCGGTATTTGAGGTGGATGAGGGTCCAGAACTGCGGGTTGGCCCGGAGGATGATGTGGCCGCCCCGGCCACCGTCACCGCCGTCCGGACCTCCTTTCGGGATGTATTTAGCCCGGTACAGGTGGGTCGATCCGGCGCCTCCGTGCCCGGATGCGCAGAATATCTTGACGTAGTCTATGAAGTTGCTCTCTGCCATATCGCTGCAAAGATACTGCTTTTTTTCGGAATTAGCGGACGCGGAGGCGGCGGCCGATATGGAGTATGGTCTTGCGGGTGATGCCGTTGAGTTCACACAGGCGGTCGATCGTCGTGTGGTAGGTCTTGGAGATCTTGTCCAGCGTGTCGCCGCTCTTGATCACATGGTACTGGGCCTCGGCGGAGTCGGCGGCTGCAGCGGCGTTGGCGTTGGTCGGGGATGCCGTCGTGGAGGCAGTGGGGTTTGAGCGTGAGGGAGAGCTGCCAGCCGTGCTGGCGGGCGAGGATGTGGCGCTGCCTGCGGCGAGTGAGGGGACCCGCATGGAGGAAGTCCGGGCGGGCAACACCTGCCATGTGCCGCTTGGATTCAGGATTATCCGGGCACCCAGGCCCGGGTCGGATCCGGATCCTCCTGACAGGCTGCCGTCCTCGCCGACTGCCGCCCAGCTGCCGTCACCGAACAGCACGATGCGGCGGTCGCTCTCACCGAGTGAGAGAGTGTCCTTTATGGGCAGGAAGACATTGCCGTATACGGCTTCGAAATCGATAGGTTCTGCCTCAGGCTCAGGCACTTCAATGTCGAAGTCAGGCAGTACGCGCCTGGCTCCGAGGAAACGCGTGATATAGTATTCTTCCTTGATGTGCGAGACTGTCACGCCTCCGTGGGTGGCTGCGTGGATGAAGGTGAAGTCCTGCCCGTCGGGCATCATCTCTATGAAAATACCCACGTGTCCGATGCTCTTGCGGTTGGCGCGCGCGCCGAAGACAATGATGTCGCCCTTCTGCATGTCGGCATATGTGCCCTCGACAGCCCGGCCGTCACGGGCCTGGTCCTTGGAGGAGCGCGACAGCTCGATTCCGAGCTGACGGTAGACATAGCCCGTGAACCCCGAGCAATCGAAAGCCTTGGGCCCCCGGGCGCCGTAACGATAGGGCGTTCCTATGTGCTTGTACGCCTCTTCTATGATGAGGTCTGCGACTTGCGCGGCGCTTAGCGTGACGCTGTCGCGGGCGGGCGGCAGGGTGGCCTGCGCGGCCGCGGGGCGGCATGCAGGCTCCGCCGCCGCCCGTCCTCCCGCCACGAATGTGGCAGCAAGGATTATCAGTACTACAATATGTAACCTTTTTGCTTGCATTCTTGACAAAAACTCGCTAAAATTGCAAACTTTTTTGCAAACTCTTTTAATTTTATGAAGAATTATTTTGATTTCAAGGGCCAGGTGGCTCTTGTTACCGGTTGCTCCGGCGGCCTCGGAGTCCAGATGGCAAAGGCTCTGGCCAGCCAGGGTTGCAATATCGTCCCCATTGCCCGCCGCATGGAGAAACTCGAAGAAGTCGCTGCGGAACTCCGCGCCGATTATGGCGTTGAGGTCCTCCCCATAAAGTGTGACATTACCTCTACCGAGCAGGTGGAAGCGACTGTCAAGCAGGTTATTGCGCACTTCGGCCGCATTGACGTCGTCGTCAACAACGCAGGCACTGGCGCAGTCGCTCCTGCCGAGGACATCTCCGACGCCCAGTTCGAGAGCGAGATGCAGATCGACCTTTTCGGCACCTTCCGCGTAGCGCGCGCCGCCGCAAAGTTCGCCATGATTCCTGCCGGCTATGGCCGCGTGATCAATATCGCCTCGATGTACGGCCTCGTGGGCAACAAGATCGCCCCTGCATCGCCGTATCATGCAGCAAAGGGTGGAGTCGTAAACCTTACCCGCGCGCTTGCCGCAGAGTGGGGAAAATACGGCATCACCGTCAATACCATCTGCCCCGGTTATTTCTATACCCCTCTCACCAAGGAAACCCTCGATTCCGAGTACTTCCAGAATTACGCTCACAGCGTGATCCCTCTTGAGCGCTACGGCAACGAAGGCGAGCTTGACTCCACCGTCCTTTTTCTCGCGTCACCGGCTTCGACCTACGTCACCGGCATCGCGGTTCCCGTCGACGGCGGTTATACCTGCGTATAGGCTGACAGATGAAGATATCAATAAATCCCCCTCGGCCCGAGGGGGATTTATTTTGTCTATGTAGTGATAACCAAATGGTTGCGCGTCGAAAGCTAGAACTTGTCGACCAGGCCGAAGATGCGGTCGCGGACCTCTTCGATGGTACCGACACCGTCGATCTCATTGTATGTACCGGCTTTCTTGTAGTAGTCGATCAGGGGCTCGGTCTGGTTGTGGTAGGTGTCGATGCGGTTCTTGATGACGGAGACGTCGGCGTCGTCGGCGCGGCCTTCGATGGCGGCGCGCTTGGAGATGCGCTCTATGATCATCCCGTCAGGGATCATGATGCTGACGATGGAAGTGACCTTCTCGCCGTTGCGCTCGAGGATGGCGTCGAGGGCCTCGGCCTGTGCGATGGTGCGCGGGAAGCCGTCCAGCAGGAATCCGTCCACGCCCGTTACGGTCTTGAACTCGGACTCGATCATGCCCTCGACGACCTCGTCAGGGACGAGGGAGCCGGCCTCGATGAGGCTCTTGGCCTTGAGGCCGAGCTCGGTGCCGGCGGCGATCTCCTTGCGGAGCAGGGCTCCCGTGCTGATGTGATGGAGGTTGTACTTCTCAACCATGGCTGTGGCCTGGGTGCCCTTGCCGGCTCCCGGAGGCCCGAAAAGAATGTAATACTTCATATGTTTGTCTTTCGGTTCGTCCAATACGTAGATGTCGGGGAGGTTGCGGCCTAGCTCGTCGTAGTCAAGGCCGTAGCCGACGATGAATGCGTTGGGGATCTCCTTGCCGACATAGTCCAGCCTTTCGTCCTTCTTGTATACATCAGGCTTGAGCAGCATCGTGCATATGCGTACCTCGCGGGCTCCCTTCGAGAGGAGCATTTCCTTGAGGGCTACTATGGTATTGCCGGTGTCGACTATGTCCTCGAAGATGATGACGCGCCTTCCCTCGACCGGTGCGGTGAGACCGATGGGGATGAGTACCGTTCCGGTCGATGCCGTGCCCTGGTAGGATGAGAGCTTGATGGAGACTAGCTCGGCCTTGAAGTTGAGCCGCTTCATCATGGCGGCGGTGAACATGATGGCACCGTTCAGCACGCAGAGGAAGATGGGGACGTCGTCCGAGTCGCGGAAATCAGCGTTGACCCTATCCGCCAGCCTGTCGATAGCTTCCTCCATCTCGGCGTAGGAGATGAAGGGCTTGAAAAACTTGTCGTGCAGCTTGATCTTGTTGTCCATGGACTGTCTGTTATTAGGAATACAAATTTAACCTAAAATCCTAAAAATTCATAGGTTTTTTCCCGTCATGGATGAATTGATATGATTCTTATCTTTTTTCATCCTAAATTGACGACTTAAGACTTGGACTATGAGAAGGTTGATATTGCTGGCCGTCATTTCGGCCGTGTCCGCGTCGCATGCGCTTTCGCAGAACCATCTGGATGCAGTGCTGCTGCTGACAGGTGCATCCGCCCTGGAGGAACTGGACGCAGAGGTGCTGGAGCGCTTTGATGCGCTGGCCTCACGACCGGTACGCATCAATACCGCTACTGAGAGCCGTCTGGTGGCCAGCGGACTGTTCAGCCGCTACCAGGCGGCCTCGATCGCTGATTACAGGCGCAGTTCCGGGGATATACTTTCAGTCGCGGAGCTTGCCCTGCTGGATGGTTTCGGCTTCGAGACAGCCCGGGCGCTGGCGCCGTTCGTCTCGTTCGAGACGCAGGCGCCGCCCGGGCGCTCATCCCTTGAAAAGGGGAGGGTGGAGACTGACATGATGGTGCGCTCGGCGATACAGCTCCAGGAAGGGGAGGGTACTGGCAGCCATGCGCTGAAAGTCCGTACCGGAGACGAGGACCGCTGGCTGCTCTCCGTGGCGGCCAAGGAGGCTTCCTTGAAGCCAGTATGGCCGCCACGGTCCCTGTCCGCAAGCGCAGTCGTGCACGGACGGAGACGCCCCGGGAAACTCATCCTGGGTGATTTCAATACGCGTTTCGGCCAGGGACTCCTGCTATGGAGCGGATTCTCGCTGAGCGGCGTGCAGTCAGCGGCGGCGATGGACCGGCATCCGGCGGGTCTTTCGCCCGCGTGGACCCTGTCACCGGATGCCGTCCACAGGGGCCTCGCCGCTGACATGGCCTTCGGCCGTATCGTCCTCTCGGGCTTCTGGTCCGCAGGCAAATGCTCCGGTGCCAATCTCACGTGGCTGGCCAGGAACGGCCAACTCGGTGTTTCAGGAATCCTTGACGGAGTAAAGGATCTGAATACCAGTTGCTCGATTGACTGCCGTTGGTCCTTCGGGAAATTCGATGTCTTTGGCGAAACGGCGGGCGACCTGGCCTTCCGCACGGTCGCGTTTCTGGCCGGCGCCGCATGGAATCCTGCGTATCAGGTCCGCTTCGCGGCCTCGGTACGCAGCTATCCCGCAGCCTATGACGGCGCGTTCGCGGGAGCGCTCCGCAGCTCCACGCGCACCGCCGACGAGCACGGCGCCGCCCTTGCCTTTGACTGCAAGGGACTGACTGTCACTGCAGATGCCGCACTGCATCCGTCCAAGGGTACTGCGCAATACAAGACCATCCTGAAGTATACCCCTCGTCTCACTGAAAACCTTTCGCTGGCTTTCAGGACAGTAGGCAGATACCGCCCGGCTGACCCGTATCCATGGAGGACGGAACTGCGTGCCGAGGCCGTATACACGGCTGCCAACGGCCTTTCGCTGAAAGGCAGCGGAACGCTCTGCCGCATTGTGGAGACCTCATGGCTGACATATGTCGAGGGAGTCTATACAAACGAATCTTCCAGTAGGAAACTGACCGTTTACCTGCGGGGCACAGCGTTCAAGATAGACCGTTGGGAAGACCGCATCTACACCTATGAGAGGGATGTGCCGGGAGCTTTCTCAGTGCCGGCTTACTACGGCCGCGGCTGCTCCGCCAGCGCCGTGGCCTCCGTCAAGCTCCGGCACGCAGCGCTCCATGCCAGGGCCTATGCCACGGCATACCCTGGCATGGGCGGAAAAAAGCCCGGCAAGACCGGGCTTAAGCTTCAGTGTCAGTTTACTTTTTGACGGGGATCTTGATCTTCATCCCCGGCTTGATGTTGGAGGAGATGCTGTTGATCCTCATTATGTCATTGGCGGACACGCCCGGATACCGCTGGGCGATCTTGTATAGGGTGTCGCCTGACTTTACCGTATATGTGATGTAGCCTGAAGACGACGAGGAAGAGGACGTTGAAGACCCGGATGACGAGGATGAGGCCTTGCCGCTTCCATTACGGTAGATATACAGCGTCTGGCCGACGCGGAGATTGGTGCCGCGGAGGTTGTTCCACTGCTGCAACTGCTTGACTGTTACCCCGTAACGTGATGCGATACGGCCTAGATAGTCTCCGCTCTTGACCTTGTAGGCTATGCGTTCCTGCGAGCCTTCAGGGGTCGAAGGCCCTTCCAGTACTTTGGTCCCGGCCAGCGCCGCCGATTTGTGGGTATAGAGCGAATCCTGGTTGTCAAGGAAGGCATTGGTGTAGTTGTACGGAAGCTTGAGCACGAATGCTCCGCTGTTGCCTGGGATGAGGTCGTGGATGTACTGCGGGTTGAGGTCCTGCAGCTCCTGCTCAGGGATACCTATCACCTCGCTTATCTGGCTGAAATGGAGGTTCCTGCGTATCTCGAACGTGTCTATGTGGGCCGGCATCCTCATGGGCTCGGGGACTATACCGTATTCCTTGTAGTAAGTCATCGCGTACAGCGCGCCTACGAAAGCCGGCATGTATCCGCGGGTCTCCCTAGGAAGGTAGGGATATATGGACCAGAAGTCCTTGGCGCCTGCCTGGCGGATGGCTTTGTTGACGTTGCCGGCTCCGCAGTTGTATGCGGAGATGGCCAGGCACCAGTCCCCGAAGATGTTGTACTGGTCGAGGAGATAGCGTGCCGCGGCGTCCGCGGCCTTCTCGACGTCCAGTCTCTCATCTACGTAGGAATCTATCCGCAGGCCGTAAGTCTTGGCGGTGTTGTACATGAACTGCCACATGCCCTTGGCTCCCGCACGCGACACCGCCACAGGGTTGAGCGCCGATTCGATGACCGCCATCGCCTTGAGTTCCTGCGGCAGGCCGTAGCGG
>ONNK01000072.1 GCA_900319185.1 uncultured Bacteroidales bacterium
GAGATGCTTGCCGTGAGCGCTTTTTCCGACTGGAATCCCTCGCATTTCCTGGACGACGCCGAGATGACGATGGCTCTGTCCATAGGCTATGACTGGCTTTATCCCTGCATGCTTGCGGACGAGCGCTCCATCATCGCCGGAGCCATAATGGAAAAAGGCCTGAAGGCTGCATTAAACGATGTCAACGCATGGTTTTACGGTATCGGCAACAACTGGAATTCCGTCTGCAACGCCGCGATGGTTTTCGGGGCCCTCGCCGTCTGGGAAGAGGATCCTGAGTTCTGCCGTTACATGATTGACAAGTCCTTGGAATCCAATAAACTGGCTTATTCGGCTTATGCCGGGGGTGGCTATCCCGAAGGGTACAATTACTGGGGTTATGGCACGTCGTTCCAGATCATGCTGGAGACTGCCATGGAGGAGGCTTTTCCCGGCTGGAGCCCGCAGGCGGAGAACTATGGGGACTTCCTGGCTTCGGCCGATTTCATCCGTTTTACGACCACCCCTGCAGGAAACTGTTTCAGCTACTCGGACTGCGGGCGTCGTGCCGTATGGCATTACATGCAGTCCTGGCTGGCTGACCGCAGGAATGATCCATCCCTTCTGTTTACCGAAAACAAGATACAGGAGGAAAACGGTTTCAGCCGGTTGTGCGAGGAAAGGCTCCTTCCCATGTACATCATTCTCGCTGACCGCTCACGTACACCGTCGGATGCGGCTGTCTGTCCCCAGGACCACTTTTTCTTAGGCGGCGGGACGACGCCGGTATTCGTTTACAGGGGAGGTTGGGAATCTCCTGATGATGACTACCTGGGCGTCAAGGGAGGCATGTCGATGTCGAGTCATTCGCACTGTGATCAGGGCTCGTTCTATTTCGAATCGGACGGGGTGGCATGGGCTACGGACCTTGGCATGCAGAGCTACGAATCGCTGGAAGACGCCGGCGTCGACTTGTGGGACATCATCTGGGACGGGGAGCGCTGGCAGATCTTCCGGACAGGACCATTTTCGCATAACATCCTGACAGTCAACGGGCATGTCCCGAGGGTCGACCGCCACATCGATTTCTGCGGGGTATGGATGCCGGATGGTCCTGTGCGCGGTGAGCGCATCGGCGTGGCCGTGGACCTGACAGGTCTGTACATGGAGGATCTGGACTCGTGCCGCCGGAGTGTTTTCCTTCAGGACGGAGTGTTGCATGTCATTGACTCCGTCCAGGCCGGCGAGGCGGCTTGCATCGTCCGTTGGGCGATGTGTTCCGAGGCGGAGGCTTCACTCCAGGACGGCGGCATCCTCCTGCGCTCAGGAGGGCACAGCCGCATGCTTGAGGCTGATGTCGTTGGCACCGGAAAGCCTGTCGCCGGGATATGGCCGACCACATATGATCCGGATGATGACATCAAGGGCATGCAGTATCTCTATCCGACGGATGCCCCCAATCCTGGTACGGCGTTGGTCGGATACAGCTTCGCTCTGGAGCCGCACCAAAGCGCGGTCCTTCATGTTGTCCTAGGAAAAATACAGTAAGCTATTTCTCAAGAAGGCCTGGCCTGAGGGCTTTGGTACGGGCGAGCGCCTGCTCGTCCTGCCATGCTTGGATGAGCTTGGGATTGCCGCTGAGGAGTACGTCCGGCACTTTCCATCCGTTGAACTCCGCAGGACGGGTATAGACGGGAGGGGAGAGCAGGCCATCCTGGAAGGAGTCGCTCAGGGCCGAGGTCTCGTCCGTAAGGGCGCCGGGGATGAGCCGGATGATGCTGTCGGCGAGGAGCGCGGCGGGGATCTCGCCGCCGCTGACCACATAGTCGCCGACGGATATCTCGCGGGTGACGAGGTGTTCGCGGATGCGATGGTCGACTCCCTTGTAGTGTCCGCAGAGGATGATGATGTTCTCCTTGAGGGACAGCTCGTTGGCTATGCCCTGGTCGAGGATGTCACCGTCCGGGGACATGTAGATGACCTCGTCGTAATGCCTTTCGGCCTTCAGTTCCTCTATCATCCTGAAAACCGGTTCGACCATCATCACCATGCCGGCGTCGCCGCCGTAGCTGTAGTCGTCGACGTTCTTCCTGGGGCCGATGCCGTATTTGCGGAGCTGGTGTACATGGATCTCCACCAGGCCTTTCTTTATGGCCCTTCCGACAATGGAGTGGCTCAGAGGACTCTCCAGCAATTCGGGTACGACGGTCAGGATATCTATTCTCATATTTCGGTCCGACAAATTGAGTGATTAGTTCTGCAAAAATAGCGTTTTTATCCAATATTTTGGTATATTTGCGTTCTACAACCTTTATTATTTACTGATACTCTATCTATTATGAGCGAAATTATCCTTCCTGAAGAGAACCTTTCTTCAGATGTACTTGAAAACAAGGACGCCGTCGTCGCCGAGCCTGTCACCGTCGAAGCTGGAACCGTAGCCGAAGCCCCCGCCGAGGAGCCCGCAGTTGAGACCCCCGCAGTTGAAGCTCCCGTGGAGGAGCCTGCAGCAGAAGAGTCCGCCGCTCCCGCCGAGGAGCCCGCAGCTGATGCTGCGGCACCGGAGGCCTCTGCCGAGGAACCGGCCGCCGCTCCTGCCGAGGAGCATGTCAACTTCGCCGACAAGACCCTGGCCGAGCTTTCCGAGCTTTTCGAGAAGCTGGGCACCGGACTCGAGCGCGTCAAGCGGTCCAAGGAAGCCGAAGCCATCAAATCCGCATTCTACAAGCGCCTCTCCAAGGAGAAGGCCGACGCCGGACTGGGCACCGTCGAGGAGCCTGCAGCCGACGCCCCGGTCGAGGAGGCCGCCGCTGCTAACGATTACAAGAAAGAACGTGCCGAGTTCAACCGCCAGCTTGAAAAGGAGCGCGAGGACAACCTCGTAGCCAAGCAGGGCGTCATCGAGGAGCTCAAGACCCTCGTCGAGAAGCAGGAGGACGTAGGTTCCTCATTCCCCGCTTTCCGCGACATCCAGAACCGCTGGAGGTCCATCGGCCCTGTTCCCGCTCAGAACTACAGGGATATCAACGATACATACCAGTACTATGTCGAGAAGTTCTACGACATGGTCAAGATCAACCGTGACCTCCGCGACCTCGATTTCAAGAAGAACCTCGAGGCCAAGGAAGCCTTCTGCGAGGCTGCAGAGAAGCTCTCGGAGAATGAAAACGTAGTCGAGGCTTTCCGTGAGCTCCAGAAGCTCCACGAGCAGTGGAAGGAGTTCGGCCCTGTGGCCAAGGAGTACCGCGACTCCATCTGGGAACGCTTCAAGGCTGCCACGGCCGTCATCAACAAGCGCTACCAGGGCTATTTCGAGGACCAGAAGTCCAAACAGGCCGACAACCTTGCCGCCAAGACCAAGCTCTGCGAGCAGGTCGAGGCCATAGCGGAGAAGGAAGTCACCTCGTCCAACGAGTGGAACTCCCTCTCCAAGGAGATCGAGGACATCCAGAAGCAGTGGCGCGGCATCGGCTTCGCCTCCAAGAAGGAAAACCAGAAGATCTACGACCGCTTCCGCGCGGCATGCGACAAGTTCTTCGAGAAGAAGCGCGTGTTCTATACCCAGTACAAGGACAACATGAACGAGAACCTCGAGAAGAAGATGTCGCTCATCGAGCAGGCCGAGTCCCTCAAGTCCAGCACCGAGTGGAAGAAAGCCACCGACCAGTTCATCAATCTCCAGAAGCAGTGGAAGGAGATCGGAGCAGTGCCGCGCAAGAAGAGCGAGCAGCTCTGGAAGCGCTTCCGTGCCGCCTGTGATGAGTTCTTCGAGAACCGTGACAAGCAATCCAAGCCTGAGAATGACTTCTACGGCAACCTCAAGGCCAAGCGCAAGCTCATCGAAGAGATCGAGGCCTACACGCCGGGTGAGGGCGACGATGAGGCCATGCAGGGCTTCACCGCCAGGTGGCAGGAGATCGGCTTCGTCCCGTTCAAGGAGAAGGACGCCGTCAACCAGGCTTACCGTGAGGCCATGCAGGCCAAGTTCCCCGACTTCGGCTCCCGTCCTCAGAGAGGCGGCGTCGGCCGTGGTCCCGCGAAGCCGCGCAGCGAGAAGGACATCCTCATCCAGCGCTACAATACCCTCCAGTCGGAGATCGACACATACGAGAACAACATCGGTTTCTTCGCCATGTCCAAGAACGCCGAGTCTCTGATCAAGCAGATGCAGAAGAGGATCGAGGATGCCAAGGAAGAGCTCAAGGGGCTCGAAGCGAAGATCAGGCAGGCGGAGGAGACGGCAGCGGAGGAGTAGTATGGACAAGAATTCTATTACCGGTCTCGTCCTCATAGGACTGATCCTGTTCGGCTTCACCTGGTTCCAGTCCAGGCAGTATAACAAACAGATGGAGATCCAGGCCCAACTGGACTCCGTGGCCAGGGTGGAGGCGCTGCAGCGCGCCGCCCTGGACTCTGTCACGGCTTTGTCCGCCCTGCCGGACAGCGTCGCGGCCGAGGGCCAGGCGCCCCAGGCCTCCATCTACAAGGATTCCCTCCTGGAGATCTCGCATAATGCTACTGCCGAGTACCTTACGCTTGAGAACGACAAGGTCGCCGTGACTTTCACGACCCAGGGAGCCCAGCCGTATTCCGTCCAGATCAAGGACTACAAGACTTACGAACAGGAAGACCTCTTCCTCATCAAGCCCGGGGCAGGGAATTACTCCTTCCGGATCTATGCCGGAGAGTATATCAATACCTCGGACTTCGTGTTCCAGGTCGTTGAAAGCACCAATTCCTCGGTGGTGATGCGCCTTCCCTTCGCACAGGGTGGATACATAGAGCAGAAGTATGAGCTTCGCGAGGACTCCTATTCGGTCGACAACCTCCTGTCTTTCGTCGGCATGCAGGGAGTCATCCCGCGCAACGTCTCTTCCTTCGACCTTGATTTCTCCCTGACAGTCCCTCGTATGGAGAAGGGTTACCGCAACGAATCGCAGTATTCCAAGATCGACTATTACTTCGATGGTGACAAGAAGCCCGAGGAGATCGGTCGTGGCCGCAACGGCAGCCGCAGGATCGACTCCAAGCTTTCCTGGTTCGCTTTCCAGCAGCAGTTCTTCTCCGCGATCCTGCGTTCGCCAGGGCAGTTCGCCTCCGGCCAGCTGGACCTCAACTTCATTCCCGAGGGCGACGAGAGCCATGACCTCATGGCCTGCGCCGCCGACATGCGCTGCGAGTTTACGCCCGGCCCTGAAGTCAAGGTTCCGTTCGAGTTCTATTTCGGCCCGAACCACTTCCAGACCCTCAAGTCCTACGACCTGAAGTACGAGAAGATCATCCCTCTGGGAGGATGGCTCGTAGGTTGGTTCACCCGTTACGTCATCATCCCGCTCTTCAACTTCCTCCACAAGTATATCGGCAACTTCGGCATCATCATCCTCCTGATGACCATCATCATCAAGATCGTCGTCATGCCTCTGACCAACAAGTCATACATGTCGTCCGCCAAGATGTCTGCCCTCAAGCCTGAGATTGAGAAGCTCAACGAGAAGTACCCCAAGCAGGAGGATGCGATGAAGAAGCAGCAGGCGACCATGGAGCTGTACAAGAAAGCCGGCATCAGTCCGGCGGGAGGCTGCCTCCCGACCCTGTTGACCTTCCCGATCCTGTGGGCCATGTTCCGCTTCTTCCCGGCATCCATCGAGCTGCGCCAGCAGCCTTTCCTGTGGTGCCAGGACCTCTCGGCATACGACTCCATACTTGATTACGGTACCAAGATCCCTATCCTTGGAGACCACCTCTCGCTGTTTGCGCTGCTCATGGCCGTAACGATGTGGTTCTACTCCAAGATGACCGTCGGCAACCAGCCCGTGGCTAGCAACGACCCGAGTGCCCAGAGCATGAAGTTCATGAGTGTGTGGCTGATGCCTGTCATGATGTTCTTCATCTGTAACAACCTCTCCGCTGCTCTCAGCTACTACTACCTCCTCAGCAACCTCTTCATGATGTTGCAGAACTGGATCCTCCGCAAGTTCTTCATCAAACCTGACGAGATCCTCGCCAAGCTCAAGGCCGCCGAGAACAAGCCGGCCCCGAAGAGCAAATGGCAGCAGCGCCTCGAAGAAGCCCAGAAGATGCAGCAGGCCCAGCTCAAGGAAAAGCAGAAGAATCAATCTTATCGCAAATAATGATAGAAGAGAATCTTCACAGGATAAAGTCGGAACTGCCATCAGGGGTCAAGCTGGTGGCAGTTTCCAAATTCCATCCCCTGGAGGCCATCCTGGAGGCATACCAGGCCGGCCAGACCGTCTTCGGCGAGAATCGCCCGCAAGAACTGTCCATGAAGGCTGTCCAGCTGCCGCAGGATATCGAATGGCATTTCCTCGGACACCTGCAGACCAACAAACTCAAGATGGTCTTGCCATATGCCACTCTCGTGCAGTCGGTGGACTCCGTCCATCTCCTTGAGGCCATAGACAACTGGGGCTCCGCCAACGACAAGGTCATCAGCGTCCTCCTCGAGCTCCACATCGGGGCGGAGGAGACCAAGCAGGGATTCCATGAGGAGGAGATACTGGACATCCTTTTCCATGCGGAAGGATACAAGAATATCCGCTTCTGCGGCCTTATGGGCATGGCTTCCCATACTGAAGACAAGGAGGTCATCAACGCCGACTTCGAGCGCATAGATACCTTCATGGCCTACCTGGTGGACCTTTTCCCGGAGCTTGAGAGTTTCAACCAGCTATCCATCGGAATGTCCGACGACTGGCCGATAGCCGTGCAGCACGGCTCCACCATGGTCCGAATAGGCACCGCAATCTTCGGTGCCCGCGAATACTAAAAAAAGCGACTGCGAAAGCAGCCGCTTTTTTAGTATGAAGTAGTGAATTACTTCGTGATAACCTTGGCCATTTCACAGACCTTGTTGGAGTAACCCCACTCGTTGTCATACCAGGCGCAGAGCTTGACGAAGGTCTTGTCGAGCTGGATACCGGCCTTGACATCGAAGATGGAGGTACGGGGATCGTTGCGGAAGTCGGTGGAGACCACAGCCTCGTCGGTGTAGCCAAGGACACCCTTGAGCTCGCCCTCGGAAGCCTCCTTCATGGCAGCGCAGATCTCATCGTAGGTAGCCTCTTTGGCGAGCTCCACGGTCAGGTCAACGAAGCTGACATCGGAGGTGGGGACGCGGAGGGACATACCGGTGAGCTTGCCGTTGAGCTCAGGAAGGACCTTACCGACTGCCTTGGCAGCGCCGGTGGACGAAGGGATGATGTTCTCGAGGATACCGCGGCCGCCTCTCCAGTCCTTCTTGGAAGGACCGTCAACGGTCTTCTGGGTAGCGGTAGCAGCGTGAACGGTGGTCATGAGGCCGCGGACGACACCGAACTTGTCATTGATGACCTTGGTCATAGGAGCAAGGCAGTTGGTGGTGCAGGAAGCGTTGGAGATGATCTTCTGGCCGGCGTAGGTCTTGTCGTTGACGCCGTAGACGAACATCGGGGTAGCGTCCTTGGAAGGAGCGGACATGATGACCTTCTTGGCACCAGCCTTGAGGTGTGCGGAAGCAAGCTCCTCGGTGAGGAAGAAACCGGTGGGCTCGACGACTACGTCGACACCAAGCTCGCCCCAAGTGATGTTGGAAGGATCCTTCTCTGCGAAGACCTGGATCTTCTTGCCGTCAACGACAAGATAGTTGCCCTCAGCCTTGACGTCGCCACTGAAATGTCCGTGGACGGAGTCGTACTTGAGCATGTAAGCGAGATAATCGGCGTCGAGGAGGTCGTTGATACCTACAACCTCGATCTCACCAGCGAAATTCTCATAAGCTGCACGGAAAACCATACGGCCGATACGGCCAAATCCGTTAATACCAAGTTTTACCATTGTGTGATAGATTATGTTAAAAAGTTAAACGTATATCCGGTCTTGTACCTTCTTCTAAATCAGCGCAAATTTAACAAATTTTCGATGAATTTCCATATCTTTGTAGTATAAATCGATTTGTGGATGAAGATTCTTGTAACGAACGATGACGGATACCGCGCAAAGGGTATAAAGTCCCTTGCAAAGATCATGAAAAAATACGGTGAGGTCACCGTCGTGGCCCCTAAGTTCCACCAGTCCGGCACCTCCATGGCCGTTACCCTGGGCTTCCGCCCGATCGCGGTCCGGGATTTCGGCGAGGATGACGGGGTGCGTTGGATGTACGTCGATGCTACGCCTGCCAGTTGCGTCAAGTTTGCCATTGACAACGTCTTTACCGACGGCAAGCCCGACCTGGTGGTCAGCGGTATCAACCACGGGGCCAATACCGCCACGGCTGCGTGCTATTCCGGCACGCTGGGCGCCGTGGAGGAGGCTTCGCTGAACGGTATTCCCGCCATAGGAGTGTCGTTGGACAGTCTCAGCCCTGATGCCGACTTCTCGTCCGTGGAGGCCTTGTTTCCGGCTCTCCTTGACCGCATCATGGCTTCCGGATGTTTCGAACGCGGCACTTTCCTGAACGTCAATTTCCCCAACCTTCCGGTAGCAGGGATCAAGGGAGTGCGGCTCGCACACATGGGCCTCGGCCACTGGGAGAAGGAGTTCCAGGAGTGGGATCCGGAGTATTTCCAGAAGCGGGGTATCGACCTGTCCATTTATGGCTACCGTTGGGTGGACTTCGTTCCCGAGCAGGGCGAGGAGCTCTATTTCATGGTGGGGACTTTTGTGGACGACCCTGCCAATACTCCGGAGGCGGACCACCGCATGATGAAGGACGGCTATGTCGCTGTGACCGTACACAATTTCGATAATACTGACCGTCGCTTGGAGTCCCGTCTGAAGACGGCCGGCTTCGAGTACGATTTCTGACATGAGATACTATATAGTCGCTGGAGAGGCTTCGGGCGACCTTCACGGGTCCAACCTCATGAAGGGGCTCTATGCCGAGGACCCGGAGGCGGAGGTGCGCTTCTGGGGCGGCGACCTCATGCTTGCCGCTGCAGCGGAAGCTGGCCCGGGGCGCGGCGCGCTCGTGCGCCATTACCGCGAGGGCGCGGTGATGGGCATCAGCGACGTGCTTGGCAAGGCCGGCCGTCTGCTGGGCAATGTCCGGGCATGCAAGGCCGACATCGCCGCCTGGCGGCCGGACGCCGTCATCCTGATTGACTATCCCGGTTTCAACTTCAAAATCGCAGAGTATGCCCACAAGGCCGGTTTCAAGGTGTTCTACTACATAGCTCCCAAGACCTGGGCTTCCCGCGAGGGCAGGAACCGTAAGCTAAGGGACTTCGTCGACAAGCTTTTCATAGTCTTCCCCTTTGAGATTCCGTATTTCGAACAGAGGGGCATTCCGTTCGTTTACAAAGGCAATCCTCTGGTAGATGCCGTTGATTCGCACGCTTACAGCCGTCCCGTAGAGGGAGACTACATCGCCTTGCTGGCTGGTTCCCGCAAGGGAGAGATCTCCCGTATGATGCCGGTGTGCATGGAGGCGGCTGACAGGCTCGGCTGCAAGGTCGTAATCGCCGGCGCCCCGGCCCGCAGCGAAGCAGACTACGCGCCCTACATCGCCGGCCGGCAGAATGTCGAGCTGATCTTCGGCCGTACATACGACATACTGAAATATGCGGATGCCGCCGTTATCAACTCCGGTACGGCATCGCTCGAAGCAGCTCTTATCGGTACGCCGCAGGTCGTTTGCTGGAGCGGCTCCAGGCTGACGGTATTCGTCGCCAGGCATATCTTCAGGGTGGGGGACCATCTGTCTTTCATAAGCCTGGGCAATCTCATCGTCGGCAGGGAAGCGTTCCGGGAGCTTATCCAGGAGGATTTCACTCCCGATGCGGTGGCGGAGGAAGTCCGTCGCCTGACGGGCGATGCGGATTACCGCTCCCGCATGCTCGACGATTACCGTGATATTCGCGAAGCACTGGGTGGCACAGGCGCATCCCGCGCCGTCGCCGAAGCCATGATAAAAGAGATAAGGAAATGACAGCCAAAGACTTGGATTTCGAGATCATCGATGCGCACAGCCATCTGTGGCTGAGCCAGGACACCGTCGTGGACGGCAAACCGATCAGGACCCTCCGTAACGGGCGGTCGCTTTTCTTCGGGGAGGAGGTCCAGATGATACCTCCCTTCATGATTGACGGACGCAACAGCGCGGATGTTTTCCTGTCCAACATGGACTACGCACGCGTCTCAGCCGCCGTTGTCGTCCAGGAGTTCATCGACGGCCCTCAGAACGAGTATCTCGCCGAAGTGAAACGCGGATGGCCGGACCGCTTCAAGGTCTGCGCCATGTGCGATTTCCGGCAGCCGGGCTTCCTGGCCGATGCCGGGTGCCTGATCGACTGCGACGCCTATGACGGCATCGCGATTCCCGGCCACCGGCTCGCCCGCCCGCTGAACGATCCGGAGATGATGGCGATGTACTCTAGGATGGAGCGTAACGGGATGTTCCTGTCGCTATGCCTGCACGAGGACAACCATCAGCTCGGAGAAGTGGAGGATATCGTCCGGTCTTTCCCTGACCTGAAGATCGCCATAGGCCATTTCGGGATGGTCACCACTCCCGGATGGATGGATCAGATAAGGCTTGCACGTCATCCCAACGTATACGTCGAGTCCGGAGGCATCACGTGGCTTTTCAACAGTGAGTTCTACCCGTTCGAGGGTGCAGTCAGGGCCATACGTCAGGCTGCTGATGAAGTGGGCGTCGAGAAACTCATGTGGGGTTCGGACTATCCCCGCACCATCACCGCCATCACCTACCGCATGTCATTCGATTTCGTCCTGAAGTCGGACCTGCTCACATACGAAGAGAAGCGCCTTTTCCTCGGTGAGAACGCCCGCCGTTTCTACGGCTTTGAAAACCTCGTCCTTCCTCCGTACGTCAAGAACATGTCCGAGCATTGGGTCGCGGCGATGTGCGGCATCCATCTCCACGAAGTCAGCGTCTCCAACGGCAGGCCGCGTTCCGTCTTCAACTCCTCCAACTGGGGCAGAGGTTGCGGCATGGCCTTTAGGAGCTACATCTTCCACGATGGTTGGAAATGGATCGGCTTAACCGAGGATGCGGATATCACCATGGAGATCGGCATCAATAATCAAAAGGCCGGTTACTGCGAGGCCGCGGAATTCTATGATGAGCAACCAACCCACTTCTACTTATACGTAAGACAGAGATTACGTTGGTCCAAAGGACGTCTATCCACCTTCTGGAATTATTTCGGCAGATGCCTTAAGTCCTTCTTCCATAAGCCGACCTGGAGCAAGTACGACTACATGGTCTCCATCT
>ONNK01000097.1 GCA_900319185.1 uncultured Bacteroidales bacterium
GATCTCGGCAACCACCAGAAGTTCTCCGGCCGCAAGATCGAGTACTTCGATCCCGAAGAAGGCGCCGCATACACCCCGTACGTGGTTGAAACCTCAATCGGCGTGGACCGTATGGTGCTCGCCGTGCTGAGCCACTCGCTCAAGGAAGAGAAACTCGACAACGGCGAGACCCGCGTGGTGCTCAGCATCCCCGCTCCCCTCGCCCCCGTCAAGGCTGCAGTGCTGCCTCTGGTCAAGAAAGACGGCCTGCCCGAGCTGGCGCAGAAAGTGATGGACGAACTCAAGTACGACTTCAACTGCCAGTACGAAGAAAAAGACTCCATCGGCAAGCGCTACCGCAGGCAGGATGCCATCGGCACCCCGTTCTGTATCACCGTTGACCACCAGAGCCTCGAGGACGGCTGCGTGACCGTACGCGAAAGGGACACCATGACCCAGGAGAGGGTAAAGATAGAAGACCTCCGCGCCCTCATCGACAAGAGGGTCAACCTCAATAACCTCCTGCGCAACCTGTAATTATGGATAATAAACGGCTCGCCAGCCTCGACGCCCTAAGGGGCTTCGACATGCTGTTTATCATCGGACTTTCCTCGTTGATAGTTGCCCTCTGCCGCCTGTTCCCCGGCGGAGAGGACTGCTGGCTGCTGCATCAAATGAGCCATGTGAGCTGGCATGGCCTGAGGCATCACGACACAATCTTCCCGCTCTTCCTTTTCATCGCCGGTATATCTTTCCCGTTTTCGTACGCGAAGCAGCAGGCAAAGGGAGTGGCGCGATGGAAGATTTACAGGAAGATTTTCGTACGCGGCCTGGTGCTGGTGCTGCTGGGCCTGGTGTGCAACGGATTGCTTAAGTTCCACTGGAGCGACTTGCGCATCTGCAGCGTGCTGGGAAGGATTGGTCTTGCCTGGATGTTTGCAGCCCTGCTTTTCATCAACTTCAAGCCTTCCGTGAGAGCGGTGATAGCCGTGGTGCTGCTGGTCGGCTACTGGCTGCTGCTGCGCTTCGTGCCGGCGCCGGACGCACCAGCCGGTGCAGATCCGTTCTCGTTCGAGGGTAATCTGGTGGGATACATAGACCGCTGCGTACTCCCCGGGCATCTCTACAAAGGAGACAAGGGCGTGTTTGACCCCGAGGGCCTGCTGAGCACCGTTCCCGCCGTGGTTACCGCCATGCTGGGCATGTTTACCGGAGAATGGGTGCGTAAAGACGGCATAAGAGGCGGCAAGAAGACCCTGTGGATGGTTGCCGCTGCCGCCGTGCTGCTTGTGCTCGGCCTCATCTGGTCTAAGTGGTTCCCTCTCAACAAGAAGCTCTGGACCAGCAGCTTCGTGCTGGTGGTGGGAGCTTATTCGCTGGCCATGTTCGCACTGTTCTATTGGCTGATAGACGTTAAGGGCTGGAAGAAATGGGCTTTTCCGCTGGTGGTAGTGGGCATGAACTCCATAGCCATTTTCATGATTCCCCGCATCATAGACTTTAAGTACGCCACAAACTTCTTCCTGGAGGGCCTGTGCGGATTGATGTCTCCCCTGTGGGGCAAAGTCGTATGGCAGCTGGGCTTTCTGCTCCTCGGCTGGCTCTTCCTCTATTTCCTTTACAAAAAGAAAGTTTTCCTTAAGGTATAGATTCCTTTACACTTATTTTTTTCTTTTTATATAAAAAATGCTACCTTTGCAAACTATTTTTGGATATTAATTATTATTAACCATAGTTATGCAAAGCAAAGGAGCAATCAGACTCGTAGCTATTCTGCTCGCAATTGCCTGCCTCTGGCAACTTTCCTTCACCGCTGTAACCAGCCTCCAGGAGAGGAAGGCCGCCAAGGCCGCAGCTGCCAAGGTCGACGCATTCAGCCAGAGTGCCGAATTCGCAAAAGTCGCAGCAGAAGATCAAGCTTTTTTCCTTGATTCACTGAGGAAAAACGAAGAAAAGAGGTACACCGATTCTATTTCTTCCCAGAAAGTTTATTTTGGAAACACATTTAAAGAAGTAAAGGCCAAGGAGATCAACCTCGGTCTGGACCTCAAGGGCGGTATGAACGTCATGCTGCAGGTTCAGCTGGAAGATCTCGTAAGAGCACTTTCGGGCAACAACCAGAGCCCCGAGTTCCAGCAGGCCATTTCTCTGGCAAAGCAGCGCATGGTGGGTTCGCAGAGCGACTTCATCACCCTCTTTGCCGAGGCTTGGAAGGAAGTCACCGGAGGCACCCGTCTCTCGCAGGTGTTCGGCACATACGAAATGCGCGACCGCATCAAGCCCGAATCCACCGACGAGCAGGTAGTGTCCGTCATCAAGGAGGAGGCCGAGAGCGCCATTTCCAACTCCTTCAATGTGCTCCGTAACCGTATCGACCGTTTCGGCGTCACCCAGCCCAGCATCCAGAAGATCGGCAACACCGGCCGTATCCTCGTGGAACTCCCTGGTGTAAAGGAGCCCGAGCGTGTGCGTAAGCTCCTCCAGGGCACCGCATCCCTCGAGTTCTGGACAACGTTCGACGCTGCCGAAATCACCCCTTACCTGCAGGAGGCAAACGCCCTGCTCGCTCAGTACGCCGCTACCGAGGCTGAGGCCGAGGAGCCCGCACAGACCGAGGAGGATGATCTGGTAGCCGAGGAGCTCAAGGCCCAGAACGCCGAAGAGGAAGGTCTTTCCGCATACAAGAAGGCCAACCCTCTGTTCGCAGTGCTGCAGCCCACCAACTACCGTGGCAACGCCTGCATCGGTTTAGCAGCCGCAGCCGATACCGCAGCAGTCAACAAGTATCTCCGCATGCCCGAGATTGCCGACTTGTTCCCCGCCGAGTTCCGCCCCATGTGGAGCGTAAAGCCCTCGGAGTATGCAAGCACCGACAATATCTTCGAGCTCATCGCCATCAAGTCAAGCAGCCGTGACGGCAAGGCTCCCCTTGACGGTGGAGTAGTTACCGACGCCCGTGTCACCACCAACGACCGCCGCGGAGGCAGCCCTACCGTATCTATGACCATGAACGCAGAGGGCGCCAACATCTGGGCCCGTCTGACCAAAGAGAACATCGGCAAGCAGATCGCTATCGTTCTGGACGGTACCGTATATTCCTATCCTACCGTCAACGGTGAGATTTCCGGAGGTTCTTCCGAGATCAGCGGTAACTTCACCATGGAAGAGGCTACCGACCTTACCAACGTTTTGAAGTCCGGTAAGCTTCCCGCCCCCGCCACCATCGTGCAGGAGCAGGTCGTAGGTCCTTCACTGGGTGCAGAGTCCATCAGGGCCGGTCTCATCTCCTTCCTGGTGGCCTTCCTGCTCGTGCTCATTTACATGATCCTGTTCTACAAGGGCGCAGGTCTGGTGGCCGACATTGCTCTGCTCACCAACGTGCTGCTGCTCTTCGGAACCCTGGCTTCGTTCGGCGCCGTCCTTACCCTGCCCGGTATCGCCGGTTTGGTATTGACCCTGGGTATGGCAGTGGACGCCAACGTTATTATCTATGAGCGTATCAAGGAAGAGCTCAAGGCTGGCAAGGGTCTCGGCAAGGCCGTCCACGACGGTTATGCCAACGCTTACTCCGCCATTATCGACGGTCAGGTAACTACCCTCCTCACCGGTCTGGTGCTGTTCGCGTTCGGTTCCGGCCCCATCAAGGGCTTTGCTACCACCCTCATCATCGGTATCATCACCTCTGTGCTCACCAGCATCTTCATCACCCGTCTTATCATCGACGACCGCGTGAACAAGGGCAAGAGCGTCAGCTTCGAGTGGGAATGGTCAAAGAACTTCCTCAAGAACACCAATATCGACTTTATCGGTGGCCGCAAGTGGTCTTACATCATCTCCGGCGCCCTCATCCTTATCGCTATCGGTTCCATCGCATTCAAGGGCTTCACCTATGGTGTTGACTTCACCGGCGGCCGTACTTATGTAGTCCGCTTCGACCAGCCCGTCACCGCAGAGCAGGTGCGCTCCGCCGTCAGCGACGTGTTCACCGCAGCCGACGCCGAGTCTTCAGTGGAAGTCAAGCAGTTCGGTGGCGAGTCACAGATGAAGATCACCACATCCTACAAGGTTAAGGATGAGTCTTCTTCCGTGGATACCGAAATCGAAGGCATGTTGTTCGAGTCGTTGAAGGGCTTCTACAAAGAGGGCCTTACCTTGACCGACTTCACCTCCACTCTTGACAACCCCAACGGTATCATCTCCTCCGACAAGGTGGGCGCATCCATAGCAAGCGACATCAAGCGTTCGGCTATAATAAGCGTGCTCCTCGCACTCCTTATCATCTTCGCCTACATCGCATGGAGGTTCAAGGGATGGAGCTGGGGTCTCGGCGGCGTCGTGTCGCTGGCCCATACCGCCATCATCCTTATCGGTTTCTTCTCGTTGTTCAGCGGCATCCTGCCGTTCAACCTCGACGTGGACCAGACGTTCATTGCAGCTATCCTGACCATCATCGGTTACGCTATCAACGATAACGTGGTTATCTTCGACCGTATCCGTGAGAACCTCGGCCTGCACCCGAACGACAACTTTAAGGATATGGTCAACAAGTCACTCAACCAGACCCTCACCCGTACGGTAAATACTTCAGTATCAACCTTGCTGCCTATGCTTGCAATTGCAATCTTCGGCGGTGAGAGCATCAGGGGTCTGTCGGTGGCTCTGTGCCTCGGTATCCTCGTGGGAACCTACGCTTCCATCATGATCGGTACTCCTATCATGTACGACACCACCCGCAGGATCGCCAAGAAAAGCGCAAAGAAATAATAGCTGATTGACAGCAAATTGTTAAGGTGGCCCGGAATAAAAATCCGGGTCACTTTTTTTACAATTATTTGTTATATTTGCAATATGCAGGATTTTGGTCAACTGGGCCGGCGCGAGGCTATAAGGCAGCTGTTCGAGGGTACGCCCTTCGAGCCTTTCCGCCCTGCGCTCACAGAAGGGGGGTCTCGGTGCCTAAACGCCTCCCGCCTGCTGCTGGAAGGCATAGACTTCGACCTTATATATTTCCCCCTCAAGCACTTAGGATACAAGAGCGTGGCTGCCGTAACGGGCGAGCTGTATGCCGGCATCGCCTCCCCCGCCACTCTCAAAATAGCTCTTGGCGTGTCGGCCAAACTTGGCTTCGACCGCATTAAGGAGCTGTGGAGCGGGGTTGTGAGCGCGGCTCAGGAGTTCGGATACAAATCGCTCGGGCTCGAACTGCAGCCCTCCCTGAGCGGCCTTAGCATAAGCGTAAGCGCGACCGGAACTCTTAGCGGGAGCGAGCGTCCTGTCCCCGCCAGCAAAGACCTGCTGTGCGTGGGTGGCGCTCTCGGCGCGGCCTACCTGGGCCTGCAGGTGCTCGAAAGGGGCAAAGCGGCATTCGAAAAAGGGAGCGAGAACAAAGAAGAACTGGAGCGCTACCGCATGCTCGTGGGCTCTTATCTCAAACCCGAGCTGCCCGTGGGGCTGCCCGAGGCACTTGCAGAGGCCGGAATCAAGCCCTCGGCAGCATATTTTGTAGACCGTGGCCTTGCCGACGCCCTGCTGAAGCTGGTGGGCGACACTGGCCTGGGCGCCAAAGTTTATGCCGACCGTATCCCTTTCGAGGGCGGCAGCTTCGAGCTGGGCAAGGCCCTTGACATCGACCCGGTATCGGCGGCCATGAACGGAGGCGAAGACTACAGGATCCTGCTCGCAGTGCCTATGAGCTGCTATGAGAGCTTCAGGCACGACTTCCAGACATTCGATATCATAGGCCATCTGGCACAGAGCGATGTAGGCGCCGTACTTGTATCGCCCGACGGCCTGGAGCATCCGGTATCGGCACCGGGATGGAGTACAACCGACAACCACTAATTCTTTATAAAAATGAAAAAAGTTATCGTTATCCTCAGTGCGCTTACCCTCTGCGCCACCGCAGCCAATGCTCAGGATTGGCTCAAAGACTTCCTTAAAGTGGCCACAGAAAAGGTCGGTGATGTAATTACCGGCACATCCTCCGCCGCTGCATTCGACATCAAAGGCACCTGGAACTATCAGGGTGTAGCCATCGGCGCCGGCTCAGACAATGTTCTTACCAGCCTCGCAGCATCTGCCGGTACCGGCACCATTGAGAAGAAGTGCGACGAGCTCCTTGCCAAGGCCGGCATCAAGCCCGGTGCAGCCAAGTTCAACTTCAAAGACGATGGTTCCTTTACCCTCAACGCCGGCAAGATCAACCTCCCCGGCACCTGGACAAAGGAAGGCGACAAGCTCACCATCAACTTTGCCAAGCTCTTCACATTCAAGCTCGTGGGCACCATCAAGAAGACCAGCACCGGTTGCGAGATCCTCTTCGACTCCGGCAAGTTCGTAGATTTCATCAAGAAGGTTCTCGAGGTGGTAAACAAGGTGGCCAACAATTCGACCCTCACCGCCGTACAGAGCGCCCTTGCCAACGTCAACGACCTCAAACTCGGTTTCAAACTCAGCAAGTAAGCAAGGCTTTTTACTTTTAGAGGCCGCACTCTCGGGTGCGGCCCCTTTTTTATGCGGCCTTCTTTTTAAGACTGTAGTTCATGCCCAGATAGCGTGCGCGCTGCACAAACTCGCTGGTTACATTGACCATATACTTTTTGGAGTGGAAGTCGAGGTTGTAGCC
>ONNK01000008.1 GCA_900319185.1 uncultured Bacteroidales bacterium
GACCGCAAGACCGAGGTCATGGCACGCCGCGGCCGCATACAGTATGTCACGGTCGATGTCATAGGCCTCCCCCATCGCCATGGCGCGGTCTATGACCGTGCGGGCATGGTCTTCCCTGTGCGCCTTGTCGAACAAGGCGTAACGGGGAATAACCTCGGACTCGATGTACTCGACAAGTGAAGGCGTCATGGCTTTGCGGGTTTATTCTCTCCAAGGACACACCAGCGGATGAACGGGATGCGGCGGATGATCTCGTAAAGCAGAGGCGAAAGCGTGAACACAGCGACAGCAAGGATAAGGTACATCGCTACTGGAGGCAGTTGGGTATAAGTCTTCATCATGTATCCAAGACTGGCAATCACCAGATAATGAACGATATATAGACCATAACTCGACTTTGTCATATATCCTGCGAAGGCTCCTGTACGGTCGAAGCGGGCCTTGAACCATGCCATCATGGCCAGGCAGGCCAACCAGCCGTACAGGCAGTTCAGCGGACTGCTGAGATACTCCGGTGAAGTGTTGTCCTGACCGAAAGTCGTAGCGATCAGTATGGCTCCTGCCACGGCGGCACACCCGAGCAAAGGAGTCCAGACCTTGCCCAACAGCTCCTGCACTCCATCGTGCGAGAATACGAAGTAACCCATCAGGAACGGCACAAGGTAGAACAAAGGTTTGTATAGGTTGTAAAGCCCGTCGGCACTCTCCGGGCGCGGATTGCGGATGAGGAACTGCTCGCCGGCCCAGAACAGGATGCCCAGAAGGATGGTCCAGACGATACCGGTCTTGCCTCCGAAGACCTTCCCGCACCATGCGTGAAAGCGATTCCCCGAATCAAGCTTGCGTATGAGCAGAAGCAGCAGGGAGAAAAGCCACAGGTCCTGGATGAACCACAGCGGACCGATGCCGCTGAATGCCATCACGAAGTACTTTGCAATGGCAGGAATCCCGTCGAACACCCCTTCCCTTGCCGCTACGACGGTGTTGAAATACCCGACCATCCAGTGGAATACGAACAAACCTATCGTCGCAGGAACCAGTAGCTTGCGCGTGCGTGCCTTGAACCAGGTCTTCCCGTCGTACTTGTCCAACGCATAGCGGGCGCTTATGCCGGCCAGCAGGAACAGCAAGGGCATGAACCATGGGTAGAGGATATACATGACGACATCCTGGTACTGCGGTCCGTCGCCGAACCCGCCGATACCGCCGAAGACTCCCTTGTTGTTGTAGAAATAGATGACGTGATAGAACAGGACCAGAAGTACGGTCACCGAGCGGAGGTTGTCAATCCAATGCTTTCTCATTTCGTAAGACCCTCCATTGCCTGATCGATAATTGCCTGGAAGATATCAGTCTTAAGCATTGCCAGACCTTTCTGGTCACCCAGGAGCATCAGGGTGTCTCCCGGCTTGATGCCGTAAATGTTGCGGGCGTCCTTGGGGATAACTATCTGACCTTTATCCCCTACCTTCACGACGCCGAACATGTATTTGCCGTCTGTTTCCTGCATATTTGTAGTAAAAGTTAGAATTTTCCCACAAATTTAACTTTTCATTCTCAATTCTGCAAATAACAGGCAGAAAAATGTCACAACAGGCTGACGGGCACGCCGTAACTGTTCTTGACCTCGTTCATCACGAAACAGCTCTGGACTGAGCCGAGACTCTCTATCGTTCCTAAGGTATTGATAAGAAAGTCATTGTAGTACTGCATGTCCGGTGCATAGATCTTGAGCAGGAAATCGAAATCCCCAGAAATATTGTAACACTCAGCGACTTCAGGGATGTCCTGGACCCTTGAAATGAAATCGTGAGCAATATCGCGACCCATGCGCCGGAGGCGGACGCTGCAGTATACGATGAATCCCCTGCCCAGCCTCGACGGGCTCAGTACGGCCGTATAGCGCTGGATATAGCCCTCGGTCTCGAGGCGGCGCATGCGCTCGAACACCGGAGTCGTGGAAAGATGGACCTTCAGGGCAAGGTCCTTGACGGTAATGCGGCCGTTTTCCTGAAGGGCCTTGAGTATCTGGATGTCTGTTTTGTCGAGTTTCTCGGTCATGGGAAGAGGTTTTTTCTGTTTAATGGCTTATATCGACGCCAAACAATGCATTATTTCTACAAAAATAGTAATTTTTAGGAATATCCTACTATTTTTAAGTGTTTTCTTGTTCGTTTTTTCCACTGATTCTAACTTTGCAACCAGAAAACAAATCAAAAACGAACTAACAATGAGCACACGTAAACTTCACTTCGAGACCCTTCAGCTTCATGTTGGACAGGAAAAAGCCGATCCCGCATCCGATGCACGCGCAGTTCCCATCTACCAGACGAGTTCATACGTATTCCACAACTCCGAGCACGCGGCCGCGCGTTTCGGTCTGGCTGATCCGGGCAATATATACAGCCGTCTGACCAACTCCACCCAGGATGTCTTCGAGCAGCGCATCGCTGCCCTGGAGGGAGGCGTCGGCGCTCTGGCCGTGGCCTCCGGTGCCGCCGCCATCACCTATTCCATCCTCAATATCGCCCGTGCGGGAGACCATATCGTTTCCTCCAAGAATATCTATGGAGGCACCTATGACCTTCTCCAGCACACGCTGGTCCCCTACGGTATCACGACTACTTTCGTGGATCCTTCCGACCTGTCCAACTTCGAAAAGGCGATCAAACCGGAGACAAAGGCGGTCTTCATCGAGAGCTTCGGAAACCCCAACTCGAACCTGATCGATATCGAAGCGGTGGCCGCCATCGCCCACGCACACAAGATTCCCCTCATCATCGACAACACTTTCGCTACGCCTTACCTGCTCAGGCCCATCGAGTACGGTGCAGATATCGTCGTGCATTCCGCTACCAAGTTCATAGGTGGACACGGTACCACCATCGGCGGAGTCATCGTGGATTCGGGCAAGTTCGACTGGAAGGCCTCCGGCAAATTCCCCCAGTTCACTGAGCCGGACTATAGCTACCATGGAATCGTCTTCGCTGACGCAGTCGGCGCCGCCGCCTACATCACCCGCGCAAGGGCGATACTGCTGCGTGACACAGGCTCGACCCTCTCGCCCGTCAGCGCATTCATCTTCCTGCAAGGCCTTGAGACTCTGTCACTTCGTGTCGAGAGGCATGTCGAGAACGCACTGAAGGTCGTGGATTACCTTTCAAAGCATCCAAAGGTGGCGAAGGTGAATCATCCGGCCGTTCCTTCGCATCCCGACCATGCGCAGTACCAAAAGTATTTCCCCAACGGGGGCGGATCGATATTCACCTTCGAGATCAAGGGCGGAAAGGAAGAGGCCTTCCGCTTCATTGACTCGCTGGAGATATTCTCCCTGCTCGCCAACGTAGCCGATGTCAAGTCGCTCGTCATCCATCCGGCAACGACCACTCACTCGCAGCTCACCGAGGCCGAGCTGGCCGACCAGGGCATCTACCAGAGCACTATCAGACTCTCGATAGGCACCGAACATGTCGACGACCTCATCGCCGACCTCGACCAGGCCTTCGAGAAGATCTGACAACCAACCTGAACCAAAATGGCTTTTTTGTTCAGATAAAGCCATTTTATACAGCTCCGTGAACAAAACAGCCGTTTTTGTTCACGGAGTTTGCGTTTGAAAGATAATAAGCCGGAGATTTCGTATCTTTGAAGAAACTAATCCGATATCTGACCACATGAATACCATCGACGAGATCATCCGTTTCAACCGCAACTATGTAGAGGCCAAGGCCTATGAACCACATCTGACGGACAAATATCCTGACCGCAAGCTGGCGGTCCTGAGTTGTATGGACACCCGCTTGTCATTGCTCCTGCAGGAGGCGCTGGGCCTGAAGAACGGGGATGCCAAGATCATCAAGAACGCCGGCGCCGTCATCCCGACACCGTGGGATTCGGCCATGCGCAGTCTCATCGTCGCAGTTTATGAGCTTGGCGTAGAGGAGATCATGGTCGTCGCCCACTCTGGCTGCGGCGCCTGCCACATGAGCTTCGGACATTTCCGGGAGGAGATGCTGGAGCGCGGTGTCCCGGAAGCCAATCTTGTCCGCGACGACATCGATTTAGACGCTTGGCTTGAAGGGTTCCACGACCCAGAGACTTCCGTGCGCAATACAGTGGCAAGCATCAAGGAGCATCCCCTGATGCCAGCTACCATCACGGTCCGTGGCTTTATAATGGACTCTGCTACAGGGGAATTGACGGAGATTGTATAATTTCACGATGCAAGTGGTGAAAAGAGTCATAGACAGTCCTGAGAGAATGATCGAGGTCATCCGGGAATATGGAATCATACCGTTCTTTCGGTGCGGCGTGGCTGGATGGTCCATCGAGGAAATGACTGCTCCCGGATGCTGGTTTACCGATGAGGAAGAAGGCGGGACACTCGGTCCCTGGGACTGGAAGATCGAGGCTGTGCGCGAAGGCGACATTGCCTACGGCAAATACCTCGGCGGCAAAGCCGCATTCGCTACTGTCGAATGGTACCGCGAGCTGATGAACTGGAGGCGGAGCATTCCCAAGTACAGGATGGCTCTCGGAGAAAGCTTCAAGGCGTCGACGAGCAGTGAGAAACTCATGAAGTTCCTCTCCCCCGTCGCCCTGTCCGCCATCAAGGAAGCCGGCGCGCTGGAAGCCCGTGAGCTCCGCCTGATCTGCTCGGAAGCCGTCACGCCCGCGTTCCTGCGCTCCATGGGAGCGAAATACAAGCCCCTGCTTAGTCCCGGTGTAAAGAAAGGCATCATGGACAGCGTCGTTCAGTTCCTGCAGATGGGTACCTGGACCGTCATCGGCGACATCCAGAGGGTGTACCGTGGACCCGACCTCCACTACAATGGCTGGCAGCGCGCGTCCAACACGACGCCGGACGAGTTGTTCGGGACAGTACAGGAGTCCGTACGGACGGACGTCCCGGCCTGGGCCCGGCGCTTCGAAGAAGCCACGGGCGCGCCGGAGACAATCAACCGCTCACCGGAAGAATCCCGTGAGCGGCTCATCTCACATATCCGGGAGTTCTTCCCGGACACAAGCGAAAAAACGCTTCAGAAGATCATCTGAGCCCGCTATCTCGCCGGCAACTCGCCGCGGAGGATGCCGCGGATGTAGCGCTTGACGACGGCATGCGCAGGTGCCGGCATCGAGCCGTGGTCGTACCCGTCAAACTCGTACAGGAATACATTCTCGTTGCCGTTTAGCTTCATCATGCGCCAGAAGTAAGCCTGCTCCTCGTAACGGCCATAGAGTTCTAGCTCACGGTCGCCGGAAAGGACGAGCATGGGCATGGGGAGTTTGCGGACATGGTAGAGCGGCGCAGTCTCGTCTATGCGCGGCTCCAACGGTCCCACACCGTCATCCTTGCGGACATTGTAATGTGTGATGACCTGGGCGCTATACGGAAATGCTCCTGCGATGCGATCGGCATCAACTCCGTATTTCTCCAGCCAATGCTTGTCAAGCACAACCATGTCTGTCAGGTATCCGCCAGCGGAATGCCCGGCCACGAAGATCTTGTCAGGGCTTCCGCCACGCGAAGCCACTTCGCGGAAAGCCCACGCCACGGCCGCCGCGGCGTCATCAATGAGCTCCTGCACTTTGGCATTGGGGATCAGGCGGTAATTCACACCGATGATACCCAGACCGGAGTTCATAAGCCCTTCCGGGATCTCCTTGTTGCCGCTCGTCAATCCGCCTCCATGGAACCATACTACGGTCGGGAAATCCTTCAGTTCAGAAGGATAATAGAAATCGAGCGTACAGCGCTCACGGGCATAATCCCCTGCATCCTGGTGGTAAGGGATGTCTTTCTCGATCTTGTACTCACCCCTGTAAGGGCCCTGGGCGAATGTCAGTGCCGCAACCAGCAGGCACAGGACGGTCAAAAAGTTTCTTTTCATATAGTAAGTCGTTGGTCTATTCTTCGGTCACGCAGAAATCCAGCGCGGAGCGGATTGCTCCCTTGTCGAGCTTCTGGCCGATGAACACGAGCTTCTGCATACGGTCCCCGTACTCCGGGTCCCAGTCGCGACGAAGCGTCGCGTCGGTGGCGAGCTGCTGCTCCAACTCGTCCTCCGGCATAGTGGCATACCACTTGCCGGCGTTGCGCAGCGAAATCTGGCTGCCGGCCTGCTCGAACAGGTAGCAGTTGTCCGGCTCGACCGAGAACCAGCAAAGGCCCTTGGCCCGGATGATGCCGGCCGGCCAATGCTTGGCCACAAAGTTGTCGAACTTGTTGATATCAAAAGGCTTGCGCTGATAGTAGACATAGGTGCCGATGCCATACTCCTCTGCCTCCCCTTCGTCGTCATGATGATGGTGATGGTGGTGATGTCCGTCATGATCCTCATGATCATGATCATGATCATGGTCATGATCGTGATCATCGTGATCATCGTGATCATCGTGATCATCGTCATCATCATCGTCGTCATCCTCCACAGGGCCTTCGACTCCGCTTATCCATGCGGCTGAGGCTGCGACGGAGTCGTAATTGAAAAGACCGGTACCCATGATCTCAGCCAGGTCGAAATCCGCGAAATCGCATTCCACGATCCGGGCCTTGGGCTGTAGTGCCCTGACTATCTCCCGGACTTTGCCGAGCTCGTCCTTGGACACCTCTGAGACCTTGTTCAGTACGATGATGTTGCAGAACTCCACCTGCTGGATGACGAGGTTCTCTATGTCATCCTCATCGAGGTTGCCGCGCAGGAGGTCCTTGGCGCACGCGAACTCGTCGCGCATGCGCAGGACATCCACCACGGTGGCGATGCAGTCCAGGCGCGGCATCCCGTCCTTGACATACTCCTGGCCCATGTAAGGGATCGAGCAGATGGTCCTGGCGATGGGCTCCGGCTCGCAGATGCCACTCGCCTCGATGACGATGTAGTCGAACTTCTTCATGGACACGATATCACGCAGCTGCTCCACCAGGTCCATCTTGAGCGTACAGCAGATGCAGCCGTTCTGAAGGGCTACGAGGCTGTCATCACGCTTGCCCACAACTCCGTCCTTCTCTATGAGGTCGGCGTCGATGTTGACCTCGCCGATATCGTTCACGATGACGGCGAACTTGATGCCTTTGCGGTTGGAGAGTATCCTGTTGACTAGAGTGGTCTTTCCGCTGCCGAGATAGCCGGTCAGCAACAATACAGGTGTTTCGTTCATATCCATTGCAATTATTGTCAACGCAAAGATAATCCCATCTTTCCGTGTTTGCAAAGTTTTGCGCCAATTAGTATTTTTGTATGTTACAAAAGACAGATCCGACATGTTTATCGTATTCATCGCCGCCATCCTTCCGGCCATCGTTCTCATCATCCACATCTACAACAGGGACAAGTGGCAGAAGGAGCCCCCGCGCCAGATGTTCAAGGCGTTCGTCTACGGCGTGGCTTCCGCCATGATAGTGCTGCTACTTCCGGCCTTCGGCATGGTGACAGAGACGCCCGGCACCGAGATCAGCGCCCAGATAGGCAATGCCTTCAAGACCGCCGCCATCCCGGAGGAGATGGCCAAGCTGTTCATGCTGTGGCTGTTCCTGCGCAGGTGCAAGGAGTTTGACGAGCACATGGACGCCATCGTTTACGCTGTCTGCGTAGGCATGGGATTCGCTGCCACCGAGAACATCCTCTACCTTTTCAGCAACCTTCAGAACTGGGTCGGTACCGGCATCATAAGGGCCCTGATCTCCGTACCGGCGCATTTCTTCTTCGCCATCATCATGGGTTACTATTATTCGCTGGCACATTTCCGCATCGGAAAAAGCAGGGTCCTCGATGCTGTATTGACACTGCTTCTGCCGGTCATCGCGCACGGCATCTTCGATGCGCTTCTCTTCGTCAGCGCGATGAGCCAGGATCTCGCGGGAATACTCACCCTCGTCTTCATCATCGGGTTCTTCTTCCTCCGCAAGTTTGCATCCTCGAGAGTGGACAAAATACTCGAAACAGACAGGATATACATCACAAGACTATAAACGGACATTAAGGCTATGAAAACACTCTTTACAAGCGATTACTGCGAAGGCGCGCTTCCCCGCATCATGCAGCGCCTCCAGGAGACCAACATGGTCCAGACCGTAGGATACGGCGAGGACGATTTCTGTGCCCAGGCGCGCGAGTACATCCGCAAGGCATGCGACCGCCCCGATGTCGACGTGCATTTCCTCGTCGGCGGCACGCAGACCAATGCTACCGTCATCTCCTCCATACTCAAGCCTTATCAGGGCGTGCTGTGTGCTGAAAGCGGGCATATCAACGTGCATGAGACCGGGGCCGTGGAACACGGCGGGCACAAGATACTGGCTCTCCCCTCACCCGACGGAAAGATCACTGCGAAGCAGGTTGGCGATGCCCTGGACGAGCATTTCAGCGACGCGAACCATGAGCACATGGTCATGCCCGGCATGGTCTACATTTCATTCTCCACGGAGTCGGGGACCATCTACAGCCGTGAGGAGCTGACCGCCATCAGCGAGGTCTGCCGCAGTTTCGACATCCCGCTCTTCGTGGATGGAGCAAGACTGGGCTACGGGATGGCCGCCAGCGAGCTTCTAGAGGGCGAGAATGCATTGACATTGAAGGATTTTGCGAAGCTGGCAGATGTGTTCTATATCGGCGGGACCAAGCAGGGAGCCCTCTTCGGAGAGGCCGTGGTCATCACCAATGACGCCCTCAAGGAAGACTTCCGCTACTGCATAAAGCAGGGCGGCGGCATGCTGGCCAAGGGCCGCCTGCTGGGCATCCAGTTCGCCGCCCTCTTCGAGGACGGCTTGTACATGGATGCCGCGCGCGGCGCCGTCCTCAAGGCCGCCCGCATCCGCAAGGCCCTCGAGGACAAGCATTTCGAGTTCCTCGTAGACAGCCCGACCAACCAGATCTTCCCCATCCTCACGAACGAGCAGGTGGAGAAGATGGACAAGGACTTCGGCTTCGAGATATGGAAGAGACTCCCGGACGGGCGCACCGCAGTAAGGTTCTGCACCAGCTGGGCCACCCCGGAGGCCAATGTCACCCGTCTCGTCGGTGCCATAAGAGGACTCTGACAATCAAATGGTTATGAAAAGGACAGCCATCCTTGCCATACTGCTGCTCACAGGTTTCGCAGCCGCGGCGGCGCCGGACTACACACAGTATGTCACCCCCTTTGTAGGGACCGACTTCCACGGCCATACCTTCCCGGGTGCAGCCTGGCCGTTCGGCATGGTCCAACTGAGTCCTGACACCAGGCCGATGTCCGGCAACTGGGACGGCTGCTCGGGATATCATTATTCCGACGAATATATCTACGGATTCAGCCACACTCACTTGAGCGGAACGGGCTGCGACGACCTTTGCGACATCCTCTTCATGCCTGTAAAGGAATATCAGGGAGGACTGGACAAGGAGCGTTACCGCTCGCATTTCTCCCATGACAGGGAGGATGCAGAAGCCGGATATTACGAAGTCTGGCTCGAGAGCCCGGAAGTGCAGGCATCCGTGACGGTAGGACGCAGGAGTGGCTTCCACCGCTATGAGTTTACGGCAGACGCCGCGCCGCAGATCATCATCGACCTCGAGCACAGGGACTACCTGCTGGGCTCGGACATACATCTGGCGGGGCCCAATTGCGTGGCGGGCTACAGGAGCTCGAAGAGCTGGGCAGACCGCCAGGCCGTATACTTCTGGGCAGAGTTCAGCGAGCCGTTCAGTTTCGAGGAGTTCCCTCCGTACAAGGGTGCAATCCTCACCTTCCGGGGCAGCTCGAAAACCATTTATGTCAGAGTAGGAATCTCTTCAGTATCAGAGGAAAACGCCAGACTCAACCTGATGTCGGACGGGCCGTCCCCGGCTGGAGGCGGAAAGGCTTGGGCAAAGGCCTTCGGCAAGGCAAGGCGCGACGCCTCCAAAGCATGGAACTCATATCTCTCCAAAATTGCCGTCAGTGGCGGGACAGATGCACAGCTGCGCAATTTCTATACGGCACTTTACCATACCGCCATACATCCTTCGCTGTACTCCGATGTCAATGGCGAGTATCGGGGGATGGACGGTGCCACCCATGTAGCGGAAGGCTTTGACCGTTATACGGTATTCTCCATCTGGGACACGTTCCGTGCACTTCACCCGCTCTTCTGCCTTATCGAACGCGGGCGGACCACAGATTTCCTGAAATCCTTCCAGTCAATCTACGATGAATGCGGCAAGCTGCCCATATGGGAGCTTCACGGCTGGGAGACCAATTGCATGATAGGCTACAATTCCGTGTCAGTCATCGCCGACGCGATGTCAAAGGGTATCACGGGTGTCGATTACACCAGGTTGTTTGAAGCGATGCTGGCTTCCTCCAAAAAGCACGAGTACGGCCTGGACAGTTTTTACGAGGACTTCTGCGTGATATCCGACAAGGAGCACGAGTCAGTATCCAAGACGCTTGAATATGCCTACGATGCCTGGTGTGTCGCACAGACGGCCGCCATGTTCGGCAAATCGGCGGAGTCCGGAGAATACAGCGGATATGCGTCCTACTGGCGCAATATATTCGACCCGTCCACGGGTTTCATGCGCCCGCGTACCAACGGGCGCTGGCTCACGCCGTTCAATCCCCGCGAGGTCAACAACCATTTCACGGAAGCCAACAGCTGGCAATACAGTTTCTTCGTGCCACAGGATGTGGACGGCCATATAGCCGCACTGGGTGGCGATGAGGCCTATGTGGCCAAGCTCGACGGCCTGTTCACCGCACCAGAGCAGACGGCTGGGCGTACTCAGGCCGACATCACCGGCCTCATCGGGCAGTACGCCCACGGCAACGAGCCGAGCCATCATATCCCCTACCTCTACAATTACGCTGGCAAGCCTTGGAAGACACAGGAGAGAGTAAGGCAGATCCTCAGCACGCTGTATACTCCGGAGCCCGACGGTCTCTGCGGCAACGAAGACTGCGGACAGATGTCCGCCTGGTACGTACTGAGCGCCCTGGGCCTTTACAATGTCTGCCCCGGGCAGAATGAAATCTGCCTGGGTTCGCCCATTTTCCGCAAGGCTGTCATCCACATTGACGGCGGAAAGGACTTCACCATCACGTCCGACCATCCGGACGCAGTGTATGTGGCATCTGCAAGGCTGAACGGGAAGGACTATGACAAGTCCTTCATCGACGCCGGGAGCATACTGGCGGGCGGGCGGCTGGATTACAGCCTGTCCGCGACTCCGTCGCAGACCTTCGGGGTGGCGGAGTCCGCCCGCCCGCACACTTCGCTGGAGACGTCATTCCTTCCTTCCCCTGCATTCGAGATGGAGAATGACATCTTTTCGGATCCTTTAAGCGTCAGCATCAGCGGCATTCCTGAAGGTGGAAAGGCCTGGTACAGAGTCACTCCCGCCGGCAAAACGGCAGGTGGGTTCCTGCCGTACGGCGGTCCGTTCATCCTGGATGAGAACTGCACCGTGGAGGCTTACACCGAAATGGGCGGTCTGAAAAGCGCCACCATCTCCAGCACCGTATACAGGGTACGCAACGACATGATGATCGACATCATGTCGCGCTACAATCCCCAATACAATGCGGGAGGTGACGAGGGTCTGATCGACGGAAAGCGCGGTACGGTCAACTGGCGTTCAGGAGGATGGCAGGGCTACCAGGACACCGATTTCACTGCGGTGGTCACGCTGATGGAACCCAAGGAACTGGCAGAGATCGGCGCCGGCTTCTGCCAGGACGCCCGCTCCTGGATATGGATGCCGCGTTACGTGGAGTTCTCGGTTTCCACGGACGGCAAGGTATTCACACCTGTCGGCCGTGTGGACAACACAGTAGGTCCTCAAGACTATGTAGTGCAGGTTCAGGATCTGAGTGTCCGCATGCCCGAGGGCATCGGGCCGGTATACTCCGTAAAGGTATTCGCCAAGAACTTCGGCACTATCCCGGAATGGCATCCGGGCGCCGGGGGCGAAGGCTTCATCTTCATCGATGAGATCTGGGTGAAATAACTGTCTTTCAGAGACTTTTGAAACGCTCATGTGCTGAGCCAGGCCACATAACTGCCCGGCGCATCCACGCCGCAGCCCGCTGCGATGCCTTCGGCCACGCGCGCGGCGTCCTCGCGCCGGTAGAAATAGAACGGCGGGCAGCACCAGTGCGACTTCGGCTCGGCCGGCTTCTCCTCCATCCCGACGATCCTGTCGGTATCGTCCACTTCCACCACCCCGCACTTGTGCAGGCGGTTCTCATCGGCCTCGTAATAGCGCATGATGCACGAGGCGCGCTTGGTCGATGCATAGCGGATGAATTCCGCCAGGCTGAAATCAAGGATATTGTCCCCGGCTATGACCAGAAGGTCATCGTCGATCCCGAGACTCTCGATGGCGAACTGGATGTCGCGTACCGCCCCGAGACGGGTCTCGTTGGTGGAAGTACCGTCGTCGACGACGGCAATACCAGGGCGCATAGCAGCCCAGTCGCGGAAATGACCGGCGAACTTGTGGTTGGAAATGACGACAAACCGATCCACGGCTCCGGCCGAGGCGATATCATCCACCAGCCAGTCAAGGATGGCCTTGTCACCGACTTTCAGCAGGGGCTTGGGGAAATTCTCGGTCAGAGGGTAAAGCCGGGTAGCATAGCCGGCAGCAAGTATCAGGCATTTCATATCCTATAGTTCTACTCCGTCGGAGGAATGGCAGATATATGCACCGTAATGGCCCTTAAGTCCAGGAAACTGGGCCAGATACTCCCTCTCCACCTTCTCGAGTATGGAAGCACGGAATGCGGGATCGATCAGGGCCATGCAGCACCCCTTGAAGCCGGCGCCGCTGAAGCGGCCGCCATAGATGCCGTCAGTATGCTCCATGATCTCGTACAGGGCCTTGAGCTCAGGCGATCCGGTCTCCCAGTTGTAGATGGAAGAGCGGCCGGACTCAAAGCTGAGGCGGCCGTATTCCTTCAGGTCTCCCCTCCTCCAGGCCTCAGCGCCTTTTTCAACCCTCTCGTACTCCGTATACCAGTGCTCGGCCCGCCTGCGCCAGGTCTCAGGCAGACGGTCCTTGTACTCGTCATAGACGGAACGCGGGACTTCGCGCAGGTGGGTCTCGCCGAACTTGCCGTACTCCATGCCGGAGAGGGCCTTGAGTGCATACGCCGCGCTGCGGCACTCATCCACGCGCATGTTGAACTTGGAACCGGCCAGGGTGCGCTCGACACCGCTGAAGAAAATGGCGATCTCGTACGGTGCCATGCAATCCGGGGTCGGAATGAGCTCGTACGAATCGTCGAGTGTATCCAGATAGAGAAGATGATCCTTCCGTGAATAGATCTCGCAGCTCTGGTCGAGCTTGCCGCAGCTTACGCCGACATAGTTGTTCTCGGCCGCCATGGCGATGGATATCATTTCCAGGGGCTTCAACTTGATGCCGTTGACCTTGCAAAGGGCAGATAGGAAGGCTATGGTGACAGCTGCAGACGAAGACAGGCCTCCGATGGGGAGGCTGCCCTCAATCACGCCGCATAGGCCTGTCGAGAGGGTGTAATGCTGGGAAAGTTCGAGGGTTGCCCCACGCAGATAGTCAGCCCAATCCATCTGGCGCTTTTCAGGCACGCTGCGTATGTGGAACTGGGCGCGCTTGTCGAACTGGAGCGAAGCCAGTTCGACGACGCCGTTCTGCTTGGGATGATAGGCGAAGCTGATGCCCTTGTCGATGGCCAGACCCGTGATCTTGCCGTGCTGATGGTCGCTGTGGGCCCCTATGGGGCAGATCCTGTAGGGACAGAAAGCCACGGCGTCCGGGCTTTTCCTGTAAATCTCCTCGAATTTCTCTACACAATTCATTTCAAAGGGTTTTTGTCTGACTTGTACCAGTCGATGAAGGCGGCGATGCCTTCGTGCAGCCTCACATGGGGCTTGTAACCGACCTCTTGCTCGAGATGCGTGGTGTCGGCATTGGTCTGATAGACATCACCGGCCTGCATGGGCAGAAAGACCTTTTCGGCCGGGCGCCCGACGGCCTGCTCGATCTCGGAGATGAAGTCCATGAGCTTCACAGGATGCGAACAGCCGATATTGTAGATACGGTATGGGACGTTGTTCGGGCATTCCGCACCTATCGGGACATGATCCAGGGTGCGGACTGTGCCTTCTACGATGTCATCGATATATGTGAAGTCGCGTATCATGTCGCCGCCGTTGAACACCTTGATCGGCTCCCCCCTCGTAATGGCCGATGCGAACAGCATCGGAGCCATGTCCGGACGGCCCCAGGGGCCGTAGACGGTAAAGAAGCGGAGTCCGGTACATGGCAGGCCGTAAAGCTTGGCATAGGCATGCGCCATGAGTTCGTTGGACTTTTTGGATGCAGCGTACAGGCTCACGGGATTGTCCACCTTGTCATCCTCGGAATATGGAACTTTGGCGTTCAGGCCATAGACCGAGCTGGAGGAAGCGAACACAAGATGCTTAACAGGATGGTTCCTGCAGGCTTCCAGGATGTTCAGGAAGCCCACGAGGTTGCTCTGGAGGTAGGCATAAGGATTGGTGATGGAATACCTCACCCCCGCCTGTGCGGCGAGATTGACCACCGCATCGAAGCCCTCCGCGTCAAAGAGCGCGTCCAGCGCTTCCTTGTCCGCGATGTCCATCTTCAGGAAGCGCTTGCGCTCCCCTGTGCAGAACTCGGCGATGCGGCCCTGCTTGAGACGGACGTCATAGTAGTCGTTGAGGTTGTCGATGCCGACGACCTCGTCGCCCCGCCCAGCAAGTGAGAACATGAGCTTCGAGCCGATAAAACCGGCGGCACCCGTGACCAGTATCTTCATATCCTATTTTGAAAAGTCCTTGATGCGCTGCTCTTCAGAAAGCTTGCAAACCAGGAGCGAACCGTCCTTTTCGGCGACGATGTAGTCTTCCAGGCCCTGCAGGACGACTTTCTTGAGGGACGAAGTGCGTACTACGCAACCTTCACACTCGAACATGTGGATGTCCGTGCCGAGGGTGGCATTGCCGCTGGCGTCAGTCGATGAGTTAAGCCTCAATGAACCCCAGCTTCCGAGATCGCTCCAACCGAAGGACGCAGGGATGGTATGGATGCCTGATGCTTTCTCCATGACGGCGTAGTCGATGCTGATCTTCTCGCAGGTCGGGAACAGGCGGGCCACAGCCTCGTCTTCCGCATCGGTATAGAAGGAACGGGACATCTCATCCATGATGGCTGCAATACCGGGGGCATAGGTACGGAGAGCGGAAGTGATGGTATCCACGTTCCATACGAAAATGCCGGCATTCCAGAGATAATGCCCGTCGGCCAGGTAGGCCTTGGCGGTCTCGAGGTCGGGTTTTTCCTTAAAAGCCCTTACGGTAAGGATCTCCGGAGCGGCTTCCTCCCCCGCCATGATGTAACCGTATCCTGTCTCGGGCCTGGAAGGCTTGATACCGACGGTCACGATGGAGCTGCCCGACGAAGTGAAGTCCAGGGCAAGGGAGATGATGCGACGGTACTCGTCACCGTCCAGCACGAGTGCATCGGAAGGGGTGACGACTATGTTGGCATGCGGATGGCGGGCCTTGATCTTCCAGCACGCATAGGCGATGCAGGGGGCGGTATTGCGCGCAGCGGGTTCCGCAAGGATATTTGCCTCCGGGATACCGGGGAGCTGGGCGCGGACGATGTCCACGTAGCTGCGGGAGGTGACAACCCACATATTCTCATAGGGGCAGACTGGCAGCAGCCGGTCTGCCGTCATCTGGATGAGCGTACGGCCGCATCCAAGCACGTCAATGAACTGCTTGGGATACTCAGGGGTGCTCATAGGCCAGAAACGGCTGCCAATGCCGCCGGCCATAATAACGACGTGTCTCTCCATAAGGGTCATCAAAAGGTATAATGGATAGGATTTGTGTCTATGGATGTCATTTCGATGCGAAGGTCCGGGAATCGTTCTGCCAGGAAACCACGCAGCAGGTCCTTCGTGAACTGCTCGCTCTGATAGTGTCCCATGGCGATAAGCAACATCCCGTCGGAATCGAAATAATGATGATAGGAAATCTCCCCTGTGACGAAGGCATCGGCGCCCTTCGCGCGCGCCTCGTCCATCAGGAACGAGCCGGCGCCGCCACAGAGCGCGATGCGCCGCAGGGTCTTGCCGGAGGGATCGGTATGCATAAGGCACTTCACACCGAAAACATCCTTGAGCCGCGCCAGGAAGTCGGTGGCCTTTTCCGGCTCCGGCAAGGTGCCTATGACCCCAGAACCACAACAGTCACCAGAAGCAGGCTTCTCCTCGATCCACTCGAGGTCACGAAGTCCTATCTTGGATGCGATGCGGTAGTTCACGCCGTCACGGGCATTGTCAAGGTTGGTGTGAGCAGAATACAGGGCTATGCCGTGACGTACGGCCTCCATCACGCAGCGCTGCTGGTATGTCGCTCCGGTAATGCTCTTCAGGGGCCTGAAGATAAGCGGATGATGCGATACCACAAGGTTGCATCCCAGCCGTACAGCTTCTGCGACAATCTCCTCGGTAATATCAAGACAGAGCAGGACGCCCGTCACCTCATCGTCGATGAGACCGACCTGGAGTCCTGCATTGTCATAATCTTCCTGGTAAGCCAGCGGAGCCAGCGTTTCCAGAGCATCAACTATTCTTCTGATCGTCATTGGCATAAGAGGAATATCCGTATCCGTAGTGGCCATAATGGCCGTAGTGGTATCCGTACTTGTTGCCGAAGTAGCCGGACTTGGAGATCTCGGTGCCGTTGAGGATGAGAGCGAGGTTGTTGTACTTGTTCTCCTCGTAAAGGGTGTTAAGCTCAGAGAGCATGCTTCTCTCGCAAAGGCCGGCACGGATGACGAAGAGGGTCCTGTCTGCGTACTGGTCGATGATCTGGGTATCGGCCACTATCTCGATCGGAGGGCAGTCGAGGAACACATAGTCATACTCGCCCTTGAGCTTCGCTATCATCTGCTTGAAGCGCTCGTCCGCAACAAGCTCGGTAGGATTCGGGGGGATGGCTCCCACCGGCAGGACGAAGAGATTGTCATAGTCGGCGACCTGGCAGATCAAGGAATTGATGTCATCGGTCTGACCACTCAGATAGGACGTAATGCCCTTGTGAGGATTCGCCACATAGGAGGAGAGAGACGCATGACGGAGGTCGCAGTCGATCACCAGGACCTTGCGGCCCTTGATGGCAAGCGCCACGGCAAGGTTCATCGATATGAAAGACTTGCCGGAGCCGGGATTGAAGGAAGTGACGGCAGCGACATTGGCGTCCTTGTTCTTCATCATGAACTCGACGTTGGTACGAAGCACGCGGAAAGCTTCGTTGATTGTATCGCGGCTTCCGCTCTTGACGAGGATCTCGCGTTTCTGTTCAACCTGCTTCTGCATCTTGACAGCGCGGAGATATTTCCTGTTGTCCTTCCTTCCCTCCTCGGTGAGAGGAATCTCGCCAACGAACGGCAGGACGACATCCTTGATGTCTTTCTTGCCACGGACCCTGGTATTGAGCACCTCCATGAGATAAAGGGCGGCAAGCGGGATGAAGAGACCCAACAGGAGGGCAAGAAGGTATATCATGCTTTTGCGCGGCGCAGTAGGTGACATGCTGCCGGTAGGAGGATCGATGATGCGCGTATTGTAGGCGGTGAAGGCCTGTGAGAGCTCGTTCTCCTCGCGTTTCTGGAGGAGGTAAAGGTACAGGGCTTCCTTGACGCTCTGCTGACGCTCGACCGACAGGAGGTACTTGGCCTGGGTAGGATTGGCGGCGATGCGCGCAGTAGCCTGACGCTCCGTACGGGTGAGGGAGTTGATCTGGTTGCTGAGTGCAAGCTCCTGGTTGTCGACGGACGTGATGATGGCCTGGCGAAGGCTGTTAAGGGAGTTGTCAAGCTCCACTACCAGCGGGTTGGACTCGGAGCTGTTGGCGACCAGGTCGTTCCTGCGGAGGAGCTTTTCGTTGTAGTCGCTGATCTGGCTCTCGATATTGGCGCTGCTTATGCCGGAATTGGCAGGAAGCACCTTGTTCCTGTTGGCTTCATCGGAAAGGGACTCGCGGATGTAGCGGGTCATGTAGAGCTCGTTGTTCAGCCCCTGGATCTGCTCATTGATGGCGTTGCTCTGGGACATGTACATGCTCGATGCAGCCTTGACGTCGGGGATGAGGTTCTGGCTCTTGTAGTTGGAGATATCGCTATCGACGTTGGTCAACTCCTCCTCGATGACACCGAGGCGCTCGTTGATGAACATGGAGGTGCTGACAGCGATCTGGTTCTTGTCAGCCACCCAGTTCTCGTTGTACACCGAGACCACCATGTTGAGGATATCCTCAGCCCGCTGGATGGAGATGTCGCTGAGAGTCAACTGGATCACCTGGGACATCTTGTCGCTGAGGTTGACAGAGAGTTCACTCGAGTAGCGGTTTGTGGCGCTGCGGAAAGAGGAACGTCTTACATGGACCGTAGGATAGTCACGGGCCACGTAGTTGACCGTAGGTGTAATGACGACATTACCCACCGGAGTGGCCAGGGTATCGGCGAATACGCCGGAGACCTGGGCGCCCTTTTCGACAGGTTCGTTCCTGAGCGTGAAATTGGACAGCGTGAAACCGCCATTCTCCTTGACATCCAGGTCGAAAGTCATCACGGCCTGGTCCGGGACATCGATGATGGTCGCAGTGAACGGCAGTGAAGATCCATAGAGGACATTGTCATGGAACCTGCCGTCTGTGATATAGTTCATATCGAGATTGAGGCGCTTGACCACCTCAGACATGAGGGACTTGGCGCCAAATGCCTTGATCTCGTTATAGACGTTGGTATTGGTATTGAACAACCCGAGCTGAGATATCTCGGCGTCAGTCGAGATGGACTGGCCGCGGGAATTGGTCTTTATCTGTATCTCTTCGGAGCGGGTGTACACCGGAGGGGTCTTCAACACATAGAACACTGCAAGTGCGAGGCACAAAGCCGCTGAAATGACGAACCAGTACCATTTGGACAGGCACTTGTACAGGAGATCCATCAACTGTACGGACTCTTCCTGCTGATTATGGGTGTTGTTGGTATTGTTATCCATTCTTTATTTTGAACTTGCTGAATTTGCGGAAGCACGGAGGAGGAAAGTACCGACACTCGCGGCGAGCGAAGCGACGGAGATCCAGAATGAAGTGCTGCGGACGTTGTTGCCGTTGACAGTGGACTGGCGGGCACGCATCTCGTTAGGCTCGATATAGATCAGGTCGTCCTGCTGGATGTAGTATACAGGGGACGAGAAAACGCTCTGGGCATTGCACAAGTCAACCTTATAGGAAACCTGCTTGCCATCCACGACGCGGAGCACCTTGACGTTCTCGCGGTTGCCGAAGATCGTCAGGTCGCCGGCCATGCTGAGGGCGTCCAGCAGGGTGAGCTTGTCCTTTTCGATGGCATAGCGTCCGGGGCGGTTGACTTCACCCATGACCGCAATCGTGAGGTTCATGAACTCAACAGTCACGACCGGATCCTTGACGAGGTTGCGGTTGATGAGCTCTTCCTTGATGCGTACCGCGAGTTCGGGACGGGTCAGGCCTGCCACATGGATCTTGCCGACCACGGGGAAATCGATCTCACCGGCCTCGTCGATGGTATATCCGGATACCGCCTGCGAATAGTTGGAACTAACGCTCTGCGACACTCCTCCGAGACGCTGGCTGATATAAGGGAGGTTGAACAGATTGGTCAACTGGTCGTTGGAAGTGTTCACGATAATGGCCACCTTGTCCTCGGGACGGAGACGGATGTGGTTTTCCTGCACAGGCTGTGAGAGTCCGACGACATCAGTATCCTGGAAATAGGAGATATTGGTGGGGGCGGCACATGAGACGGCGAGTAACGCGACGGCCGATACGACGATCAAGGATTTCATATTGAAAACTTTCATTCTATGTCTGTTTAATCATAGTTTACAAAGTTAATCATTCTCCGTCTTTTTACAAAAATTGGGCAAAAAACTTTGTTTATCACTGCTGAATGGGTAACTTTGGGAAAACATTTTGCTTAAAATACTGCATCATGAAGAAATTCATTCTCTCACTCATCGCCATCCTGGCGGTCTCCGTTGCAGCCAACGCTGGCAACTACACTGTGAACGACGATGCCATCGACGCACTCATCGAGGCTTCCGCCGAAGTTTCCCCGCTTGACCTCATGCCCGAGGCTCCCGTTCCGGCAGCAGCCTCCCTCGCATCAGGCAACCCCAGCCCCATCGCTTCCTTCCTCCTTTGCACTTTCCTCGGAGGACTCGGAATCCATCGTCACTACATGGGCACCCGTCCGTGGATGTGGGCCATCTACTTCTTCACCGTCGGAGGCATCTTCGGTGTCGTCCCCCTCATCGACTGGATCTTCCTGCTGATAGGAGTCGTTGATGACAACATAAGCGAGTTCGTGGGCAATACCCGCTTCTTCATGTGGGCTTAGCCTTGAAGCATAGCCACATACTTGTTATCCTGACCGCGGCGGCCCTTCTCCTGCCCGCCGGCGCATCCGCCCAGAGGCGGATCATGGCCGACGTGGAGGTCAAGCAGGCCGCCGCAGGCAAGGTAGCTACGGTCACCAAACGCGTCCATTGTTCCAACGATGGACGCGCGGTGATCCATTTTCTCAAACCCCAGGATTACATAGTGGTCACAAACGTAAAGGGTGAGACCAGGATGTACATCCCAAGTACCAATGAAGTCATGGTGGACAACTCATCCATAATGACTTCCCAGGACGAACTGATATCCGTCTTCATGAGCGGACGTGCCGAAGACCTCGGGCTCGGCATGTACGGATACCGGCTTCAGTCCACCACCCGCGAAGACGGGCTGGTCAAGAAAACCTATGTCACGGACAAGCCCGGCGACATTCCCAAGGTGGAGATCGTCTATGACAACTACCTTCCCATCTATTGTGGGTACCTGGATGCTTCCGGGAAGACGGTCTCCAAGACTTATTATTCCAATTATGTACCTGCCGGAAGGATGATGCTTCCGACCAGGACCACGAGCATCACCTATACCTCTCCCAAGGATTCCTCGGTGATGCGCACCATCTATTCCGGCATTCGCGTGGACGAGGACGACCCTCTCTTCCATTTCGAGATCCCCGCCAATGCCAAGACCGTCCCTATCGATAAGTTCCAGGGTCGATGAAACGCCTCACCCTTATCGTCGCCGCCATCCTGTCCTGTGCCTCCGGCAGTGCCCAGACAGTGCCTGGAGTCAGGCTTCTTCCCCCGGGCAGCCTGGACTTCTTCAAGGAGGCGGTCAAGGACAAAGGTGTATTTCCGGCCATCTTCTCCACCGCCGACTATATGACACGCAGCGGACGCATCGGCTCCGCCCAACATCATCATGACATACCGGTAGCGGTTTTCACGGACACGGGCGCTTCACCGTCCGTCATAAGGAAATACGCACCTGTGACATACGCTTCCGACGACTTCGAGTTCATTGAGTACCTAATAGGCAACGGCATGGAACAGGATGCGGTCACCATCCTGTACAGCGGGAAATATTTCGCCTCCGACACCCTTCAATACCTGAAGGGCTGGGCCAGCTACAGTGCGAAGGACCTTGCAGACGCATCAGCCGCTTTCGAAAAGGTCTCCCAGGACTCTCCTTTCTATGATAAGTCACTATTCTTCAATGCTATATCCAATGCCCATATGGGGCAGTTCGACCGGAGCTCCAGCCTTTTGAACGCTTATGACGGTCCGTACACGGAGCTGAAGAGTCTCGAACAAGCCGGTATCGCCCTGTTGCAGGGGCGCAAGACAGATTACCTCAGCGCAGCGGAGAACTTCACCTTCTCACAGTATGCCCTTACCGACAGTGAAAAGCAGCTGCAGGGCATTTTCAACGACAGGTACAACGGCAGGTCGAAGAGCCCGGTGCTGGCTGCCGCCGCCTCGGCCGTCATCCCCGGCCTCGGCAAGGTCTACGCCGGCGAACTGGCAGAGGGCATCTCGTCCTTCCTGACCGTTGGCTCCCTTGCGGCCATCACGGCCGAGAATTGGTCCAGGAAAGGATTCACCAACTGGAAGACTTTGCTTTTCGGCACCCTCGGCGCCGTATTCTACATAGGAAACATCTACGGTAGCTACGTCTCCGTGAGCATTCATCAAAACGACCTCAGAAATGCACAGGACACTGCGATTCTTTATCACATCCATATTCCTCTGCGCAGCGTTTTCCGCTGAGGCTCAGGAACGGACGGACTGGGCGCTGAAGGCCGTTGAGTATGAACGTGCAGCCTTCAACGCCGAGGATCCGCGCGAGGCCGCTGAGGCACTCTCGGAGAAGGCATACTGCTACCGGCAGTGCGGCCGCTATGATGAAGCGATGTCTACCCTGGGCAGGATCAGCATGTATCAGCTGGCTCCGGAACGCGTGGACGACGTTCTCTATGAAAAGGAGCTTTGCAGTTATCTCTCCGGCGACTTCGAGGGTGCGGCTTCGTACATGGATGAGGCTGCCGCGTCCTCCACGCCTCGCAGGCTGCTGCTCGACGCCCTCGTCCTCGCAGGCTGCGCAAAGTGGGACGAGTCCCAGGCCAAGGCCGTGGAGCTCATTGATGTCCGTTATGAAGGGGAAGAGCGGGACGCTGCACTGGTGGAACTCTGCTCCCTTTATTCGAGGGTCCCGAAGCTGAAAAAGGAGGATCAGGCCGTTCTCAGGTCTTTCTTCCCTCCCCTTGGCCACTCCTATACCGGACACCTGCCCGAAGGACTGGCCTGCATGGGCCTCGACGCCGCTGCAGTGGGATGGATCGTCTGGCAGTGTCTGGGCGGAAACTGGATCACCGGAATACTCGGCGGAGGCATCGCGCTGAACGCATCTTTCATGGGCGGACTCGAACGGAGCGTAAGCCTTGTCGATGAGTACAACCGCGATGCACTGGCCGGATTCAATGCCCTTCTCAGGGACATTCTCCTTTCTCACGATACGGCCGAATAATTTTACAAAAATCCATTAACAAAGCCGCGTGACCTCCGTCTTTTATGTGTTTGATGATTGACAAGCCGCTTATGAAAAAATTATTCATAGTTCTGTTGACGGTATTGATGATCCCGCTCCAGGGGTTTTCAGGTGAGCGCAACTCCCGTGTATCCACCCTCGTATACGAGCTCTCCCAGGCCGACGGCGTGAACGTCGTCCAGATGGGCAGCATCGCAACCTCCCTCATGAAGAAGGTGATAGCGAATTCGGTGGACCGCAACGATCCCGAGGAGCTTGCCTTGCTCGAAGCCATCAAGGGCGTGAAACGCTTTACCGTCATAGAATACGGCGACTGCGACGAAAACACCAGGAACCGCCTGGTCCGCAGGCTCGGCAGAGCCTTGAACGACGAGGATTTACTGATGGATATCAAGGACGGCGGTCAGCAGAGCATGCGCCTGTACGGCGTGGTCTCGGATGACGGCAAGACACTGAAGGATTTCATCCTCCACTCTCCAGAAGGCTCCGCCTTGATCTGCCTGTTCGGCACCATCTCCCTCGACGGCGTTTCCAAGTTCATTGAAGAACGGTAATGACCCACGACGAGTTCAAAGCCCGGTACCTCCCCCTCAGCGAGGGCCTGTACAGGATAGCGTTCCACTATCTTGAGGACAGTTCCGACGCCCAGGATACGGTACAGGACCTTTACATCAAGCTTTGGAACTCCAGGGACAAGCTCGATACGGTGCTGAATCCGCAGGCATACGCCTATACGCTTCTGAGGAACCTCTGCATCGACCGGCTGCGCAAGAACGGCAGGACAGTATCGATGGGCGAATACCCGGAAAGTTCCGGGAACGACCCTCCCGACAAGGAGCTTGCCGACCGCGAGACGCTCCGAAAGGCGCTCAGGTACATCGAAGACCTGCCGCCCAAACAACGCGAGATCATCCGCATGCGCATCTTCGAAGAGCTTGAATACGAAGAGATCGCCGAGAAACTCGGCTTGTCGGAAATCAACACGAGAGTCCAGTTGAGCCTTGCCCGCAAGGCCTTGAAAAACAAAATGAAGTACGAGTTATGAAAGAGATGGAAAACATGAGCATAAAGGAGCTCGAGGCTATCGCCCTCGACAGTTCCATCCAGGTCCCCGATGGGTTCGGACAGAGCATCCGGCAGGGTATCGACACCCTGGCATTCCTTGAGGGAGCCTCCTCATCCAGACCGCGCAGGATATGGTACGCTGCCAGCATTGCTGCTTCGCTTGCATTGCTCGTTGGCATCGGTCTGGGAGTCAACGGTTACATGAACCGTCCCAAGGACACTTTCAGTGACCCGCATCAGGCTTATGCCATGCTCGAGGAGTCCTTCTCCCTGATCTCGTCCAAGATGGACAAGGGCGTCGCTTCCCTCACCCACGAGACTGAAGCCGTCCTCACCAAGACCAATGAAATCATTGACAAATTAAAATAACCTGATATGAAAAAACTGTTCATCATCGCAGCTGTCATGCTGCTCGGTACCCTTGCCAAGGCCCAGGATGGCAAGAGCATCTACAACAAGTTCTCCGACGAGCAGGGCGTGAGTGCAGTCTACATCTCCCCATCGATGTTCAAGCTTATCGGCAAGCTGCCTGAGCTCGAGATCGGAGACAACGGCGAGAAAGTCGACATCACTCCCATCGTCAAGACCCTCAAGGGGTTCTACATGATCAACACTTCTGACAGCAAGATCATGGACCGCATGAACAGCGATGTCAAGCGGCTTCTCAACTCGAGCGACTACGAACTGATGATGGAGGCCAAGGATGACGGAGAGACCGTCAGGTTCTATACCGACGGGGATGACAGCATCATCCGCTCCTTCGTAATGATGGCCCTGAACGCTTCCGGAGCAACGTTCATCAGCATGGACGGGCTCATCAACCGCGAGATGCTCGAAAAGGCAGTAGGCGCCGCCATGCGGTAGCATGCGCTGCCAGCCGGAGACGGGGACCGGTCCTGAAAAGGGCCGGCCCCCGTTTTTTTATTCCCAAATAATCGCTATATTGTAGCAAAATTGCACAAACTCTCATATTAACCACAAATCTATCTGAAACTTTATGAAGAAACTTATGCTCTTACTGGCCCTGGCACTTTGCGCCGGAGGCCTTCAGGCACGCGAGTACCATGTCGCCAAGACTGGATCGGACACCAATGACGGTTCGGCCGCATCTCCTTTCCTCACCATTTCGAAGGCCGCCATGGTCCTGAAGACGGGTGATACCGTCACCGTCCATGCCGGCGTCTACCGCGAATGGGTTGCCCCACGCAATTCCGGAGCCGACGTTTACAGCCGCATCACCTATCGCGCCGCCGAAGGCGAGGAAGTCTGGATCAAAGGATCCGAGGAGGTCAAGGACTGGGTCCGCCAGGGCAAGACCGACGTATGGAAGGTCGTGCTGCCGAACTCATTCTTCGGAGACTGGAACCCCTTTGCCGAGCCGCTCGTCGGCGACTGGCTGAGCTCGACCAACAGCGCCTATGTCGTGGGCGAGGTCTATCTCAACAACAAGTCCCTTTTCCAGGCCGTGGACCTTGAGGGCGTACAAAACCCAGTGGTCCCCGAGCGCACCCGCAAGCCTGAGGACGCCAAACGTGCCTGGTATGTCGAGGTCAACGACACCGAGACCACCATCTGGGCCAACTTCGGTCCCGGCGTCAACCCCAACAAGGAGCTGGTCGAGGTCAATGTCCGGCCGGCCGTATTCTTCCCTCAGCTCCCCGGTGTCAACTACATCACAGTCAAGGGATTCCACATGAGCCAGGCCGCGACGAACTGGGCCCCTCCTACCGCTTTCCAGCAGGGTCTCGTCGGCCCGCACTGGAGCAAGGGCTGGATCATCGAGGACAACGTCATCAGCAATTCCAAGTGCGTCGGTGTCTGCCTCGGTAAGGACCGCGCCTCCGGCCAGAACCGCTGGACCATCGAGCGCACCCTGTCCGGCTTCAACCGTGAGCTCGAGGTCATCTTCCAGGCCGAGGACATGGGCTGGAAGAAGGAGAACATCGGTTCCCACATCGTCCGCAACAATGAGATCTTCGACTGCGAGCAGGCAGGCATCGTCGGCCACCTCGGCTGCGTATTCTCCATCATCGAGAACAACTACATCCACGACATCAACGCCAAGCGCCAGTATGCAGGAGCCGAGGTCGGATGCATCAAGCTCCACGCCGCCATCGACGTCATCATCCGCAACAACTTCCTGGAGAACGGCTACAACGGCCTCTGGCTCGACTGGCAGGGCATCGGCACCCGCGTAACGGGCAATGTTTTCTACAACAACGACCACACCGACCTCTGGACCGAGGTAACCCATGGCCCGTGCCTCGTGGACAACAACGTCATGCTCTCCCCCAACGCCTTCCTCGAATGGGGCCAGGGAGCCGCATTCGTCCACAACATAGTTTCCGGCTACATCACATTCCATCCCGTAACCGAGCGCTATACCCCGTACCATGCACCGCACTCCACCAAGATCGTCGGCGTGATGAACTTCCCCGGAGGTGACGACCGTTACTACAACAACATCTTCACCATCGCTCCTGACTCAACGCTGGAGGACAAGGACGCCGGCACTTCCGTCTACAACGAACGTCCGCCGTACTACGAGGGCATCTACCAGGACATGATGTCCCGCAATCCCCAGAACGAGAAGCTCAAGAGCTTCATCGAGCAGATGGCCGCCGGCAACAGCCAGCCGGCCCGATTCAACCTTGCCATGCGCGTAGGATCGAACCTCTACTACAACGGGGTCAAGAAATACGCCTACGAGGAAGATGCCGTCAGCAGCGGCCTCGACACCCAGAGCGCCCTTGAGAAGCAGGCTGACAGGATAGTCCTGAAGATCCGTGTGGATGACGCCATCAACCGCGTCAAGACCCCTGTCGTAGACACCGACGTCCTCGGCAAGACCTACTATTCCAACGGTTACTACGAGAATCCCGACGGCACCCCGCTCACGGTCGACCACGACTTCTTCGGCGCACCGAGAGGCTCCAATCCCAAGGTCGGACCGTTCGAGGACCTCAAGCCCGGAATGAACGAGTTCACGGTCTGGAAATTCTGACCGTTTCACACACATTATCAAAGGATGGCGGACCGAGATGGTCCGCCATCCTATTTTTTTACTATATTTGTGGAAATAATACACTGCATTATGGCTAATACACCTACCCCACACATCGGCGCACAGATCGGCGAGATCGCGCGTACCGTCCTCATGGCGGGCGACCCGCTGCGCGCAAAGTTCATGGCTGAGTCGTTCCTAGAGGACCCGGTACAGTTCAACAACATACGAGGGATGCTGGGGTTTACCGGCACTTATAATGGCAAGAGAGTCAGCGTGATGGGTCACGGAATGGGTATTCCGTCGATAGGCATCTACACCTACGAGCTTTTCAATTTCTACGATGTCGAGACCATTATCCGCATCGGCTCGGCCGGATCCTACAACCGCGACCTGCATGTCGGCGACCTGATCCTGGCCATGGGTGCCTGCACCGACTCCAACTATGGCAGCCAGTTCGGCCTGCCCGGCACATTTGCCCCGCTGGCAGATTTCAAGCTCCTGCGCGGAGCCGCGGAGACATGCGACAAGCTCGGTATCCGCTACAAGGTCGGCAACGTCCTGTCTTCGGACGTGTTCTATGCAGAGACTCCTCAGGCTGACAAGTGGATCAAGATGGGTGTGCTGGCCGTAGAGATGGAGGCGGCGGCCCTCTACATGAACGCCGCCCGCGCAGGCAAGCGGGCCCTGACCATCTGCACTATCTCCGACCACGTCATCCTCGGCGAGAATACCTCCCCCGAGGAGCGCGAGAAGACATTCACCAACATGATGAAGGTAGCCCTCTCCATCGCATAGATTGGGTTCAACTTCATCCCTACTCTGATAAACATCGTAAAATGAAATTCAAAGGCATTCTTAAGGAATACGGGGCCTACGTTCTGGCCATCATTCTCTTCCTGGCACTGGGTTATATCTATTGCTCTCCCCTGCTCAAGGGCAAGGTCTTATATGCAGAAGACCAGCAGCATTTCTCAGGTGCCGTGCACGAATCCCAGGTCTATCACGACCAGACCGGCGATTACACCTTCTGGAACAGCGCCATGTTCAGCGGAATGCCGAACTACCAGATCGGAGGAGGCTATTACACCTCTGATTCACTGCTCAGGCCCTTGAATAAGCTTGTCGAGGGGTACAACAACCCCGCGTGGATTATCTTCGTGTATTTCCTGTGTTTCTTCATCTGCCTGCTTTGTTTCAAAGTGGACAAATGGCTGAGCATAGTGGGGGCGATTGCCATTGGATTGTCATCTTATTTCCTGGTCGTCATCGGCGCAGGGCATCTGACCAAGCCCGTTACCATAGCCGCCACGGCCGTAGTGCTCGGCGGCTTCAACTTGATTTTCAGCGAAAAGAAATACGTGTTGGGAGCCATCCTGACAATGGCTTTCGTCGCTGCTGGCGTCACCAAACACCCGCAGATGTTCTACTATTTCTTCATGCTGATAGGCTTGATGTGGGTTGTTCAACTCGTTTTCCATCTCAAGGAGAGAAGATGGAAGGATATGCTCGTAGGCACCGTTGTCTTCGCCATCGCCGTAGGAGTCGGACTGGGAGCGAACTGCGCCAATGTGTTCGCCAATTCCGAATATATCAGCGAAACCATGCGTGGCGGTCACTCCGACCTGGCCAGGGATACGTCTTCGGAAGAGACATCCGACAACGGTCTCGACCTTAAATACGCCACCTCATTCAGTTACGGCATCGACGAATCGCTGTCATTCCTGATCCCCGGCGTCAAGGGAGGGGCCAATTCGGTAGATGTTGGGAGGAATTCCCATTATTACAAGGCAATGATAGCCAGCGGATTGTCTGCTTCCTCCGCGGTCGCGAACAGTAAAAGGGCTCCCATGTACTGGGGCGACCAGCCCTTCACGGCAGGAAACATATACATGGGAGCTGTTGTGTGCTTCCTGTTCATCCTGGGTTGCCTGATCGTACCGGGGCCCCACAAATGGGGACTCCTGATTGGGACCTTACTCTCCGTCATGCTGGCCTGGGGAAGCAATTTCATGTGGCTCACGAGATTGTTCTTCAACTACTTCCCCATGTACAACAAGTTCAGATCGGTGTCTTCCATACTCGTAGTGGCAGAAGTGGCGATGCCGTTACTGGGCTTCCTGGCTGTCAGGGAGGTTTTCCAGGGCAAGGTTGAAACTAAAAAACTCCGGAAGAGTATCCTATGGTCGGCCGGTGTGACCGGAGGCATCTGCCTGTTTCTCGCCCTCTTTGGAGGCGGACTCTTTGATTTCACCGGGCCCAGGGACGCTGCATGGTCATCCAATCTTCCGGACAGGGTGTATTCGGCCATCAAGGAGCAGAGGGAATCGCTGCTAAGACTGGATTCCCTGCGCTCTGCCGCCTTCATTGCCGCTGGAGCCTTTGGCCTTTGGCTTTACTCCAAAGGCAAGCTCAAGGCTGGCCTGCTGATCGCTATCCTGGGAGTTCTTGTGCTCCTGGACATGTGGCCAATCGACAAGAGGTATTTCAATGACAGCAATTTCGCGGTTCCCCAGAAGAGAACGGCCACCTTTGAGATGTATCCGTACGAAGAGGCCCTGCTCAAGGATCCGGATCCCAATTTCAGGGTGATGAATCTCACGGTGGATACTTTCAACGACTCCAGGACTTCATATTTCTTTAAATCCGTCGGAGGATACAGCGCCGTCAAGCTCCGCCGCTACAACGACCTGATCGAGCAGCATCTGAAAACGATGCATATGCCGGTGATCAATATGCTCAACACCAAGTACATAATCGGCAACAGGGACGGTGAGGCCATCACCATGCTCAACAGGAGCGCCATGGGCAACGCCTGGTTCGTTTCGGACATCATGATGGTCGACAATGCCAACCAGGAAAGCGACGCCCTCAACACGGTGGACCTGAAAAACGTTGCCGTCGTCGACAAGGAGTTTGCTGAATACGTGGACAACACATCTCCGGGGATCCCGAATAATGCGAGCATCACGCTCACGTCCTGCACGCCAAAGAGCCTTGAGTATTCGGTAAGGAGCTCGAAGCCCGGAACGGTGGTCTTCTCAGAGATCTATTACCCGTACGGCTGGAAAGCCACCCTGGATGGACGTAAGGCCGACTATTTCAGGGCAGACTATGTACTCAGGGCCATGAACGTCCCTTCCGGGATACATACCATCAACTTCACCTTCGACCCTGACAGCGTTCGCAAAGGCAACACGCTGTCCACGATATGTATAGTACTGATGTACCTGGCCATCGTCCTGGCTGCCGCGTGGGGAGTCTTTATGGCGATCCGGAAGAATAAGAAACCGGCAGAAGCTTAGTCGACACCCAGGATCCTCCTGAACAGCCCGAGGGCGCGGGTGTCCGACCAGTTGTTCAGGAACATCTCCCTGGAATATGCGTTGAAGCGCGGGGCCCCGGAACCCGCAAGTTCGTTGATCCTCTGAACGTATTCAGAAGCTTCGTTGCAGCGGCCTCCGGCGCGGTTGTAATCCAGGTCATACCCAACCCAGGCCTCGTCAGTGGCCAGGATATTCTTGCCGAACATAAGGGACTCGCAGGTCTTTACCTTCATTCCGCTGCCCTTGAAGATAGGGATGATCATGATGTCAGCCTCGATGAAATAAGGCTCGAGTTGCGGAGCGTCGGCAATGACCTCTATCGCCGGGTCCAGCCAGTCCTTGCCGACGGTCCGGAGCTGGTTCATCCCCTTGCCCACTATCTTGAGGGTGATATCAACCTTGGGATATACCTCACGGACAAACCATTCTATGCCCTGCACGTTTGCCGGGAAGTATGATCCCAGGAAAACGCACAGGGGTTTCGGAGGGATGACGTCCGTCGGATAACTGTCCCTCGCATAACGGTCCTTGAACATGACCGGAGCGATGAAATCCGCCTTCCTGCCATATTGCTTCAGCAGGTTCTCCGAGTCGCGCTCCGTAAGTGCCACAACGGTATCCGCATCGCTGCAGCAATACGCGTCGTTCTGCCTGACGCAACGCAGTACGACGCTGCGCCCCGGCAGCCATTTGGGAAGTTTGGCATCAAAGAATACCATCTCGATGTTGTGGAAGAAACATATGATCCTGCCTTTGTAGCCCGCACGACGGAGCTTGTTGGCAATGATGCCGAAGACACTGCGGTCAATCCACACGTAATCGTAGTCCATGACCTTCCTGACGATCTCTTCCGTCCTTCCGGGAGTGAGTCCATAGAAATGATTGGACAGGAAATGGAACGCCCCAGCCAGGTGGCTCATCTTCCTGGTTCCCTCGCCATGGATATGGTATACATCCACGTTGTCTTTACCAAGCACGCTTTCAAGTGCTTTGACGTTCCTGAGGCTCACGACATCCCCTCCGTTAAGGATCTCATTGGGACGTTTGTAAAGTATGATCAACAGCCTTGGCATCGCGAATGCATTTATCTGAATAGTTTCCTGTACAGTGCGGTCATGACCTTATCCGCCACGGAATTGAGCGCCTCCAGCGCCTTGGGCAGGCGGGTGCGGTGTTTCTTCCAATAGCCGTATGCATCTATCCTGACTATCTTGTTGACAGGATAAAGCTTGATCGGCTCCAACCCCAGCTCGTCCATGTGGCCCTGAAGCTTCATATCGACACGGCCGAACTCCTCCACATCGAACATCTCCCGGGGAAGGTCAAGCAAGTAGCTCTTGGCCATCAGGCGGATGCGGTTGCGGTAGAATCCGTCCAGGAAAGCCTTTCGGCGCGGATCCAACTCATCCTTAGGATAGCTCTCATAGAAGCCGAGGATGCTATCCGTAACCCTTTCCAATTGATCCAGGCTGCGTGACAGCACCTTGGGATCCATGGTCTGCCCTTCCCTGTCAAGGTTGTATTGGTAGAGGTCTATGTCAAAAAAGGCAATATCCCTGGCGTAGAACAATGGGAAGATATCCCACTCCAGATCCGTATATGAACAGCCTTCAGTCTGGCGATAACCGTTCTGAAGCAGCATCTGTGTCCTGTAAGCAAGGGAATGCATCTCGAAGAAGCGGATATACCCGTCGGAAAGCACCTTGTCCAAAGGATAGACCTGCCCATACACGTATGGTTCCTTACCGTAAAGATTGTATTTCGCAAGCTCACGGATGCCCTTGGGATGGATCTTGGAGAAATGCGTCACCGCAATGTCGGCGTCCAAGCCTGAGAGAGCCTTCAGGAAATCCGTCAGCGCCTGGGAGTCGAACCAGTCATCGGCATCAAGCACCTTTACATACTTGCCTTGTGCCTGTGGCAATGCGGCGTTTATAGTGGAGCCGTAGTTACCGTTGGGCTTATCTATGACCCTGATGCAGTCTGGATTGGCATCCCTGTATGAAAGTGCGACTCCAAGGGTATCATCCTTGCTGCCGTCATTCACCACGATAGCCTCGAAAGCCTCCTCCACCCCGGAGCCGAGCAGTGAATCCAGGCAACGTGGCAGCAGTTGCGCCATGTTGTAGGACGGGATGATTATGGACAGCAGTTTCTCCATCTTGGGATACTTACCTGGACCTCAACTTATAGACTGCCCTGATCAGGCAAGGCGGGCAGTACATATCCATCAAATACTCGATTTTATGAGTAAATATAATACTTTTATTGCACAAAACCTTGCCTCTTATCTCCGGGAACGCTTTTCTCCATCTTTCCACTCCCTCTCCCTTGCGCAGCAGGGGTCTGAGATAAAACATGCAATAAAGCTTCATGGCTGTCAGCTGGGTGGAGAAGCACTCCGACTGTCCGTTCCCGTCAAGGAAGGCTTCCACCTGACGGGCATTGGTACAGGCACCTTCGAAACGGCTGATCACGGATTGTGCGGAAGGAGCCAGGGTGAGTGATTCCATATTGTATCTCCAATGATACAGCGGCTTGCTTATGCAGAAGATGTTTCTGCTGCGATATGCCAGCTGCACCATTAGCGCATGGTCTTCCCCCTGGTTGCAGGGAGGGAATTCCACTCCCCTCGAGTAGACCTCCTTCCTGAACATGTAACGCCATGCCGACTGCATCTCGCCCACGGCCACCATGTCCGGCAGGATGAATTCCCGGCAGTCAACACCTTCCCGGGTATATTTGGTCGCGACAGGTTGGTTGTCGCGCATCCAGGCGCATACGACACCGTCGGCATTGTGGTTACTGGCCTCCGTGTACATCCTCTCGAGCATGTCGGGCTCCATCCAGTCGTCGCTGTCGCAGTGTGCGACATACTCCCCGACGGCCAGTTCCAAGCCGCTCTTACGCGCTGCCGGAAGCCCTTCATTGAGAGGCTTGTCCACAATCCTGACGGCCGAGGATCGTTGTGGATACTCGCGCATCACTTCCCGCAAGACATCCATCGACCTGTCCGGGGTACCATCGTTCACGAAAATGAACTCCACATCCTGCAGGGTCTGCCCGAACAGGCTCCTTGCGCATTCCCCTATGTATCTTTCAACCTTGTAAACGGGGATTATGACACTTACAACCGGCTTCATCTACTTCGTCTGAATGGTTTGGAAATACCGTGTATGCCAAGTATCTTGGTGAGGTGTCCCAGCCGCTCGGCAAAGGTAAAGCGCCGGTCAGTGAAAAACGGCAGGTTGGCCTCGGGATACAAGCTGAGATAGTACTTTCGCGGAAGCTGGAGGGCAGCGAATTTCGCCCAGCATTTGAGATGCATGATTGCGCCCCTATACTTTTCCGTCAACCCCTTGCTGTCAAGGAAAGAAATCGCCAGTTCAACATTGGCGCGTATCTGTTCCACTTTCTCCATGGACCCCTTGATCGAGCTGATGCTGTCAGGAGAGAATGTGTAGTTGTACAGCACGTCATTCACGAACCCGTAATTGCTGGAGTAATAAGCCAACTGGACGATCAGTGCGGTATCCTCGCACATGTTGTTCTCCGGCCAGATGACGGGAGCATCGTACAACTTGCGCGATATGAGCTTATTGAGAAGGTAGTGACGGATGTCCATATAAACAAGCGACTCCAGGAGGTCGTCGGTATGGGTTTGGTCCGGCACAGGTTCAACATGGTCGGGATAAACCCTGCGCATCGGGCAGATAACCATGTCCAGATCCCCTTCCGATGCTTTGGCATAAAGCCTGGCGTACATGTCCGACTCCGGCCAATCGTCGCTGTCACAATGGATTATGTAATCCCCCGAGGCAGCCTCCACTCCCCTGCGGCGGCTGTATGCCTGACCACGGTTCACATCGTTGTGCAGGATCTTCACCTGGCCTGCACGTCCGGGATAGTCCCTCAGCACGTCTTCCAGGACAGCCATCGAGCTGTCCGGAGTACAGTCATCCACGAAAACATATTCCATGTCTTCGAGAGTCTGCCCGAAAAGACTCCGGGCACACCGTTCGATGTACCGTTCAGCCTTGTAGACCAGGACTATGACACTTACCTTCGGGTTCATCTGCCGCGTTTGAAAACCTTTGATATTCCGTGTATGCCCAAAACCTTTGTCAAGTGTCCGAGACGCTGCATGACCGTATATCGACCGTTGAAAAGGAAGGCGAGGTTGACCTCCGGGTACAGGTTCACGTAGAAATCCCTAGGAAGCTTGATGGCATTGAACTTCAGCCAGCACTTTAGGTTCCTGATGTCTTTCCTGTACTTTCCGGCAAGTCCCTTGGCCTCCAGCGCGGAGAACGCCAGATTGTAGTTCTGCCTCATCTGGTCGATCTTTTCAACGGACTCGATCGAATAGCTGATGCTTCCCGGCCTCACGGAATAGTTGTACAGGATCTCGTCAACGTATCCGAAAGAATCGCAGTTGCATGCGAGCTGGATGATCATAGCCGAATCTTCGCTCATGTTGCATACGGGATATGTGATACCCTTGTCATAAGCCTTGCGAGAGACAAGCTTGTTCGAGGTATGGTTGAAGATGTCCTGCCTGATCAGGGCCCCGACGACATCTTCCAATCCCAACTTGTCAGTACCCGGTACCGTTTTGAGGTCGGGATAGACCCGCCGCACGCTGCAGATCACCATATCAAGGTTCCCGGAGGAAGCTTTGGCGTAGAGTTTGGCGTACATGTCCTGATCCGGCCAGTCGTCACTGTCGCAATGGATGATGTAGTCCCCGGTGGCGGCCTCTATACCCCTGCGACGGCTGTATGCCTGGCCTCTGTTCACCTCGTTGTGCAGGACTTTTACCTGGCCTTTGCGATGAGGGTACTCTTCAAGCACCTGTCCGAGTATCTCCATGGACCTGTCGGGAGTACAGTCATCTACGAACACATACTCCAGATCCTCGAGGGTCTGGCCGAAAAGGGCACGGGCACAGCGCTCGATGTACTCCTCGACATCATAAACCAGGACTATGATACTTACCGCCGCCATTGTCGCTTATTTCTTGCCCTGAAGCTTGAACTCCCTGTCCAGAAGTCTCCAGTCTATTCCTAACAACTTATAGAACCATTTGTGAAGGCGGCCTCCCTGATACTCCTCGTCCCTCCATTGGCCGGCATAATGGTGGATGCTGTGGGTGTTGCGCGTAATGACATATTTGCATCCGCCGGTCTCGGAGAAAGGATGAGCGTTGAACCACTCGCAGGGGAAAATGAAAAGCTTATCCCCGTCGCGGGTAACTTCATCCTTTTTCCTGATTGGAGTCCATTTGTATTTGGAACCCAGGACACGGCTCATTATCAAGGGCTGGACCTCTATCTCCATCGAACCGTCTTCCTTGATGAAATTGCGGCCTTCATACCACTCCATAGCATCCTTGACCCATGGCATGCCTTTCTCGGCCCCGAAAGCCGCCAGCTCCAGACTGGTCTCCTCGGTCTCGCTTCCGACAAAATACGGCAGGTGAAGGACATCGTCAAACGGTTTGATGACCTCCACGTCACTGTCAAGATAGATGCCTCCGTAATTGTAGACCGCATACAGGCGGATATAATCCGCGACAAAGGCGTACTTCTTCGCTTCGAAAGCCTGCTTGGTCCAAGGGGTGGAATTGACGTCGAAGCGGTTGGTGTCCCATAGCATCACCTCGTAGTCGGGATTGTATTTCTTCCACGAGTTGATGCAGAACTCGATCTTCTTGGGATACGGATCACCGCTGAGCCAGCACAGATGGATTATTTTCGGAATCATTTCTTATTGTTCTTTTGAGTGCCATACAACTTGAAACGCTTGTCGCGGAACTTCCAGTCCTTGCCCGTGATCTTGTAATAGAGCCTGTGCAACGTGCCGCCCTCATACTCGGTCTCAGTCCAGGAATTGGCATAGTGGTGGATACAATGGGTGTCCTCCGTTATGTAATAGAAGCCGCCGTGGACCCTGTCGTTGGGATGGGCGCAGAACCAGTACACCGGAAGGATGCAGAACCTCGAAGGATCCGGATCGAACTCCTCAGGTTTCTGGATGATCGTCCAGTAATAATGCTTGCGTATGAGATTGCCCATGAGCGGAGGCATGGGCACCATGGTATTCTTCCCATTCTCCAGGACGTAGTTCCTGTTCTCATAATAATCCAGCATGAACTTGACCCATCCCGTTCCCTTCTCGGCCCCGAATGCAGCCATCTCTATGCCGTCCGGGCCGACTTCCGTACCTACGAAATAAGGCAGGTGAAGCAAGTCGTCGAAGGACTTGATCACTTCCACGTCACTGTCAAGATAGATGCCTCCGTAATTGTAGACAGCGTACACACGGATGTAGTCCGCCACGAATGCGTACTTCTTGGCTTCGAAGGCCTGCTTGGTCCAAGGGGTGGAGTTCACGTCGAAACGGTTGGTGTCCCACAGCATGATCTCATAGTCAGGAAGATACTTTTTCCAGGAGTCAATGCAGTATTGGATCTTCGGGGGATATGGATCCCCGCTCAGCCAGCACAGATGTATCAGCTTAGGTATCATATCTTTGTTTGTTTTTGTTTGCCGTACAGCTTGAAACGTTTGTCGGACAGTTTCCAGTCTTTGCCGGTAAGTTTGTAATACAGTGTATGGAGTTTGCCCCCGCTATAAGGGGTGTCAAGCCATGAATTCGCAAAATGATGGATGCAGCGGGTCTTGTCAGTGACGAGGTACCTCGTTCCGTTCTCGGCCCATGGATTGGCATTGAACCAGTCCTGCGGGAAGACGCAGATCCGGGATGGATCCGGGTCAAACTTCGCAACATCGTCAATGAGCACGACCTCGTATTTCTGACTCAGCAGCGGCCACATGACGAAAGGCAGAGGGACCATATCCCTTTCTCCGTCCTCCTTGATGAAATGGCGGTCGACGTAATGGTCCATGGCATCTTTCACCCATGCCAGCCCCTTTTCTGCACCGAAGGCAGAAAGCTCTATGCTCGAAGGATAAGCTTCGTTCCCAACGAAGTACGGCAGGTCAAGCAGGTCATCGAAGGTGCCGATCATCTCCACATCACAGTCCAGGTATATACCTCCGTAGTTGTATATCGCATAAAAGCGGACGTAATCGGCCGCAAAAGCATATTTTCCGGCCTCAAAAGCTTCCTTGGTCCACGCCAGGGAGTTAAGGTCGAAACGCTTCGAATCCCATAGGATGATCTCGTAATCCGGAAGATGCTTCTTCCAGGAATCGATGCAGTACCGGATCTTCTTAGGATACGCGTCCGGGCCGAACCAGCACATGTGGATTATCTTGGGTATCATATGGTTAATACTTTAAATCATCTTGAATCATACCTGCGACGGTCAACATCCTGCGTACGAAGGAACGCATCCCGAACTCCACGGCGTACAGGATACCTCCCAGGATGAGTATACAACAAACGAAAACTATGGAAGCATATAACA
>ONNK01000052.1 GCA_900319185.1 uncultured Bacteroidales bacterium
AAGTTCCACGACCAGTTCCCCATCGACATGATGCAGGGCGGCGCAGGCACTTCCGTCAACATGAACGCCAACGAGGTGATTGCGAACCGCGCCCTCGAACTTATGGGCCACAAGAAGGGCGAGTACCAGTACTGCTCCCCCAACGACCATGTCAATTGCGCCCAATCGACCAACGATGCCTATCCTACAGCGTTCCGCTACACTTTCGTCAGGATGAACAAGCTCCTGGTCGCCAGCCTGCAGGCCCTTATCGCCGCCTTCCGCGCCAAGGGCGTGGAGTTCAAGGACTTCATCAAGATGGGCCGCACGCAGCTTCAGGACGCTGTCCCGATGACCGCAGGACAGGAGTTCAACGCATTTGCCAACAACCTGGAGGAGGAGATAGCCAATCTCGACCGCAACGCAGTGCTGCTCCGCGAGATCAACATGGGCGGCACCGCCATCGGCACCGGCCTGAATGCGGTGCCCGGCTTCGCCGACCTCTGCACCCGCAAGATGTCGGAGTTCTGCGGTGATGAACTGGTCAAGGCCCACGACTTGGTCGAGGCTACGCCCGACACAGGTGCCTATGTCAGCTATTCTGCTGCCCTCAAGCGCCTGGCCATCAAGCTCTCCAAGATATGCAACGACCTTCGCCTCATGGCCTCCGGACCCCGCTGCGGCCTGCATGAGATCAATCTCCCTCCGATGGCTCCAGGCTCGTCCATCATGCCCGGCAAAGTCAATCCCGTCATCCCTGAAGTCACGAACCAAGTCTGCTTCAAGGTCATAGGCAACGACACGACGGTGGCTTTCGCCGCCGAGGCCGGCCAGCTCCAGCTCAACGTGATGGAGCCGGTCATTGCCGAGTCCATCCTCGAGAGCGTCACCTGGCTGCGTAACGCCATCGACACCCTGCGCACGAAGTGCATCGAGGGTATCACCGTCAACACCGACCACTGCTATGAGATGGTCAAGAACTCCATCGGCATCGTGACCGCCCTGAACCCCTACATCGGCTACAAGGGCAGCACCAAGGTTGCGAAGGAGGCCCTGGAGACAGGTCGAAGTGTCTATGATATCGTGCTCGAAAAGGGTCTGATGACCAAGGAGAAACTCGACGAGGCCCTCAACCCTGCCGCCATGCTTGGCTCGCACGCCCTGCTGAAATAGCGTTTAGGCCGTCATCCTGAGCAAACTAACAATCTTTTTTCTTATATTTGCGAAAATAGCAAATATGAGAAAGAACTACATAAAGATCGCATTGATGCTCGCCGCACTGGCGGGCGTCTTTGCATGCGGACACCAGGATCCGGAGACGCCGGACCCGGAGCCGGAACCTCAGCCCGAGGAAACAGAGGAGATGAAGGAGCGTACTGCCGTCAACACCTTCGCTTACAACGTCATGGATACGTACTATCTGTGGAACAAAGAGATAGAGAGCGGCCTGAAGTCGTGGAAAATGAATGATGAACCTATCAAGAAGGTCAAGGAAGTACGCTACAAGGACAGTTCGGGCAAGGATATCGACAAATGGACCGTGTTGACGGACGATATCGAAAGCATGATCAGCTCCACCGGAGGAGTCAGCACGACCTATGGCTTGGATTTCAAGCTCTACTGGTACGACCAGTCACAGAATACCGTTTGCATGGTGGTCACGTTAGTCTATCCCGACAGCCCGGCCGCTAAAGCCGGTCTCAAGCGTGGCGACGTCATAACCAAGATCGCAGGGACCATAATGACCGGTACGAACTATGGCGACTTGGTGTATGACGAGTTCTACTACGCCAAGTCAAGTACCCTTTCCGATATGTATGGCAAGGATTACAGCATGACGGCGGTCGAGATGTACGAGGACCCGGTCCTGGTCCAGAAGGTATTCGACCTCGGAGGCAAGAAAGTAGGATACCTGTTCTTCAACAGCTTCACCCTCACCTCCTGCATCAAACTCGCCGAGGCTGGAAGGTATTTCAAGTCGGAAGGGATTGAAAGCCTCATTCTGGACATGCGTTACAATGGCGGAGGCTATGTCCTTACAGAGACCCTACTCGCCTCGATGCTGGCCCCTGAGGCTGACGTCAAGGCCGGAAGCGTTTTCGAGACATCCGTTTACAACAGCACCATCGCCAAGGCATGGGGTGACGATGAGACACATTTCGCGCAGTCTTTCACGGTGACCCAGGGTGACGAAAAAATCACAATCGACATTTCTGACGCCAACATGGGCATCTCACACCTTTATGCGATCATGACAGGCAGCAGCGCCTCGGCGTCGGAAAGCCTGCTGGTCGGTCTGATGCCGTACCTGGATGTCAAGATCTTCGGCCAGCAGTCTTACGGCAAATACTGCAGCGGCATCATGTACAGCGCCAAGGACTGGTACAAGGATTATGACGAGGCACTCAAGAAAGACCAGAGGGAGCTCGGCAAGAAATACGCAAATAAATGGGGCATCTATGTGATGATTGGAAGATATGCCGACAAATACGGCAAGACCCCCTGCATGCCAGACGGCTTCACACCTGACTTTCTCGTCGAAGACCGGCCCGATGAGCCGTATCAGCTCGGAGAAGAGCATGAAGCGATGCTGGCTGCGGTGCTGTCATATATACAGGGCGGTGTTACGGTCCCTCAAAGCGCTGCACGCAGCGCAGCCGCTTCGGCCATGACCTTCGGCCCGGAGATCGAGCGCGACCGCGGTCCCGCCTGGGGCGCGCACATCCTGCTCCCGCAGGATAAGTCGCTTTGACGCGTACCCTGCGGGTTATTGCATGGAGCCGCCAACGATGTCGAGGATTTCACTCGTGATCTTCTGTTGGCGGCCCTTGTTGTATTCGAGAGTCAGTTCCTGGAGGATATTCTCACCATTGTCCGTCGCCGTCTGCATGGCGATGGTACGGGCGGCATGCTCCGCCGCCGCACTGTCCAGGAGGACGGTATAGATGCGCAGGGAGCGCACAAGCGGCAGCAAGTCTGCCAGCATCTCTTCGGCCGAAGGCTCGATGATGAGGTCGTCGGGCAATTCGCGCGTCTCCCCTTCCCCAGCCACGAAAGGCTGCGCAGGCAAATAGGTCTCGCGCTCGACTTTCTGCGTGGCAGTCGAAACGAAATGATTGTATATCAGCTCGATACGGCCATATTTTCCGTCATCGAAAGCATGCTGCAACTCTTTCGCAAGTCCATCCGCGCCGGCATAGGACGAATGGGCGACAAGCTCGTTCCAATCCTTGGCAGACGGATACCCGGCCTTCTTCATCGCCTCGGCCACCCTCTTCCCTACGGAAAAGACTTCAACCTCAGCGCCTTCCTCCTTCAGTTCGGAGATACGGGCCTTGACTTCGCGAACGACATTGCCGTTGAATCCTCCGCACAGCGACGAATTGGACGCAATCGCCACTATCGCCACTCTTTTATTGTCGAACGAGCCAGACGTCCCTTCAGAAAATTGTGCCACCCTCGGCATCATAAGAGGGGGGGACCCAAGCTCGCTTGGGGGGGGTCCGAAGGACATTTTCTGAGGGGACGTCTGGCTCGCAGTAGAACGGAGCAGAAGCTGGAGCATTTCACTGAGCTTGCGCTCGTAAGGAGTCATGTTCTCAATGGCATTCTGCGCCTTGTGAAGTTTGGCGGAAGCCACCATCTTCATCGCTGAAGTGATCTTCAGCGTGCTCTTCACGGAAGCGATGCGTCCCTTTGTCTCCTTGAGCGATGCCATATCTGCAGAAAGGTTTACTTCATGGATGCGACGACCAGTGCAGCCTCGCGCTCGATGACCGAAGTCTGTTCATCTCCGATCTTTCCCGATGCAAGGGTATCAAGGACATCCTGGTGCGAAGCCCTCATGGTGTCGAGGAAAAGCCCCTGGAACTCCTTGACCTGGTCAATGCGGATATCTTTCATCAACGCATGTATACCGCAGTAGAGCAGGGCTATCTGCTCCCCTACCGGCATAGGGTTGTACTGCTCCTGGATAAGGAGCTGGTTGTTCTTGCGGCCCCTGTCAAGGGTCATCTCAGTAATCTTGTCCACATCCGAACTGAACTTGGAGAATGACTCAAGTTCGTTGTACTGCGCCTGGTCCATCTTGAGGGAACCTGCGACCTTCTTCATGGACTTGACCTGCGCGCTGCCGCCGACACGGGATACGGAGATACCAACGTTGATAGCCGGGCGGAAGCCCTGGTTGAACAGCGACGACTCGAGATAGATCTGGCCGTCCGTGATGGAGATGACGTTGGTCGGGATATAGGCCGAGACGTCGCCGGCCTGAGTCTCGATAATCGGCAGGGCCGTCAGAGAGCCTCCGGCCTTGACCTTGCCCTTGAGCGACTCGGGAAGGTCGTTCATCTGCTCAGCAACTTCCTGCTGGCCAATGATTTTCGCTGCGCGTTCAAGCAGTCTGGAGTGCAAATAGAACACGTCGCCTGGATAAGCCTCGCGGCCCGAAGGGCGGCGCAGGATGAGCGATACTTCGCGGTAGGCCACGGCCTGCTTGCTCAGGTCGTCGTAGACGATGAGCGCGGCGCGGCCGGTGTCGCGGAAGTATTCGCCGATCGCGGCGCCCGCGAAAGGCGCATAGTACTGCAGTGCCGCAGGGTCAGCCGCGGTGGCAGCTACCACTATCGAATAGTCCATTGCGCCCTTGGAACGCAGTGTCTCGACGATATTGGCGACCGTAGAGCCTTTCTGGCCCACTGCGACATAGATGCAATACACAGGATCGCCATTGAGATAACCGCTGCGCTGGTTGATGATGGTATCTATGGCGATGGCTGTTTTGCCGGTCTGGCGGTCGCCGATGATCAGCTCGCGCTGTCCTCGTCCGATAGGAATCATGGCATCGATCGAGCGGATGCCGGTTTGGAGGGGCTCCTTGACCGGCTGGCGGAAGATGACGCCCGGAGCCTTGCGCTCCAGCGGCATCTCCACGAGGTCGCCCGTGATGTCTCCCAGACCGTCAAGGGGATTGCCGAGCGGGTCTACGACGCGACCGAGCATCGATTCGCCTACGCGGATCGAAGCGATACGGCCGGTACGCTTGACCGTCATGTCCTCCTTGACCTGGTCGGTGGGGCCGAGAAGCACCGCGCCGACATTGTCCTCCTCAAGGTTCATGGCCACGGCCATGACTCCGTTCTCGAACTCCAGGAGTTCGCCGGACTCGCAGTTGCGGAGTCCGTAGATGCGGGCCACGCCATCGCTGACCTGGAGGACCTTGCCTATCTCCTCGAAATGGAGGGAATTGTCGATACCCTTCAACTGACCCAGGAGGATATCGGAAATCTCGCTGGCTTTGATATTGTTCTGCGCCATTAAACTATTCTTTTATTCTTGTCCAATAACTGGCGGCGTATCTCCTCCAACTGGTGGGAGACGCTCGCATCCAGCAGTCTGTCATCGACGGTCAGGGTGAACCCTCCTATGATGGAAGGATCTGTCACCGAATGTAGGACTATCTCGCCGCCGAGCCTGTCTTGAAGCAGGTCCTTGACCCTTCTCTCAAGCTCAGGCGCCGGAACGGCCGTCATCAGCGTCGCCACATGCCGCCCGCGGGAGGTATTGTACAACTCGATGAAACGGTGAAGGACGAACTTGACCTGTCCTATCCTGTTGTTCCTGACCAGGAGTGTGACCAGACTGGAGATCTCGGGCTCAAGCCCTTCAGGCATCGAATCCGGCACCTTGAGGATCCGGAGGACCTGCGCATACACGGCCTCGCCGTTGCCGGTCTCATCGACCAGCCGGAGCAAGGCCTTGGCGTAACGCGTGGATATGATGCCTGTATTCATGGTTTAACTGGGGGTGTCAGTCCTTTCGATCTCGTCCATCATACGGGTGACAAGGTCGACCTGCGTCTTGGTGTCTGAAAGCTTGTCCCTCAGGATCTTTTCCGCCACGTCGACCGACAGCGCGGCCACCTGGCAGCGGATCTCCTTGAGGGCGGTCTCCTTCTCGGCCGCAATCTGCGTCCGGGCGTGGTCGAGGATCTTGGCGGCCTCGTCCTGGGCCTGCTGCTTCGCCTGGCCGACCATGGCGTCCCGGGCCTGTGCCGCCTCCCTCAGGATGCGGCCCTGCTCGGCCCGGGTCTCCTCGAGCATGGCGGCCTGGCGCTCAGCCATCTCTGCGAGCATCTTTTCGGCTTCCTTGGCCTTGGCGATACTCTCGTTGATGCGCTCCGAACGCTTGTCCACCATCCCGGTAATTGCCGGAAAACCCCATTTCGCCAGAACGAAGAATACGATGGCGAATATGAGCGTCATCCAGAAGAGGAGGCCGAAATCGGGTGTAACGAGCGACATGACGGTTTAGTTGTTGATACCGATGAGGCAGACGAGGATTGCGAACAAACACGCGCCTTCGACGAGGGCACCGATGATGATGGCCGTCATACGGTAATGACCGGCCTGCTCGGGCTGACGGGCGCCTGCCTCAAGCGAGGCAGCACCGATCTTGCCGATACCGATGGCTGCGGCGATAGCGGCCACTGCAGCGCCGATGGCCGCACCTGCTTTTCCGAGAGCAGCACCTGCGGCTGCCTGAAGAATCATTAAAGGTAACATAACTTATCGTTTTTAGTTGATTGATCTCTAATCTCCCTGCCGGCTCAGTCCGATGAACACGGCCGACAGCATGGTAAACACATACGCCTGAAGGAATGCGACGAGCAGCTCCAGGACATCAAGGAACACTCCGAACAGCACTGATATGGCGCTCAATCCGGCATTCATACCCACACCAAGTTTGGCGGTCAGGAACACGACCGCCACCACTCCCAGCAGCATGACATGCCCAGCAAGGATGTTGGCGAAAAGTCGGATCATGAGGCTGAAAGGCTTGGTGAACAGTCCGATGATCTCTATGACCGGCATCAACGGGATCACTTTGAGGAAGAGCGGGACATCCGGCCAGAATATCTCCTTATAGTAATGCTTGTTCCCGAAAAGGTTCACCGCGAAGAACGTGCACATCGCCAGCACGAAGGTGATGGCGATATTGCCTGTGATGTTGGCTCCTCCCGGGAAGAACGGGACTATGCCCATGAGGTTGTTGATGAAGATGAAGAAGAATGCCGTCAGCAGGTATGGCGAATACCTCTTGTATTCCTTGCCGATGCATTCTTTGATGATATCGTCCTCGACCATGGTTATCATCATCTCCATGACGCCGGCGAAACCCGTCGGGGCTTCCTCCCGGGCATCATGCTTCTTGTACCAACGGGCTGTCAGGAGGACCAGGAGCACCAGCAGGGCGCTGTTGAACATCAGCCCTGCGACATTCTTGGTGATGGAGAGGTCGAGCGGCCGGACCTCCTCTCCGGAGGGGCCCCGCTCGACTATCTTGCCGCTGTATTTCTCGCTGGCCGAGATATAGAAGCCTTCATGCTCCCCCTCTTCGAGGTGTTTCGAGCTGAAGACATGCCATCCTGAGGTCTTGCTGCGGACGATGACCGGAAGGGGAATGCTCACAGGATGCCCCTTCACGGTGGTGATATGCCACTCGTAGGAGTCTCCGACATGCCCGAAGAGGTACTCGTTCATGTCCAACTCCTCCGCGCCCAATGGTGCGGAAGCCAAGGCCATGAAGAGGACTGCCAATATGAGCTTTATCCCACGCATACGGTTATCTCATCGTTTATGACTTCGACGAACCCTCCGGTGACGGGAAGCTTCTCACGGGCGTTGCTGTCCACGGGATCGTAGCGTACGAATCCCTCCTGCAGCGAGCTGAGAAGCGGAGCGTGACCCGGCCATACCATGAAACGCCCGGCGGAGCCCGGCAGTTCGACAGCCGTGACTTCGCAGTTGAGCAATTCCTTTTCCGGAGAGAGTACGACCAGTTTCATTCCCTTAAGCCTTTGATTCCGCGATTATCTTCTCACCCTTGGCGATGGCGTCTTCGATGGTACCCACATTCAGGAAAGCCTGCTCCGGCAGGTAATCCACCTCGCCGTCTAGTATCATGTTGAAGCCCCTGATGGTATCACCTATCTCGACCATGGCCCCGGGCACCCCGGTAAACTCCTCGGCCACATGGAAAGGTTGGGAGAGGAAACGCTGCACCCTGCGCGCACGGTTGACCGTGAGCTTGTCCTCGTCGGAAAGCTCGTCCATGCCGAGGATGGCGATGATGTCCTGCAACTCCTTGTAGCGCTGCAGGATCTGCTTCACGCGCTGCGCGGTATCGTAGTGCTCTTTGCCGACGACATTGGGATCCAGGATACGCGAGGTCGACTCCAGCGGATCGACGGCGGGATATATGCCGAGCTCCGTGATCTTGCGGCTGAGCACCGTCGTCGCATCGAGATGCGAGAAGGTGGTCGCAGGCGCAGGGTCCGTAAGGTCGTCCGCAGGGACATACACAGCCTGCACGGAAGTAATGGAACCGTTCTTGGTCGATGTGATGCGCTCCTGCATCTTGCCCATCTCGGAGGCCAGCGTAGGTTGGTATCCCACGGCGGAAGGCATTCGCCCGAGAAGGGCGGACACCTCAGATCCAGCCTGGGTGAAACGGAAGATATTGTCTATGAAGAACAGGATGTCCTTGGGACCGGAGCCCGTATCGAGGTCGCGGAAGGACTCGGCCAGGGTCAGGCCCGAAAGGGCTACGGAACTTCTGGCCCCCGGGGGCTCGTTCATCTGGCCGAAGACCATGGACACCTGGGATTTCTTCATCTCCTCCATATCGACCTTTGAAAGGTCCCAGTTGCCTTGCTTCATGCTCTCGTGGAAAGCGGGGCCGGTCTTGATGACGTCCGACTCGATCATTTCCCTAAGGAGATCGTTACCCTCGCGGGTACGCTCGCCTACTCCAGCGAAAACGGAGAAACCGTTGTGCTTCTTGGCGATGTTGTTGATGAGCTCCTTGATAAGCACGGTCTTGCCCACGCCGGCACCGCCGAACAGGCCGATCTTTCCTCCCTTGAGGTAAGGCTCGAGCAGGTCGATGACCTTGATGCCGGTGAAGAGGACCTCCTGCGAAGTGGTCAGGTCCTCGAACTTGGGCGGCTCGCGGTGGATCGGCAGTGTCACGGCAGTATGGATCTCACCCAGGCCGTCGATAGCTTCGCCGGTGACGTTCAGGACGCGGCCGCGGATGCTCTCGCCCGTGGGCATGGAGATCGCGGCGCCGGTGGCTACGGCCTCCATGCCGCGGCGCAGGCCGTCGGTGGAGTCCATGGCGACGCAGCGCACGGTATCCTCGCCGATGTGCTGCTGCACCTCGATGACGAGCTTGCGCCCGTCGGGGCGCGTCACGTCAAGCGCTTCGTTAATGGAAGGAAGGGGCGTATCGGGGCCGGCGTGACCGTAACTGACATCGACGACCGGGCCGATAATCTGGGAAATATGTCCTATAAGATCTGACATGATTGGGTGTGGTTACTCAATAACAAAGATAACAATTTTTCTACCAGGTTGTCGCGTTTTGCCCCTTTTGGATACGGACGGCGCCGAAAGTATGAGTTTTTCTGCAACATTTTTCCGAAATTTGCGTCTGTTATACAGAAACAAGTTCGAGACATGAAAAGGATTCTGACCATATCCGCCGTCTTGGCGGCATTTATCATAAGCTGCTTCACCGCTGCAGGGCAGACGGTGAAGAAAGATTTCGATCTCAAGGGCTTCACCGGCCTCGACCTCGGCAACGAGTTCAGGGCTACGGTACAGAAGTCAGACAGTTACAAGGTTTCGGTGGAGGTCTCCGAGGAGCTCGCCCCCTACCTTGATGTCAGGGTGAGCAAAGGCGACCTCGTCGTCGAACTCAGGAATGTCCCCACCAGGCTTACCCTTCTCAAAAGCAACATAATGATCGCCATCATCTCCATGCCGGAGCTCAAAAGCGTGACGCTGAACGGCTCCAGCAAGCTCACCGTCGCTGACGGTTTCGACCTTGCTGACGGCAGTTTCGCCCTGGCCACCGCCGGGACGAGTGAGGTGAGACAAATGGAAATACATGCCAAAAATGCGTCGCTGAATCTTTCCGGAGCTTCCAGGGTACATCTCGACGGGGACTTCGTCACCGTGAACATCCAGTCCGCAGGCACGTCAAGGCTCGACATGAACGCCAGCGCGGTTGACTTGACCGTCAAGTCGTCCGGGGCGGCCGTAGCCGAGATCGACGGCAGCTTCGACACGCTCGATCTCGAGCTCGGAGGCACCTCGAACGTCACCCTCAAGGGTGAGGGCGAGGAGATGGGTGTCAACGCCTCAAGTGCAGGCAGCGTGGATGCGCTCAGGATGCCCGTCGCCACCGCGACCGTGTATCTTTCCGGCGCCGGCGTATGCAAGACCTACGTCAAGGAAGCGCTTGAAGTCCAGTGTACAGGAGCTTCAACCTGCAGCTACAAGACCGACGGAGAGATCAAACTGGAACTGAAAGAGATTGCACGCACTGCAACCTTGAAAAAACTATAATCGTTCTTGTTTTTGGGTAGGGCCCGGCCAGGATGCGAATCCAGCCGGGCCCTTTTCTTTGCAGGATGCCCTGAGCATTGATATTATGACGATTTTGTATATCTTTGCAGACCGTTTTCACAGGGTGGGACATGACAGGGCTGCCATTCATACTCAAAGGATTCCTGATCGGCATCATTGCAGCGATTCCGATCGGGCCCATTTTGATGCTAACCATCCAGAAATCCGTCAGTGACGGCCGCAAGGCCGGTTTCTCCTGCGGCCTGGGAGGCACGGCCGTCGATACTCTTTGCGCCATCATCTCAGCATTCGCCCTGTCCGGCATCGGCGATTACGTTAAGACCCATACAACTGTCATTGAGATCGTCGGCGGCCTTTTCGTCATGTTCGTCGGATTCAACATGTTCCGCACGCATGTCCCCAAGACGAGGCGCAAACGGCCTTACTCGGCCAAGAACTTCGTCAAAGCTTTCTCCATGGGGCTTTCCAATCCCGCTGCCATCGCGGTCATGCTGGCGCTGTTCACATTTTTCAAGATGGACATGAGTGATGTACCTCACTGGATACCCGTGGTCTCCATCCTCGCCCTTGCATTCGGTTCCGCCTGTTATTGGTACTGTGTCTCCAGACTCGTAGCGCACCTCGGCGACCGTTTCAACTTCAAGGTGCTGGTCATCATCAACCGCATCGCCGCCATCGCCATCTTCATCTTCGGCGCCATCCTCCTCTACAAGGGTATCATCTCCCTCTGATCCAGGATCCTTTTCTCCCCTCCCGTGCGGGAAAACGCCCCAAACTCGCACCGTTTAGGCAAAAACGGCCAATCCGTGCGGGAAAACGACCAAATCCCGCACGGATAGCATCCCACCCCCAACTCCACGATACCCAACTGATCCTAACGGTCATTACGATGCACCTTTAGAAGCAAAAACGGCCCAAAACGTCCCCGAAGGTCCATTCCCAGGACCGTTAAGAACACTTCGTCGGGGGCCTAGCTTAGATCAAGCGCACAGGAGGACTGGGAAGGAACCTGGAGTCCTCCTACGCAAGACAAAACCGGTTCACAGCACGTTTTGGCCTGCGCAGGAGGAATGTGAAGGGCTTCCCGATCCTCCTACGCGATAAGGGAAACACGGGGGATAAGGAAAGATGGGCAGGTTGGCCAGGTAAACCCGTAGCCGCCCGTGGCCTCGTGAACGGGAGGGGCCCGCGCCGCCAGGCGTGGGAGGGATGGAGCGAAGCGGAAGGTTTGCCGGCCAACCTGCCCGCGGACGACCACAAACAAAAAGGCCCGGCTGATTTCTCAGTCGGGCCTTCGAAGAACGGCATCGGAGCGGAGCGACTGCTCCCCTCCCCGGGGAGGGGCAAGGGGGTGGGGAGGAAAACCAGGCAGCTGCCGTTCGAGGTTTATGGACGGCGAAGCCGGCTATAAACAAAGATCCCCGGGCCAACATCGTTGGTCCGGGGATCCGAAGAACGGCAGCTGCCTACTCTCCCACCTGGTGGGGCAGTACCATCGGCGATGGCGGGCTTAACTTCTCTGTTCGGAATGGGAAGAGGTGGTACCCC
>ONNK01000162.1 GCA_900319185.1 uncultured Bacteroidales bacterium
CGGGAGACCGTCCGACCGGACGTCTCCATATAGGACACTATGTGGGATCCCTCCGCAGGAGGGTCGAGTTGCAGAACAGCGGCGAGTACGACAAGATATTCATAATGATCGCCGATGCCCAGGCGCTCACGGACAATGCCGACAACCCAGAGAAGGTCAGGCAGAATATCATCGAGGTGGCCCTGGACTATCTCTCGGCAGGTCTTGACCCGGACAAGTCCACGATCTTCATCCAGTCACAGGTCAGCGAGTTGACAGAGCTGACATTCTTCTACATGAACCTCGTGACGGTCCAGCGCCTCCAGCGCAACCCTACGGTCAAGCAGGAGATCCTGTTGCGCGGCTTCTCTGACAGCGGCGAGGACAACAAAGCCGGCATCCCGGTCGGTTTTTTCTGCTACCCCATCAGCCAGGCTGCAGACATCACCGCCTTCAAGGCCACTACGGTACCTGTCGGTGAAGACCAGGCCCCGATGCTGGAGCAGACCCGTGAGATCGTCCACAAGTTCAACACCGTTTATGGTCCGACCCTCGTCATGCCTGACATCCTCCTGCCCGACAATGCCGCCTGCATGAGGCTTCCCGGTACTGACGGCAAGGCCAAGATGAGCAAGTCCCTCGGCAACTGCATCTACCTGTCCGACAGCGCTGAAGAGGTCAAGGCCAAGGTCCGGAGCATGTACACCGATCCCGGCCACCTTCAGGTCAACGACCCCGGCAAGGTCGAGGGCAATACCGTTTTCACATATCTCGACGCATTCTGCAAGCCCGAGCATTTCGACAAATTCGCTTCGTGCTTCGTAGGGAAGAAAGTCAGTTTCGAGTTCCACAACCTCGACGAGGTCAAGGACCAGTACCGCCGCGGCGGCCTGGGCGACGTGATGATCAAAAACTTCCTCAACGAAGTCCTTAACGACACCCTCGAGCCCATACGCAAACGCAGGAAGGAGCTCGAGCAGGATATCCCGTATGTATATGAGGTGCTGCGCAAGGGCAGCGAAGTCGCCCGCGCCGCTGCGGCCGAGACCCTCGCCGACGTCAAGCGCAGCATGCGCATCAACTACTTCGACCCCGGTGTCCTGGACGCCCTGATCGAGGAGCAGAAAGTCAAATACAGCCTCTGATGACAGCGGATATACTTGAAAAGCAGAAGGCCTTCTTCGAGGCCGGCAATACCTGGGACACCCGCAGCAGGCGGGCAATGCTGCAGATCCTCGCCAACACGATCAAGGAAGTGGCCGGAGGGGACCCTGATGTCCCAGCCGTGTTGAAGGAGATCGAAGAGGTGCGCAAGCATCTGTACAAATGGAGCGGCACGGGCAGACTGCGCCTGCTCCTTTCTCTCTTCGCCCGTCCCAAGGACGGTCCTATCCCTAAGGGCAATATCCTGATAGACACATCCTCTGCCGACTCCCTCGGCGGAGTACTCCAGCCGTTGGTTTCAGTCCTCGCCGCCGGCAATACCGCCGTCATCGTAGTCCCGGACTCCCCTGCCGGAGAGACCGTGCGCAGGATTGTCGACGAGACCTTCACTGAGGATTTCGTCGCCGTAGCCGGGACTGAGGATGCCGCCGCTCTCCGGGAGCAGGCTTTCGACCTCGTCTATGCTCCCGGCTCATCTATCCCTTTCATAGGTCAGGAAGGCTTTATGTCCTTTTCCCGGACCGATGCTTGACCGTTTATCCATCCAAACCTAGATCCATCCAGTCATGAATATCGATTTCAGCAAGATAGAAGAGACTTGCGTCCCTAATTTCAAGGGAGGAGAGAAGTATTATGCCGCCCGCAGGTTCGAGGACGGCCTCAACCGTATCACGAAGGGACGGCTTGTCCCCGGCGCTTCCATTGGACTACACACGCACGAGGACAGCAGCGAGGTCATGTTCTTCACCGGCGGCATTGGCTATGTCATCTGCGACGGCGAGCGTCTCCCCGTCCGCGCCGGCGACGTCCATTACTGTCCCAAGGGCCACTCCCACACCCTTGTCAACGACTCTCCCGACACCGATCTCACCTTCGACGCCGTAGTACCTATGCAGTAGATCAGTGGTGCAAGAAACGAAAAGGCCCCGGGCATGCCCGGGGCCTTTTCGTGGAGATGGGCGGACTCGAACCGCCGTCCAAACAACGCACAAGAGAGCTTTCTACACGCTTATCCGTCCTTTGATTGTCGGCGACGGGCTGCCGGAAGGCGGGCCACCCGAAGCTTATCCCCTGCGTCTTAGTGAGGATTCAGAGGAATTACCCCACGCGTCCGGTTTGAATGATACCCCTTGACCCGGTCATAACCGGCATAAAGCCCGGAGGGATACTCGTCTGGCCCGCAGCCTAGGCGGACCGGATTAAGCAATTTGACTTGGTCAAATTAAGCAGCGAGTGCGAAATTGTTGTTGCCAACTAGTTTTTCGGAAACTGGTATTTACGTGAGGGCTTCCGACTCACGACGTGCTTACTGTCCCGCATCGATGCTGTCAAAACCAAAACATCCCCAGTAACAGAAGTGGTGCAAAGTTAGCAACATTCGCCGACTTTGCACCACTTCGTCAAAGATTTATTTCGCTTTCAGCACTGCGCGCTCCCGGCGGACGGGAGCCTTCGCGGCAGCGGGAGCGGCCGCCTTGCGGCCCTGCCCGACGGTGTGGCGCCGCGAGAGTCCGGAGGGCGCAGCCGAGCGCGACACCGCCGTTCCGCGGAGCGGGCTGAAGCCCTTGCCCGCGGACCGCCTGGCCGACGCAGACTGGGTGGAAGCTACCGTAAACTCCACATTGCCGGTATACTCTCCCTTGAAAGTACCTCCGTTGGTCTCGTCCTCGTCGATGAAGTCAAAGACCAGTGCATATCCGTCACCCTCCTTCTTTATGTCAAGGCTTCCCTTTGAAGCTTCATACCATGCTATACCACCCTTGCAGTACCAGGTGCCCCAGGCATTGCTGTCCTCGTCAGAGTAGCCGCCGATGATGACACCAGGCACAAACTCTGATGTCTTGTTCTTATCCGGGACGATGACTTTGCTGAACTTGGCCTCAGGAAGCGACTTGTCGTATTTTTCCTCGGTGAGGATCTCCACGCAGGTGTACTCCTTGGTGCTTCCGGCATCCTTGTCATAGAAATACAGGATCCAGTCACGGTAGTCAGTACACTCGATGCCGTCCCATACCTTGCCCCAGTCCTCGGCTACGACACGGGTGATGCCCTTCATCTCCACGTTCTTCGGGATATCGTCGCCCGAAGGCGTATCCTGACGGTTGTCGATGATCGTAAGAGGACCTTCATAATCACAAGAATACGAGCCGGAAGGCGTCGTGAAGTAAGCCTTGATCCTGTAGTCAGAACCGGAACGCGATATCTCGACGCTGCCATCCTTCACGAGCTCAATGCTCCAATTGCTGCCGGAATTGTCGTACTGGCGGTAGATATACGAAGGATAGACTATACCATCCTCCTCA
>ONNK01000030.1 GCA_900319185.1 uncultured Bacteroidales bacterium
GTGACCAGTATCTGTCCATCATCCTGACTTGCAACCTCTACAAGGACCTGTACAAGGAGAAAGGCTTTGAGAGCCGGCTGCTGAGCCGCTCGACCGAGGATTCGGCTACCGTGACCTCGGTGCTCATACCGTGGAACTCCTGTGGTATGACACAGGCTACCGTACTCAAGGTTCCTACCCTCGAGTATCTGCCTTATTGCCTGTTCAACCTGATATCGCCGCTGATGTCCATCCTGGTCGCGGCGACGGGATACAAGATATACCGGCTGGCTAAGGATTCGTCGGCTTCGTAGGCACGACCAGCGCGCCTATGAAATAGGCCAGCAGACCGGTACCTCCGATAAATACGAACACGAGCCAGGCCAGGCGGATGATCGTCGGGTCGATCTCGAAATACTCGCCAATACCGTTGCACAGTCCGCAGACCTTCTTGCCTTCCTTGACAAGATAGAGTTTCTTGGGTTCCATGGTTATAGTTATAGATGATAATACGATCCTAGGATGCGGGCGAACCAGCTGGGCGGAAGGATGGCCTTGAGCGTCACTGAGAGACGCTGTTCGAGCGTGGAGATGATGTAGTGGTACTTCGGCCGCTTCTTCATGACGATCTTCGAAATTTTCGCCGCCAGGTATTCCGGCTTCAAGCCGGTGGTCTCGTCCTTCTCTATGCTCGCGAGCGAACGGGCGTAAGACTTGTACACATCATACGCCTCCTGATCCGCGACGCTCTTGCGCTGGGCCGTGAAGGAAGTCGCGAAATCGCCAGGCTCAATCACCACTACCTGGATGCCGAAGGCCTTGGTCTCGAGGCGCAAGGCCTCGCAATAACCTTCGATGGCAAACTTTGAAGCGGAGTAAAGCCCCTGGAAGGGGAGTCCCATCAGGCCGCCGATCGAGCTGAAACACAGTATCTTGCCTCCACCTTGCGCGCGCATCGCAGGCAGGACGTAATGGAGGAATCGGACCATTCCCATCCAGTTGATATCCATCTGGCGCTCCGCGTCTTCGAGGGACGAGAACTCGAGCGGACCTCCTATCCCCATACCGGCGTTGTTGATGAAAACGTCGATGCGCCCTTCTGCATCCAATACCTGCCGGACTGCGGCTTCGCAGTCTCCGGCGGACTGTACGTCCGCGCGGATATAGGTAACTCCCGGCAGGAAATCCTCTGCCTTGCGGTGCGTTCCGTATACCTTGTGCCCGTCGGCACTCAGCCGCTGCGCTATGGCGCGGCCGAATCCGGAGGTTATGCCTGTGATGAGGATGACCATGTCAATGGATGATTTCGAGTTCCTTGAAGATCTCGGTGAGGACTCCGACCGCTGTATCCACCTGTTCTTTGCTGTGCGTGGCCATGAGTGCGAAACGGATGAGGACGTCCGACTCCGGCACTGCCGGCGCTATGACCGGTGTGACGAAAACACCGCGTTCGTATGCCATGCGTACAGTCTTCATGGCCTTGATCGTGTCACGGACGAAGAGCGGGATGATAGGCGACTCGGTATGGCCGATGTCGAATCCGGCGGCCCTGAACGCGGCCTGGGCATGCCTCGTCACATCCCACAGCCTCTCCCTGCGCTCGGGCTCCTCGATCATGATGTCGAGGGCCTTGGAGGCCGCGGCCACCGCAGCCGGTGTCATGGATGCGCTGAATATCAGGGAACGGGAGTTGTGCTTGAGGAAATTGATGACCGTATGGTCGCCGGCGATGAAGCCTCCGAGCGAGCCGAAGCTCTTGGAGAAAGTGCCCATGATGAGGTTGGTCTCCTTCGTCAGGCCGAAATGACTGGCAGTACCGGAGCCGTTCTCACCGATTACACCAAGCGCGTGGGCGTCGTCCACCATTACGCTGGCATTGTACTTTTTGCAGAGCGCCACTATTTCGGGGAGCTTGGCGATGTCGCCCTCCATCGAATAGATGCCGTCGACCACTATGAACTTGTATGCTCCGCGCGGAACGGCGCGGAGTTTCTTCTCGAGCCCCTGCATGTCATTGTGGGGGAACTTGCGGACCTGGCTGAAGCCGAGCCGGCTGCCGTCTATGATACATGCATGGTCAAGCGAATCCAGGAAAGTGAATCCTCCACGGAACCCCAGGCAGCTCACTACTCCGAGGTTGACCTGGAAGCCGGTGCTGTAAGTGACAGCCTCTTCCTTGCCCACGAAACGGGCGAGCTTCTCCTCAAGCTCCTGGTGGATGTCCAGGGTACCGTTGAGGAAACGGCTGCCGGAGCAGCTGGAACCATATTTCTCAGTGGCCTTGACGGCCGCTTCTTTCAACCGGGGATCATCTGACAGGCCGAGGTAGGAGTTGGAACCGAACATCAGGACCTCACTTCCGTCCGCCATCTTCACGATGGGATCCTGCCCTGATGAGATGGGCCTGTAATAAGGATAGATACCCATGGCCTTCACCTCGTCAGCGAGGGTATATGCCGCACAGATATCGTTAAGTGTTTTCTTCATTTGAACTGCTTCGGTTTTCAGTACATTGTTGTAAAGATAGACATTTTCTTTAAAAATTGATTTCTTGCGGTCCATTTCTTGTACTTGGCGTAATTTTAGTATATTTGCCAATCCAATAAGAGGAAACATACATGAGATTCATTAAATATCTAACTGTCATGCTTGTAGCTGTGCTGGCCTTCCAGCCGCTGCGTGCTGACGGTGACAATTATAAGGAAGACCTGCGCAAACAGCCCAAGACCCTTCACTATACCGATACGATACGCTCTGCCAACAAGCAGCAGCAGTTCCTTCGGGCCATCGAACTCGCTCCGAGCGTGTTCGTCTACAAGGAGATCGTATGGAAGGACGCCTCGACCGTCACGGTCAAGGGCATGCGTTTCAATCCTTCCATGGACAACACCCTCAAATGCGAGATTGTCGAGAAGGATCCCGGTCTCGGCAAACGTCTCAAGCGTCTCAATACCGTCACCCGGCCCCTGAACGGGGTGGTGGACCTGACGGTCAGCTATCATCGCGTGCCTTCCGGCATCGCAGTCGACTATCTGATACAAAATATAAGTGTCTTCGGTATAGGACGTTCCTCAGACAAAAAGAAGAAATGACCGCACTTGACTAACATTTTTCCGCGTTTTGAATATTTTTTAAAAATTATTTCGTATATTGCGGAAGTGGTTAGTTAAAAGTGTATAATTATGAGTTCTTCCAACGTCCCTAGAACCTCTTCCAAGGTTCAGGCAATGCCTGCATCAGCGATTCGCAAACTCGTTCCTTTCTCCGAGGCAGCCGAGGCCTCCGGCGTCAAAGTCTATCATCTGAACGTCGGAGCTCCGGACATCAAGTCGCCGGACTGCGCCATTGACGCAGTCATCCGAAAGTGCGAGAGCATGCACCACCTTTCCTACACCAATTCCGCTGGACTCATGGAGCTCAGGAAGGGACTTGTAGAGAAGTACTATCGCAAGATCGGCATCGATCTCGAAGTCTCCGAACTCCTCGTGGAGGTGGCCGGCAGCGAGGCATTCGCCGTGGCGATGCAGATAGCCGCCGATCCGGGTGACGAGATCATCGTGGTGGAACCCTTCTATACCAATTATCAGACATTCGCATTTCTCAACGGCTTGACTCTCAAGGCAGTCCATACCGACATACGCGAAGGATTCAAAGTCCCGGACATCAGTGCGTTCGAGGCGCTCGTCACGCCCAAGACCAAGGCCGTGCTCCTTTGCAACCCTTGCAACCCTTCCGGCAAGCTCTTCACCAAGGACGAAATGATGAAGCTCGGTGACTTCTGCCGCCGTCACGGGCTGTTCCTGATCTCGGACGAGGTCTACCGCGAGTTCTGCTATACCGACGAGCCGCATTTCAGCGCCATGAACATACCGGGCTGCGAACAGAACGTCATCCTGGTCGATTCCGTATCCAAGCGTTACAATCTCTGCGGCGCACGTATCGGAGTCATCGCTTCGCACAACAAGGACGTGATGGCCGCGGCACTCAAGTTCGCCCAGTCGCGCCTATGTCCGCCCGTTTTCGGCCAGTATGCGTCTATCGGCGCGCTTGACACTCCGCAGGAGTATTTCGATGAAGTCCGCGAGGAGTATATCCGCCGCCGTGACACTGCCGTGGAGGCGCTCAACGCCATGCCGGGTGTGTTCACACCGATGCCGTACGGCGCTTTCTACACCGTGGCCGAGCTGCCGGTGGACAATGCCGAGGCTTTCGCCAAATGGCTGCTCACCGAGTTCCGCATGGACGGCGAGACCGTGATGGTCACGCCTGCGGCTTCCTTCTACAGGACGCCGGGAATGGGCACGCATCAGGTGCGTATCGCATATGTCCTTGAGGTTCCCGAGCTCCGCAAGGCCATGAAGGTACTTGCAGCCGCTCTGGAGGCTTATCCCGGAAGGACCATCTGACATACTCCTAATCCCTGGCTATGATTTACGACATGGATATGATCCGGGCCCATTACGAAACGTACGGAGCCCGGGTGAAAGTGGCTAAGGCAGCGTTTGCCAGGCCGCTTACCCTTGCTGAGAAGATACTGTTCGCCCATCTGTTCGAGCCGGGTGACTTCCTTGGGAGAGGGGATTACGCTTTTTTCCGTCCGGACCGCGTCGCCATGCAGGATGCTACGGCCCAGATGGCCGTGCTCCAGTTCATGAACGCCGGCAAGGACAGCGTATGTGCTCCTACTTCCATCCATTGCGACCATCTGATCTGCGCTCAGAGAGGCGCGGAATCCGACCTTCCGGAGGCATGCCTTGCCAACCGTGAGGTATACTCGTTCCTCGAGTCGGCGGCTTCCAGGTACGGAATGGGATTCTGGAAGCCCGGCGCAGGTATCATACACCAGATAGTCCTGGAGAATTATGCTTTCCCTGGCGGAATGATGGTCGGTACGGACTCGCATACCCCCAATGCGGGAGGCCTGGGCATGATCGCCATCGGCGTCGGCGGCGCTGACGCGGTGGACGTCATGGCCGGGATGGACTGGGAGCTCAAGGTCCCCCGCCTGATTGGTGTGAAGCTGACTGGCAGCCTCAAGGGATGGGCTTCCCCGAAGGACGTCATACTCAAACTGGCGGGCATCCTGTCCGTCAAGGGCGGCACCAATGCCATCATCGAGTATTTCGGCGATGGCGCGAAGACCATATCCTGTACTGGCAAAGCTACGATATGCAACATGGGAGCCGAGGTTGGCGCCACATGCTCCGTTTTCCCCTTTGACGCCAAGATGGTGGCATACCTCAAGGCTACCGGCCGTTCGGCCGTCGCTACGATGGCGGTCATGAACGAGGAGCACCTGCGTGCCGATGACGAGGTCCTGGCTGATCCTACCCGCTATTATGACCGTGTCATCGAGATAGACCTCTCCTCCCTGGAGCCGTATGTCAACGGACCGTTCACTCCCGATGCGGCGTGCCCGCTGTCGGAGATGCCCGCCAGAGTGGCGGAGAAAGGCTTCCCCAAGAAGGTCGAGGTCAGCCTCATCGGTTCCTGCACCAATTCTTCTTATCAGGACCTTGCGGCCGCTGCGGCCGTGGCCCGCTCCGCGATGGACGCCGGACTGAAGCCGCAGGCCCGCATTATAGTCAATCCCGGCAGCGAAAGGATCAAGCAGACAGCTGAGCAGGACGGCCTCCTGGCGACATTGCGCGAGGCCGGCGCCGTGATCATGGCGAACGCCTGCGGCCCGTGCATCGGCCAGTGGAAGCGCGACGTCGCGGCCAAGGACGAAGGCAAGCCCAATACCATTGTCACCTCATTCAACCGCAATTTCGCCAAACGTGCTGACGGCAATCCCAATACGCATGCTTTCATCGTATCTCCTCAGGTAGCCATCGCCCTTGCGTTCAGCGGGACGTTCTCCATCCCCGAGGGGATCAAGCCGCCCAGTGTGGACGAGCTCCCTCCCAGGGGCTTCGCCGCCGGTGCCTCCGGATACATGGCTCCCGTCCCGGGAAGCCCTGAACCGGAGATAGACCCGTCGAGCGAACGCATCCAGCGCCTGGAGCCGTTCCCGGCCTGGGACGGAAAGGACTTCATAGAGCTTCCCCTGCTTATCAAGACCGCCGGGAAATGCACGACAGACCATATATCCATGGCCGGCCCATGGCTGCGTTTCCGCGGTCATCTTCAGAATATATCGAAGAATCTCCTGCTCGGCGCCACCGACGCCTTCACCGGTGAGACCGGCGCCGATGTCGCCGGCCGTGCCGCCGGATTCCGCGATGCGGAGGGCGGCAGCGTCATAGTTGCCGGTGACAACTACGGCGAGGGCTCGAGCCGCGAGCATGCCGCCATGGAGCCGCGCTATCTCGGTGTCAAGGCGATCCTTGCACGCAGTTTCGCACGCATACACGAGACCAATCTCAAGAAGCAGGGCGTGCTGGCCCTGACCTTCGACGATCCGGCGGATTACGACAAGGTCCGGCAGGGGGACAGGATCAGCGTCCTTTGCTCGTCCATCGTTCCCGGAAAGCCTCTCGCCATAGTGCTGCACCATGTGGATGGAAGCGTGGAGAGGATTTCTGCGAGACACAGCTACAACGCCCAGCAGATCGGATGGTTCCGTGCCGGATCGGCGCTCAACGCCGTCTCGGCCGGGAAGGACTATTAGAAACGGACAAAGACAAGTGTTATGACACGGAAGAACCTTAACGAATACCTGATATACAAGCTCTCGGACGAGATGAAGAGCTGCACCCGGATGGATGCCGAACTCTTCAAGAAACTCGACGTCAAGCGAGGCCTCCGCAACGAGGACGGCACCGGCGTACTCGTCGGACTCACGAACATCGGTAATGTCGTGGGTTATGACCGTCTCGACGACGGGACCATCGTCCCCATAGAGGGAAGGCTGTATTTCCGTGGCTACGAGGTCAAGGACCTTGTCCATGCCATCATGAAGGAGAAACGCTTCGGCTATGAGGAGATTTGCTTCCTGCTGCTTTCCGGCCGTCTGCCGGACGCGGAGGAGCTCCAGGCTTTCAAGGACCTTATATTCGACAACATGCCGCTGGAGCAGAAGACCATCCTGCACATCATCGAGCTTGAGGGCGACGACATCATGAACATCCTGGCACGAAGCGTCATGGAGTTCTATACCTTCGACGAGAATCCCGACGATGTCTCACGCGACAACCTCATGCGCCAGAGCATCGAACTCATATCGAAGTTCCCGACGACCATCGCCTATGCCTTCAACATGTACCGCCACAGCCATCACGGCCGTTCGCTGCACATCAGGGATGCGCAGCCTGGCCTTTCCCTGGCGGAGAACTTCCTTTACTTATTGAAGGGCAGTGATTTCACCGAACTTGACGCCCGCACCCTGGACCTGCTGCTGATACTTCACTCAGAGCATGGTGGAGGTAACAACTCCACCTTCACTGTCCGTGTGACCTCTTCGACAGGTACCGATACGTTCTCGTCCATCGCAGCGGGCATCGGTTCCCTCAAGGGACCCAAGCATGGTGGCGCCAACCTCAAGGTCTGCGACATGATCGAATTCATGAAGAAGGATATCTCCGACTGGACTGACGAAGAGGAGATAGCCGCATGCTGCAGGCGCATGCTGGCTGGAGAGGCCTTCGATGGCAGCGGCCTCATCTACGGCATCGGCCATGCGGTCTATACTAAATCCGATCCCCGTGCCGTCCTGCTCAAGGAAATGGCGCGCGACCTTGCCATCGAGAAGGGTCGCCTGGACGAGCTGGAGTTCATGGAACGCATCGAGAAGGTGGCCATCAAGACCATTTACGAGGTGAAGGGAGAGGGCAAGGTGCTATGCGCCAATGTCGATTTCTATTCCGGATTCGTATACGACTGCATCGGCATTCCCCGCGAGATCTACACCCCGCTCTTCGCCATGGCGCGTATCGTCGGCTGGTGTGCCCACCGCAACGAGGAGCTGAACTTCGAGGGCCGCCGCATCATCCGTCCCGCCTACAAGTGCATCACTTCGGAAGAGAAATACATCCCGCTTAAGAAGAGATAGGATGACGAGGATCCTCTTCGTGTGTACGGGCAATATCTGCCGCTCTCCGATGGCAGAATTCATCCTGAAGGCGCTGGTGAAGGCCCGCGGTCTTCAGGATTCCTTTTACATCGAGTCCGCGGCCGTCTCCGACGAGGAGTACGGCAATCCCATCTATCCGCCGGCGCGGCGCTGCCTGCACCAGCACGGGGTATGGTTCGACCCGTCGAAAACCGCCCGCACCGTGGTACCTGAGGATTATGAAAGGTTTGACCGCATCATCTGCATGGACAGCAGCAATATCCGTTGGATCAGGTACATCATCCCGTCGGATCCGGAAAAGAAGATCCATCTGATGATGTCATACACCGGTAGCGGACGCGATGTCGCGGACCCGTGGTATACCGGTGACTTCGAGCGCGCCTTCCAGGACATCCTCACTGCCTGTGAGGCGATGCTTGATGTCCGGAAATAATCCCTATATTTGCAGTATGAAGCGCATTGAAGTAGTCGCGGCCGTAATCATTCACGACGGCCGTCTGTTCGCCACCCAGAGGGGTTATGGCGAATGGAAGGACTATTGGGAGTTCCCCGGCGGCAAGGTTGAGGCGGGGGAGAGCCGCGAGGAGGCGCTGAAGCGCGAGATACTGGAGGAACTGGAGACGGAGATTGCCGTCGACGACTTCCTATGCACCATCGACTACGATTACCCATCATTCCATCTTACGATGCACTGCTACCGCTGCTCTATCGTCAGCGGCAGCCTGCACCTGGTAGAACACGAGGCCGCGCGTTGGCTCGGCCCCGGTGAACTGGATTCTGTCGGCTGGCTTCCCGCCGACCTCTCGATCCTTCCTTTGATAGAAGAACTCCTTTCGTGAATGGCTTACCTCTCGACGCTTACGAGATAGGGATCAGCGTCGCCGAGAGGCTTGAAGATGCTGACCTCCACCTCGGCAGAGCCGTTGGGACCGCCGGAGTGGCAGACGAACAGATAGTTCATGCCTGCAACCAGCTGTGTAGCCACTGAGAGCGGTTCGAGGTTGAGATATCCGTAGTTTTCAGTTGCTTTCTGGAAGACGGCCATCTCTTCCTCGGAGATAGGATGCTGGTCACCGAAGGCGCCGAGCATAGGCTTTTCTTCACCGGCTCCGAGCGATGCGAGGAACCTTTCGACTTCCTCTGCGGCGCTGTCAACGCGGCGGGCGGCGAGGCCGAAGGAACCGAGGATCTCGGCTTCCGGGCACTCGGCCGCTATCTTGGCCGCGCTGGCCTTGCGGCCGCCGCTTCCGAATGTGCAGAAGAGCACAAGTTTCTTGCCGGAGAGGTCATTGTCAGCAAGGAAGGTGGTGATAGGCGGCGCGTAGGTGCCGAACCAGATGGGATAGCCAAGATAGATGGTGTCGTATTTCTTGAGGTTGAACTTGGACTGGACGAGTGGCCTGCCGATGCCCTTTGTGGCTTCGTCGCGGGACTCCTCGATGGTTCCCTGGTAGGTGTCGGGGTAAGGTGTCTCCGGTACGAGTTCGATGATGTCGGAGCCCGTCTGGGCGGCGAACTGCTCGGCTACGGCCTTGGTGGTTCCGCCCTGGGAGTAGTAGATGACGACGGAGGCCGGTTTCTGCGTGCCGCAGGCAACGGCCAGAAGGGTGGCGAACAACCCTGCAAGATGCTTGGCTTTCATTTTATGAAGGATTTAAAAGTTGTCTTTTGATGGAGCAAATATAACAATTTGTAGTATTTTTGTATATACGAATCACATCTATGCCGCTGTCTTCAATCGCTTTGATAGTCCTTTTCGCGCTGCTTGCCTCCCTGATCCAGCGCGTCAGCGGTTTCGGCTTCGGCATCTTCATAATGACGGTCCTGCCCCATCTCTTGCCCAGCTATGCCGAGGCGACCGCCTTGTCCGGCTTGCTCGCAATAGTCGCGTCATTGGGCCCCGCCGTAGTGATGTACAGACATCTGGAATGGAAGAAACTCCTGCCTATCCTTATCACATTCATAGTCGTCTCCTTCTTCTTCGTCCGTCTGATAGCACATGTTGACAACCATGCCTTGAAGCAGGTCATGGGCGGGTTCCTTATTGTGGTCAGCCTGTATTTCTTCTTTGTCAGCGGCCGCATCCACCTGCCTCCGACGGCCCCTGTCCAGATAGGCATGGGTACGCTCTCCGGCGCTCTCGGCGGGCTCTTCGCAATGCAGGGCCCGCCTGCGGTGGTATATTTCGTGGAGTCCTGCAAGTCCAAGGAGGAGTACATCGCCGCTACGCAGTGGTATTTCCTGATAGGCAACGCCGCCATGAGCCTTTTCCGTGCCGACAGCGGGTTCGTTACCCAGGTTGTGCTGCGGTGCTGGTGTTACGCGATGCCGGCGGTCCTCGCCGGCATGTGGATAGGCTCCCACATATATAAACGCATAAGACTACCGTTGCTGCGCAAGGTAGTCTATGCATACATGGCCCTGGCGGGCCTGATAAGTATCATTCTCTGAGCCTATTTCAGCTCCTTGAGAGCAGGGAAGAGGTACTTGTATATGAGGTCCTGCTCTGCCTGGAGGTTTCCGGAATTGGCGGTCACGGCTATGACGGCATCATAGTCGGGAGAGATGATGATGTACTGTCCGCGGGCTCCGTCGGCACGGTATGCGTTCTCTGGGCACATCCACATCTGATATCCGTAACCTAGCAGGAAGGTACAGTTGTCCTTAGTGAGGCCCTTTGCCTCGACCTCGTCAGGACGGGTGCCGGCGGGGACGGAAGGCACCTGATACTTGGAGGCTTCGGCGATCCACTCCTCGCTGACCAGGCGCTTCCCGTTCCACACACCTTTCTGGAGGAAGAGCTGACCGAACTTGGCCATGTCCTCAGTCTTGAGCTGGAGGCCCCAGCCGCCGGCATTGATGCCCTGCGGGCTCTCGTCCCATACGGGGGTCTCGATGTGGAGCGGTTCGAACAGGCGGGGAGTAAGATAGTCCAGGACCTTCTCGCCGGTCAGTTTCTGGACGATGGCGGAAAGCATGTATGTACCGAGCGAGTTGTAGCAGTACCATGTTCCGGGCTTATGCACGACAGGATGGGCAAGGAAGCTGGCAACCCAGTCGTCGCTGCCGCGGAACGAAGCTTCGGTCTCATGACCGCAGTTCATCGTGAGCAGGTCGTGCACAGTGACGGCCTTGAGGTTGTCGGACACTTCTTCAGGAAGCTTGTCCGGGAAGAAATCGACGAGCTTGTCAGTGACTTTCAGCAGTCCGGCATCAACGGCCATGCCTACGGCCGTGGCCGTGAAGGACTTGCTGACGGAGTACATGGCGTGGGGCTTGTCAGGGGCAGCGTCTCCGTACCAACCTTCATACAGGACCTTGCCGTGCTTGAGTACCATCAGGCTCTCGAAGAGTACAGAATTGTCGGCTTCATCGCCGGCCAGGACGGCGTCTACGGCCTGCTGGATGGATGCAGGCGTAGCGGCGCGGGGGAGATCGACGATCTCCTTATTCTTGCCGCAGGATACCAGCAGGAGCGCCGTGGCTGCGGTCAGGAGGATAAGTGAAGTTTTCGTTTTCATCGATCGGTTTTATGTTGTGTTCCAATGACCCTTATCTGACTTTGGAGTCGCAGTACCAGCAGCGGAGGACGTTGTCTTCGCCGCGGCGGAATTTGTGAGGCGCGTGCTCGTTGTTGCAGATGCATTTGGGGTTGCCGCAGCGCAGCTTGTCGTCGAAAACAGGGGTGTCCTGGTTGGGCATTCCGTGCTCGGGGTCGTTCTTCCACTCGTGAAGCTTGACGATGAGCGCTTCGCGCACGAACTTGCCGTTCTCGACCTGCCTGAAATACGCGGCACGGGGATCGTCATCCACCTCTGTCAGGATCTCGTTCACGCGGGGGAGAGGGTGCAGGACGGCCATCTTCTCCTTGGCAAGTGCCATCCTGGCGGCATCGAGCACGAAACTGTCCTTCACGCGGTCGAATTCGTCCTCGTCCAGGAAACGCTCCTTCTGCACGCGGGTCATGTAGAGCACGTCCAGCTCGGGCATGACCTCCTCCATAGTCTCGACTTCGCGGTAGGGGATGCCGGTACGCTCGCATACATCGCGCTTGATGTAGTCGGGCAGCTTGAGCTCCGGAGGAGCGATCAGTATGACCTTGATGTCCTTGAAGCGCGACAGGGCCTTTATGAGCGAATGGACTGTACGGCCGAAGCGAAGGTCGCCGCAGAATCCGATCGTGATGCCGTCGATGTGTCCGAGCTCCCTCTGAATGGTCAGGAGGTCGGTAAGCGTTTGCGTCGGGTGGCTGTGGGAACCGTCTCCGGCGTTGATGATTGGAACGCGGGACACTTCCGTGGCGTATAGCTGTGCGCCCTCGATGTAATGGCGCATCGCGATCACATCGGCGAAGCAGCCCACTACGCGCACAGTATCCTGGACGGTTTCTCCCTTGCTGACGGAACTGTTCTTGGCGTCGGAGAATCCGAGGACATTGCCGCCGAGTTCCATCATGGCGGCGGTGAAGCTTAGTCGGGTGCGGGTACTGGGCTCGTAGAAGAGCGTCGCCAGCTTGCGGTGTGACATGCTGCCTTGGTAACGTTCGCGGTGGGCGATGATGTCCTGCGCGAGGGCGATGATTTCGTCGGTCTCCTGCTTGGAGAGGTCCATCGGGTCGATGAGATGCTTCATGGTGTATGCGGTTTTATTTGATCCAACTTTCGTCCGAGGGGTCGTCGCGGAATGCGAGGATGCGCTCCTTCCACTCGGGAGCTATCCTGCCTTCTGCCGCCGCGACCTCCACCAGGGTGTCCAGGTCGCAAAGCGAATGGTTTACCGTGCCGGCGGCAGCTATGCGGTCGAGGCCGCGCTGCATGCCGTAGGTGAATATGCTGACGATGCCGAGGACTTCGGCTCCGGCTTCGCGCAGTGCCTCGACCACCTCGACGGCGCTGCCGCCGGTGGAGATGAGGTCTTCGATGACGACTACCTTGGTGCCGGGGTCCATGCGGCCTTCGATACGGTTTGTCCTGCCGTGCGACTTCGCTTCACCGCGGACGTAGCCCATCGGGAGTCCGAGGATGGTAGCGGTGATGGCAGCATGGGCGATACCTGCCGTGGAAGTGCCCATAAGCATTTCACAGTCAGGATGGTATGTGCGGACTAGCTCCGCCAGGCCGGCCTCGACTTTCTCCCGCACCGCAGGTGCGGAAAGGGTCAGGCGGTTGTCGCAATAGATCGGGCTCTTGATGCCGCTGGCCCAGGTAAAGGGTTCTTCCGGCCTCAGGAACACTGCCCCGATCGACAGCAGTTGCTTAGCTATATCTTTCTTCATATCCTTAATGTTTCAATATCCTTTTGCGGAAGCTATGTCCTGAAAAACTTCCGCTTCGCTCCATCCCACCACTGCGCTTCGCTTGCGGTCCCCCCGTTCACGAGGCCACGGGCGGCCACGGTTTTTCAGGGCATAGCTTCCTCCATGAAAGTCAACCTACAAACTCAGCCAGGCAGCGGTTGTAGGCGGCAACGGGGTCCGGGGCTGCGGTGATCGGACGGCCGACTACGATGTAGTCGGAGCCGATCTCCCGGGCCCGGGCCGGGGTGGTGATGCGGACCTGGTCGTCGGCCGCGGCGTCCGCAAAGCGGATGCCGGGCGTCACGGCCAGGAAACCGCTGCCGCAGGCGGCCTTGACCATGCCGGCCTCCAGCGGCGAGCAGACGACTCCGTCGAGCCCCGCCTCTTTGGCATTGCGGGCATACTTGACAATAGTTTCGTTTATGCCTGCACCGATGAGCAATTCGTTACGCATGGCGTCCTCGCTCGTGGATGTCAGCTGGGTCACGGCGATGAGCAGCGGCCGCGTCCCGTCGGGCCTGGTAAGGCCCTCGACGGCGGCCTTCATCATCGCCACCGTGCCAGCAGCGTGGACATTGGTCATATCCACATCGAGCTCGGAAAGCACTCTCATTGCTTTCTTTACAGTATTCGGTATGTCGTGGAGCTTCAAGTCAAGGAAGATCCTGTGCCCCCTGGCCTTGATCTCCCGTACGATGTCAGGTCCGGCGCTGTAGAACAGCTCCATGCCTATCTTGACGAAGGGCTTGCGTTCCTGTCCGGCGAACTTGTCGAGGAAGTCCAAGGTAGCCTCCCTGCCGTTGAAGTCGCACGCTATTATGACGTCTCTGTTCATACTGTTCCTATGATGTCTTGCAAACTTTCGATACCAAGTTCCCCCATTACGGCCGGAAGCTCGTTTATGATCTCGGGGCAGGCGAAGGGATTGCGGAGATTCTCCGCCCCGACCTGCACAGCAGTGGCGCCGGCCATCATCATCTCGATGACGTCCCTGGCGGTCGCAACTCCTCCGCAGCCCATCACCGGGACCTTGCAGGCGTGCGCTACCTGGTACACCATCCTGAGGGCTATGGGGAAGACCGCCCTGCCGGAGAATCCGCCCATCTTGTTGGCTATTACCGGTTTGCGGCGTGCGATATCTATCCTCATCCCCAAAAATGTATTGACAAGCGTCAGTCCGTCAGCACCTGCATCTTCGCAGGCGCGGGCGATGGCGACGATGTCGGTCACATTGGGACTCAGCTTGATGAAGACTGGTTTGCGGCAGACCTCCTTCACCGTCCCGGTGACCTCGGCCGCTGACTCCGCCGAGGTACCGAAGGCCATGCCGCCGTTATGTACGTTGGGGCAGGAGATGTTCACCTCGATGATGTCAATTCCTTCGCAGGCGTCAGCCTTGCGGCAGCACTCCCTGTATTCATCCAGCGAGAATCCGCTGATATTGGCTATCACCGGCTGCGAGTAGACCTTGCGCAGTGCCGGGACCTTCTCTGTCACGAGCACGTCGATACCGGGATTCTGGAGACCTACGGAGTTGATCATTCCTTCGGTGCACTCCGCCACGCGGGGGGTAGGGTTGCCGTAGCGCGGCTCCAGGGTAGTTCCCTTCAGGGAGATGGCTCCGAGCACGTTCAGGTCGAAACTGTCGGCCAGCTCCAGGCCGAAACCGAAGGTTCCGCTGGCCGGGATGACAGGGTTCTGCAGGCGGATGCCACAGAGTTCGACAGAAAGGTCCTTTACCATATTATCTCCTCCTTCTTGAATACCGGCCCGTCCTTGCAGACGCGCCTGGGGCCGTTCACCGTCTGGATGCTGCAGCAGTAGCAGAAGCCTGCACCGCAGCCCATCCTCTCCTCGAGGCTGGCCTCTCCCGAAGTTTCGAGCTTACCGCAGACGACCTTCATCATTATCATCGGGCCGCAGGTGTAAAAGTAGTCGAAGGAAGGCTTCAGGGCGTCGATGGCGTCGGTGACGAAACCCTTGATCCCGTATGACCCGTCGACGGTGGATACGACGACCTCATCGCATACCTGACGGAAATCGTCGACAAGGATCATGTCTTCCACGCCGTTGAATCCAAGTACAGCCGTAACCTTCTTGCCGTCGGCCTTCAGTTCCTTTGCCAGGGCGTACAGGGGCGGGGTGCCCAGGCCGCCGCCGACCAGCAGCGCGCTGGCTGTGCAGGCGGTGGGGTCGAAACCACGGCCAAGTCCGGTGAGCAGGCTCAGGACTGCTCCCGGTTCGAGTGCGGAGAGAGCCCTCGTTCCCTGACCTACCACTTTATAAACCAGGGTGATACGTCCTGGCTCACTGTCGCAGACCGACAACGGCCGGCGCAGGTAGAACCCGTCGATCCCGAGGTTCACGAACTCTCCGTGAATGAGGAAAGCCGGGTCTTCCGACTCGATTTCGAGGCGGAAGACCCCTGGAGCGATCTCCTTGTTGAGAGCGACGGTGAAGAGCCCTTTTTCCATTACTTGTATTCCTCGTCGATGGTCGAAATACCGAGAGTGATCTCTTCCAGTACGTCCAGCAGCACCCTTACGGTCTCGAGGGCCGTAAAGATGGTGACGTTGTTCTCGACGGCACAGCGGCGGATGCCGTAGCCGTCCAGATGGCTGGA